>JAEWEN010000064.1 GCA_023389275.1 Bacillota bacterium
TCATGTGATACCTCAAGACTTGTTAAACTACTTTCATCTAGTGCTTTTATAAGATTTTGTATTTCTTTGTAATCTATCATTAATTATCCCACCTTTTAAATAGTAATACAGAATTATGTCCACCAAACCCTAGTGAATTAGACATAGCATATTTTATATCTTTATTTCTACCTGTTTGTGGTACATAGTCTAAATCACATTCTTCATCTTTAACTAAAAGACCAACAGTTGGAGGTACAAATCCTTCTTCTAAAGCCTTTAAACATGCTATTGCCTCAACTGCTCCTGCTGCCCCTAAAAGATGTCCTGTCATAGACTTTGTTGAACTTACTAAAAGATTTTTTGAGTGTTCTTTAAATACAGCTTTTATAGCTGCTGTTTCAAATTTATCATTTAAATCTGTACTTGTTCCATGTGCATTTACATAATCTACTTCTTCTTTATTTATTTCTCCCTCGCTTAGTGCAAGTTCCATTGCTCTTGCACCACCTTCTCCATTAGGTGATGGTGCTGTTATATGGTGAGCATCGCATGTTGCTCCATAGCCTATTATTTCTCCATATATTTTTGCGCCTCTTTTTTTAGCATGCTCCATTTCTTCAAGGAAAAGCATACCTGCACCTTCCCCCATTACAAATCCATCTCTTTCTTTGTCAAATGGAATAGATGCTCTTTTAGGATCTTCACTTTTACTTAAAGCAGTTAATGCAGTAAACCCTGATATTCCAAGAGGTGTTATAGAAGACTCTGCTCCTCCAGCTATTGAAAAATCTAAATATCCATTTTTAATATTTCTAAAAGCTTCACCTATAGAATCTGTTCCTGAAGCACATGCTGTTACTGTACAAGTACATGAGCCTTTAGCATTAAACTTTATAGCTATATTACCAGCTGCCATATTTGCTATCATAATTGGAATTGTTAAAGGTGAAACCTTACCAATACCTCTTTTAAGCATTGATTTATGCTCTTTTTCCATAGTTTCAAGTCCACCTATACCTGAACCTACTGAAACTCCAAGTTTTGTAGCATCTATTGAATCTAAATCTATTTTTGAATCTAATACAGCTTCATTTGCTGCACAAACTGCAAATTGTGTATAACGTCCCATTCTTTTAGCTTCTTTTTTATCTATGCATCCCTCTGGTGAAAAGTTTTTAACTTCTCCAGCAAGTTTAACCTTAGATTCTGTTATATCAAATCCACTTATAAAATCTATTCCACATATTCCATTTTTACTTGATTCCCAAAATTCGTTTGCGGTATTTCCTATTGGAGTTATTGCTCCTATCCCAGTTACTACAACTCTACGCTTCATTTATTTTCCTCCCTACATTAACATTCCACCATCACACTTTATAACTTGAGATGTTATATAATCTGAAGATGGAGAACTTAAAAATGCTACTAATTCAGCTACTTCTTCTGGTTTTCCAAATCTTTTTAAAGGTATTAAATTTGTTACATTTTCTTTTAAATCATCTTTTAATACCTTTGTCATATCAGTTTCTATAAAACCTGGTGCAACTGCATTTACACAAATTCCTTTAGAACCTAATTCTTTAGCTACTGATTTTGTAAGTCCTATTAAACCTGCTTTAGCTGATGCATAGTTTACTTGCCCTGCATTTCCTGATACTCCAACTACTGAAGATATATTTACAATTTTTCCTTTTACCTTCTTTTTAATCATGTGAGCTGAAACATATTTAGTACAGTTAAAAGCTCCTTTAAGGTTAACATCTATAACCTTCATAAAATCCTCTTCACTCATTCTAAGCATTAACTTATCATTTGTTATACCTGCATTATTTACAAGAATATCAATTTTTTCAAATGCTTCAACAGCTTTTTTTACCATTTCTTCACAGCTTTTAGAATCAGAAATATTACATTGAATTGCAACTCCATCACTACCTAAAGCTTTGATTTCCTCTATAGCATTTTTAGCTGCCTCTTCGTTTTTTTCATAATTTATAACAATTTTAGCTCCAGAAGATGCTAGTTTTAAAGCAATAGCTTTTCCAATACCTCTACTTCCTCCTGTAACCAAAGCAACTTTACCATTAAGATTCATTAATTACACCTCTTTTTTAAAATATTCTAAAACCTCATTAAGACTATCTATATTTTCAACATTTAATATTTTTACTTTTTTATCTATTCTTTTAACAAATCCACTTAATGCTTTACCAGGTCCTATTTCTACAAAAGTAGTAACCCCCATATTTATCATATTGCGAATATTATCTTCAAAGTGTACAGTACTACACATTTGACCAGTTAAAGTTTCAATTACATTACTTTCAGTAAGTACATCACCTGTATAGTTTGTTAAAACAGGTATGTCTCCTTTATTAAAATTAGCTTTTAAAAGTTCTTCTTTAAGCTTTAAGCTAGCTTCTTTTAAAAGTGAAGAGTGGAAAGGTCCACTAACATCTAATCTTACTAATTTTCTTGCTCTTTTTTCCTTAAGTATAGGCTCTATTTTATTAATTGCATCAATTTCTCCAGTTATTACAATTTGACCTGGACAGTTTAAGTTAGCTATTTCTACTACTCCTATATTTTTAACGCTATCTATAGTTTCTTGTATAACCTCTTTAGTTAGTCCTATAATAGCTGTCATAGCGCCTTTTCCCTCTGGATATGCATTATTCATTATTTCACCTCTAATTTTTAGAAGTTTTAATGCATCAGTAAAGCTTAACTTATTTGCATAATAAAGAGCAGTATATTCTCCGAGACTTAATCCACATGTAGCATCTGCATTTATACCTTTATTTTTTAAAATATTAGCAATTCCAGCACTTAATGTAAATATTGCTGGTTGAGTAATGTCAGTTCTATTTAAAGTGTTTTCATCACCTTTAAAGCATATTTCTTTTAAAGAATAGCCTAAAATACTATCTGCATTATCAAAGGCTTCTTTAATTTCAGTATAGTTTTCATATAAATCTGATCCCATTCCTATATATTGGGCTCCCTGTCCTGAAAAGATAAATCCTATTTTACTCATTTAAAGCACCTTTTCCCTTCTCTAGAAGTTCTTTAGCTTCATTAAACATTTCATTTATGATTTCATTACAACTTTGTTTTTTATTTATAAGTCCTGCTATTTGACCTGCCATAACAGATCCATATTCTACATCACCTTCAAAAACAGCTTTGCTGTATGCACCTGTACCTATAGCATCATATTCTTCTACACAAGCTCTTTCTTTTTCAAGCTGTAAAAACTTTCTTGAAAGCTTATTTCTAATAACTCTAACTGGATGTCCAGTATCTCTTCCTGTTACATCTGTATCTATGTCTTTTGCAGATATTACTTTATTTTTGTAATTTTCATGTACATTACATTCATTTGCAACTAAAAATCTAGTTCCAACTTGAACTCCTGAAGCTCCAAGCATAAATGAGGCTGCAATACCTCTGCCGTCTCCAATTCCCCCTGCTGCTATAACAGGTATTTTTACTGCATCTACAACCTGTGGAACAAGAGCCATAGTAGTTAATTGACCTATATGTCCACCTGATTCACACCCTTCTGCAATAACAGCATCTACTCCTGATCTTTCAAGTCTTTTTGCAAGTGCTACTGACGGTACAACTGCTAAAACCTTAACCCCATGCTCTTTCCACATATCCATATATTTTCCAGGGGTTCCTGCTCCAGTAGTAACTACCTTTACCCCTTCTTCACATATAAGCTTTGCTATTTCATCAGCTTCTTCATGCATAAGCATAATATTTACCCCAAAAGGATTATTTGTTATCTCTTTTGTTTTTCTTATTTCATCTCTCACCCACTCAAGTGGTGCATATCCTGTAATAAGTCCAAGTCCACCTGCATTTGATACGGCACCTGCTAAAGAAGAATCTGCTATTCTAGCCATGCCTCCTTGTATAATTGGATATTTTATACCTAGCATTTTAGTAAATTTATTTTCAAACATTTATAATCCTCCTAATTACTATTAATTACCATTGAATAAGTGCTGACCCGAAAGTTAATCCTCCACCAAAGCCTAAAAGTATTATATTATCATTTTCTTTTATTAAACCTTTTTCATTAATTTCATGAAGCGCTATTGGTATGCTTGCTGCTGAAGTATTTGCATATTTTTCAATATTAGTGTAAAAAATATCATTATTAACTTCTAATTTTTTAGCAGAGTAGCTTATTATTCTGCTATTAGCTTGATGAGGTACTATATACGCTATATTTGAAATGTCCATATTATTTCTTTCTAAAGTGTTTTTAACCATATTTACCATTACAGTAGTAGCAAATTTAAATACTTCTCTACCTTCCATAAATATGTCTCTAGTAATATTTGAAGAGTATTTAAAGTTATTATTTTTAAAATCTATATTTTCAAAAGGACTTAAAGAAGGCATAGTAATAAGATTAGACCCTGATCCTTCTGTTTTTATATATATCTCTTTAATTCCTCCATTATAGTCTCCTTTTGAAATAACAACAGCACCTGCACCATCTCCAAATAATACAGCTGTATTTCTATTTTCAAAGTTTAAAAGCTTACTCATAACCTCAGAACCTATTACTAAAGCATTTTTATAATTACCTGACATAAGTAAACTTTCTGCTGTTTTAAGAGCAAATATAAATCCTGTACAAGCAGCAGATATATCAAAAGCTACTGCATTAGAAGCTCCTAATTTTTCTTGAACCATGCAAGCTACTGAAGGACAGTAATTATCTGGAGTACATGTTGCTACTAATAATACATCTATATCATTTGGAGTTAAATTAGCATTTTCTAAAGCTAATTTTGCAGCTTTAAAAGCTAAGTCACTACAATCTTCCCCTATTGCAATTCTTCTTTCTCCAATACCTGTTCTTTGTCTTATCCATTCATCACTTGTATCCATAACATATTCTAAATCTTGATTATATATTGTTTTTTCTGGTAAATATGCACCAGTTCCTATAACCTTTATCCCTATCATAGTTATATCCTCCCTAGAAACTATTTTTTAATATCATACCTATCTCTAAAAAAACTATTAAGTTTATCTAGGGATTTTACTAAAATGTCTATTTCTTTTTCTTCAAGCCCCTCTATACATGCTGAAACCATATCACAATGAAACTTTTCGTGTAATCTATGTACTATCTTACCTTTTCTAGTTAAAGATATTTTCACAACTCTTCTATCATTTTCTGATTTTTTTCTTTCTACATAACCTTTTTTCACAAGATTATTAATAGCAATTGTTAATGTTCCAACTGTAATATTTAAATCAGCAGCTATTTCAGACATAGATTTTAAATCCTTTATACCTATTGCCTCAATAGTATGAATTTCTGTTACAGAAACATCTTTAAACTCTTCTGTTGATATTTCTCTTTGTTCAATAATAAGTATGTCATTAAAAAGTTCCACCAATAATTCATTTATAATATTTTTACTCTCCCTCATAACATCACCATTAATCTTATAATTATATAATAGTTTGATAGTCAAATAATTTGACATTCAAAGTATATATAATTTTTATAGCTTTGTCAATTAATTAAGTATGTTAATAACATTTTTTCATTTTACTTTAATAATTAGATATTTTTACCTTTTTTCCTTTTTTAAATAAAAAAAGTAGCCTTTATTTTTATTAAAGACTACTTTTTAAACTTATTTTCTTAAGAAATTTATTATCCCATTTGCTATTCCATTTGCAGCTTTTTGTTGGAATTGAGGATCTCTTAACTTCGCTTCTTCCTGTTGATTACTAATAAATGCAAGTTCTACTAAAGAAGCTGGCATTTTAGTATTAACTGTAACATAATGATTAGCTGTTTTTACACCTCTATCTCTAAGCCCTATTGATTTAATAAGCTCTGTGTGAATATCTGTTGCAAGTGTTTTATCTTTACTTGACTTAGTGGTGCTATAATAAGTTTCTGTTCCATATGCTGAAGGAGTTGCACTATTACAGTGTACAGAAACAAATAAATCAGCATTATTTTCATTTGCAAAATTTGCTCTATATCTTAAAGAAGCAGTTTGACTACTACTATCCCATGCTACACTCGTGTTATCTGTTCTTGTATAAATAACATCGTATCCTTTGGATTTAAGAACATCTCCAAGTTTTAGAGAAACTGCTAAAGTTATATTTCTTTCATTGGTTTGTCCACTATAAGACACTGCACCACCATCTACACCACCATGCCCTGCATCTACAACTATTTTCTTTTTAACAGGACCTGATTGTTTAGCATTTATTTCTATAACTCTATAATCCTCATATACATCACCTTCATACCATGCTCTTTTTGCCCATAGAAGTATTTTATTATTTCCTTCTTTTAGAGATGTATTTAATGTAATTTTAGTACTTTGTCCACTAGGTATAGGACTAGTAAAACTTGAAGACTCAACCCATGTTTTATCCTTATCTGAATATAAGAAAGTTTTATATGCTATATTACTACCATCTCCAGCACTTGCATTTACCTGAATTTCAGGTTTTTGCCCTGAAACATAATTATCTGATGTTGCTAAAAGACTACTTATTTTTGTAGTTTTAGCTGTATTTATATCTACATTTATAACCTTATGTACATAAGAATCATATCCACCTGGGTCTGTAGGTGCTTGTCCAGCTCTTTTTACCCATATACTAAGGGTATTAGATCCTGGCTGTAGAGGCTTTCTCATATCTATTGCATAAGGAGTATTTGGATTAACAGATGTTGTATATCCGTTTGATACATTTTCCCATATCCTTTTACTTGGTGAATATAAGTATATACTATACTGTACGTTACTTGCACAAGTTGATGTTAAATATACTTTAGGTGTTCCACCTAACTTTACTTGTGACTCATCTATACTTACATTTGTTATTTCAGGTAATGTAGGTGCTGAAGGTGTTGCTTCTTCACTTACATTTATTTTATAACTTAAAAAGTTATCATATCCTTCTTTTTTTGCAGGGTCTTTTCCTGCTCTTTTTACCCATACACTAAAACTGTTTTCTCCTTTGTGTAGTGCAGTATTTGATTTTAAATTATATACTGTTGATGGGTTTTGTGCTGATGTATATCCTCCTGATACATCTTCCCATACCTTTTTACTTGGTGAGTATAGGTACACTCTATATTGTACCTGTTCACTTCCTGTTGATGTTATTTTTAGTGTTGGGCTTACCCCTACTTTTTGCTGAGATGAATCTATGTTTACTGACTTTATCTCTGGTAGAATTGTTGAGGATCCACTTATATTTACTTTATAACTTTCAAAATCATCGTATCCCCCTTTATCTATAGGAGTAGCATTTGCTTTTTTCACCCATACGCTAAAGCTATTCTCTCCTTTATGTAAAGGTTTTTTTAATTTTATAGTATGAGAAGTTTCTCCACTTACAGGGCTTGTATATCCATTTGATACATTTTCCCATACTTTTTTTTCTGGAGAGTATAAATAAACGCTATACTGTACCTGGGAACAACCTTTTGAACTTAACTTTAAAGTAGGATAGTCTCCTTCCTTAGGAGATTTATTTACCATCTCTACTCCTGTCATTTTAGGACGTGTTTCCGCTTTTACACTAGTGTTTAAAAATCCCCCTCCTAAAACATTTAATACAAAAGTTATAAATAAAACACTTGCTATTTTTTTCCTCATTTTGTATTTCTTTATTTTCTACACCTCCTTAGTACATCAAAAACTTTAAAATATAGTGGTACAATTCATATTTATAATAACATATTTATCTATTATTTTACTATAATTTTCTATACTAATATTTTAAATATTTTCATTATTATATTTATAAATTTTAATTTTCTACAAATAGTAATTTGATATGCTTGACACAATAATATTATTTGATAAAATTATTACAAGATATATTAAAGTCTGTGATAAGGATAAGTACCTTTGGTAAAACTAATAGCGAGTAAGGGATGGTGTAAGCCTTATAGTAAATTCTTTAGGGAATAGAACCTTTGAGACTCTACCTGAATTAAGTACGGTTAGACCTTTGCCTTAGGTTATAAAGGCTAAAGTGAGCATTAAGCTAACTAGAGTGGTACCGCGGAAAAACTTCGTCTCTTGATATTGAGACGAAGTTTTTCTTTTTTAAAATTTATTAGGAGGTTTTATTATGGATTATAAAAAATTATTAGCAGAAAAACTTAGTGAAAAAACAGGACTTAATATTAATGAAATTGAAAGCTTTATAGAAATACCACCTAAAAGCGAAATGGGAGATTTTGCATTCCCTTGTTTTAGACTAGCTAAAACAATGAGAAAAGCTCCTAACTTAATAGCAGAAGAATTAAAATCTACACTAGATATTGATTTTATGGAAAAAATAGAAACTGTAGGAGGATACTTAAACTTTTTCATTGCTAAAGGAAACTTCTCAAAAGATATTATAGAAAAAGTTTTAAAAGAAGGTTCTTCATATGGTTCATGTAATTCTGGTGAGGGAAAAAATGTTATTGTTGAATTTTCATCACCTAATATAGCAAAACCTTTCCATGTTGGACATCTTTGTTCAACTGCTATTGGAAATTCTCTTTATAAAATCCTTTCATTCGCTGGATACAATACTATAGGTATAAATCACCTTGGTGACTGGGGTACTCAGTTTGGTAAACTAATTGTTGCATATGAAAGATGGATAGATGAAGAGGCTCTTGAAAAAGAACCTATAAAAGAACTTCTTAGAATATATGTTAAATTCCATGATGAAGCTGAAAAAGATCCTTCTCTTGAAGATTTAGCAAGACAACACTTTAAAAATCTTGAAGATGGATGTGAAAAAGAAGTTCAGTTATGGCAAAAAATTAAAGATGTTAGTTTAGTTGAGTTTAATAAGGTTTATGACCTTTTAAATATAAAATTTGACTCATTAGCTGGAGAAAGTTTCTATAGCGATAAAATGGGTGCAGTAGTATCTGAAATTAAAGATAAAAATCTTCTTATGGAAAGTAAAGGTGCTCTTGTTGTTGACCTTGAAGAATACAATATACCACCATGTATGATTATGAAATCAGATGGAGCTACTATATACGCTACACGTGATTTAGCTGCTGCAATATACAGAAAGAAAGAATATGATTTTTATAAAAATATTTATGTTGTTGGTCTTCCACAATCACTTCACTTCCAACAAATTTTCTCTACATTAAAGAAAATGGGAAAAGAATGGGCAGATGATTGTGTTCATGTTGGATTTGGTACAGTTAGAATAGGTAATAAAAAGCTTGCTACTAGAAAAGGTGATGTTGTTTTACTTGAAGAGTTATTAAACGAATCTGTATCACGTGCACTAGAACTTATAAATGAAAAAAATCCTAATCTTGAAGATAAGGAAAACGCAGCTAAGAAAATAGGAATCGGTGCAGTAGTATTTACTTACCTTAAAAATAATAGAGAAAGAGACCTTTCATTTGACTGGAAAGATATATTAAATTTTGATGGAGAAACAGCTCCATATGTACAATACACATATGCAAGAGGAAAAAGTATACTTAGAAAAGCTGAAGGATTCTCAGCTAACCCTGATTATACAAAGCTAAATACTACTGAAGAATTTGAATTAATAAAACTTATTTCAAGATTTAATGAAACATTACTTTTATCTATTGAAAAATATGAGCCTGCTATAATAACAAGATATATTGTAGATATAGCAAAAGCATTTAATAAATTCTACAATCACTGTTCTATTATGAACCTTGAAGATGAATCTTTAAAAATGGCTAGACTAAATTTAGTTTTAGCTACAACTACATCAATTAAAAACGGTCTTTCACTTCTTGGAATAGATACTGTTGAGAAAATGTAATAAAAGCGCCTTAAAGGCGCTTTTTTATCTAAACATTTCAAAAATAAGCCACTTGTTATTTTCTTTTACAAGTGCAATTTTTTGCGAACTTTCTTTACTTACATTATCATTTGTATGTATGTTAAAGCTAACCTCAAATATTTTTATATCCTCTTTAGGTATACCATAATCACCGTTTATATAATCAATATAAACATCTATATTTTCATTAGCCTCTATTATTTTATTAACTTCAACTTTTTTAATATAGTCAAAATTAAAACCATCCTGTGGTAAATCCTTTAGTTTACTAGCAAATAGATTTTCCATAGCCTCAATATTATTTTCTTCCATAAATTTAAAATAGCTTTCTATTATATTAATAATTTCTTCATTGTTGTTAAAGCTATTTTCCTGTGAAATAGATGTTTGAATATTTTCTTCATTATTACTTTTACTAGTACAACTTATTAAAGAAAACAAAGTAAAAACAAATATACTAAAATATGCTATACTTTTAACCTTCATTTTTAACCTCCAAGGTTAACTAATAAACTTTTGTAATATAAAATCCACCTTCCTTTTAAATTGCGTCCTATTTAATAATACTCTTATGAGCTAAATGATTCAATATTTTCTTCTAGTATTTTTTTTAGATCCTCTATTCCATATATATCATTATTTTCTCCAGGCTTTAATTGTAAAAATATATAATCGCCAAACTCTTTACTTATAATATTATTTATACCTTCTTCCCCTGGATAAACCACAACTACCTTGTTTATAATATCCTTTGGTTTTTTATTTTTATCATAAAAATACCTTATTGTAGTTTTGTAGTTTTTTATTTGTATCATTGTACTTGTATTATAAAATTCATTCCAAAGATAAGAGTATCTTCTATATTTTGATTCTACAATAAGAGATTTTTTTACTACATTATTATAAACATAATCCACTCTAATATCCGGTAGCTTATTAGGCGCATGTGTATAAAAACCATCTCCAAATTTAATACTTTCATCTGGTAATGATAATAGCTCTTTTTCATACCAAACTCTAATTTCTAAATTATCTCTAGAAAATTTTGCAAGACATCCCTTTGGAATTTTCTCTAAAAATTCTCCATGAATAATATCTTTAAACATACAATTTTCAAGTTTAAATCCTTTATCCCTAAAAATCTTTATAACTGCTAGGTAAATAAAATATTCATATATTAACTCTGAAGGCTTATAGCTTATAGACTTATTTTTGTTTCCTATATGTATTTGCTTATAAATATCTAAAATACTTTTATATCTATAATCATTTATTCTTATTCCTTTATAATTAGTATTGTTTACAAATGGAATGTCCTTCATATAAGGACTTTTTATAAATATTATTAATGCTGCTTTTAGATCTTTTAACAAATATATATTTTCTTTAATTCCTTGTTTTCTTTTCATTGTACTATTTAGTGTAGAAACTGATTTATCATAGGATTTTATTTTTTTAACTATCTCTCTGCTATTTCTATTAATATCTTTTACTATGTTTATAGAAGTTTTTTTAAATTCAAAATCTTTTCTAAGCATTTCTTCTTCTATTTTTTTCTGTTTATATGCTACTCCAAGCTTTGCCTCTATATCTTTAATTGTATTTATCATTTTTATAGCTATACTTTTTATTAAAATATTCTCTTTATTACAATACTCCTTAACCTTTTTAAAACTATATTCATAATTATTTATACCTTTAGAATTAAGCTGTATAGTTTTTTTATCAGTTTTTTTTACTTTGCCATTTTTAATTATTTTTTTATTTAAACTTACATAAGGATTTTTCATAATACTATTAAAACAAAACTTTAACTCTTTATAAGATTCTGAATATTGTTTTATAAAAGATATATAGTCTGATTTAGTATTAGTATTTATCATTTGAAGTTTTGAAGACATATTATAAGATAGATTTCTTACTTCACTATTAACAAAATCTCTTAAATTTTTTAACTGTATATCATTAATATGTCTCGGTATTATTTCAAACATAGCATAATACTTTACACCGTTTAAATATACTTTTAAAGTATAATTGCCTGGAACAAGCATTGAATAATTATTTTCAAGTTCAAATAACATTTTATTTTCACCAGGGTTTAATTTAAATGCCTCTCCTTCTTCTTTGTATATGTTTTCAACAACTAATCTACTATTAGGCTCTTCTGTATAAAATTCAATATATACTTTAGAGCATTCTTTTATAGAAACCTCTATATTATCAATGCTCCACATATCAGTATAAAACTTTGTAACATACTGGTAATATTCTTTTCCAAAATTCTCTATTGTAAACTTAACCTTTAAGTCTAAGTTATAGTATATACCCATTATAATACATCTCCTCAGCTTTTCGCTTTAGCTCCTCAATAGAGAATTTAAAATCTGATATACACTTAAACTCTTCTTTTGTTAATATTTCATATAACTCTCCATCTTTTATACCCTCTCCTTCAAAACTTCCTATAAGAGAGCCATATTGTTCTTGATGTCCTTTAACCTTTGTAAGCACTCTTTGCTTTATTTGAATATCAAATGCTTCTTCTCTTGAAAGTAGCATTTCTCCATTTTCATTTTCTGGTATATTAAATATATAATTTGCTATATTACATAATGTTCTATAAGATATTCCTTTTTGTCTATCAACTTGATTAATAGCATTGTGTAAATCATCTAAAAGCTTTAATTCACACTCTTTAAATATATGTATAGGAGAAACAGACTCTCTTTTCCAAAATTTAAAGTTTAAATAATACTTTTCTTCTAAATTAGATAGATTTTGTCCACTATAAAAGTCTAAAATGTTTTTCATATAAATAAATGAAAGCTTTTGTGGAGTAATAAGATTTGCTCTATCTAAAAGCCTATCTGAAAAATCTTTAGTTGTTTCATCTAAATTTACAGTTCCAACAAATAAAACATTTTCACCTACTGTAATTGTTGATGGATAAATATCTTGATTTTTACATTTACAATTTTCATTGTATAAAGTAAGTTTTCTATCTTTCTTACTCATTTCAAGAATTGACATAAATGGGCTAAACCAGTACTCTACCTGACTTAAGTTCATTTCATCAAATATTATTATAAATATTTCATCTGGATTTTTTTCTGCTCTTATTAAAGTATCAACAATTCCTGTTTCTGATGGCATATATTGTTCTTTTGAAGTGTTTAAATATCCTATTATATCTGATGGTTCTGTATATGCTGGACTAATAGGAACTACTAAACAATTATTTTCTTCTAAACCTAATGCCTTAGAATATGATATAGCAAGACTAGTTTTACCTATTCCTGACATTCCACTTATAATTGTTAAAGAATTTGTTTTTAATGCAATGTGAAAGTTATATATATCTTCATCACTATAAAACAAATCATTTTTAGTAAGATAATATTTAAATCTTTTTAAAAATTCATATTCACTTCTAATAATTTTATTATCTATTTTATCATCTGAATTATTTAATATATATTCCCCTTTTTCAAAATATTTTTTTAAAGTAGAGTTTATATATGTATTAGTTAAGAAAACTAAATTATCATTTACCTTATAAACTATATTTTCTCTAAAATCCTTAGGCAGCTCTATTTTTTTAATTTCACCTATACCTTGAAGAATTCTTTTTCCATCAAGATTTCTACTCCAATTTAAATTATAGTATATATAGTCCCTGCAAATTATAAACTCAGGATCCTCCATATCAATGCTATAACTATCAAATCTTATAGGATCTTGTCTCATTACCATTCTTTCAAATTCTTCTACACTTCTAACTAAAGGTGATGGAACAGCTGAAAAACTTTCACAAGAGTAATCCTCAAGATCCTCTACATCTCTCACAACTAAATTTCTATAATAAATATCACCTTTTCCACCTTTTTCTTCTTTTTTTAAATAAGGAGTAAATAAGATTAATTTATTTTTTAACTTTTCAAATATATATTCCTTTTTCTCTTTTATATCTAAATCCCAATAGTCAAGTGGCATTCCTATACCTTCTATACCTTTTTCAAATCCAACAAACATATCGTTTTCAAAGGGACCTGGAACACTATAAAGTCTTTTAGGAACATTTGATAATGCTTTAATATAAAATAAAATATACTGTGGATTTTTTCTTAAATATGTAATGCAGCTTTGATCTTCCCCCATACTTGGAAATGTTTTTTCATCTAATGCTAATTTACCTAATAAGTAACATTCTTCTATTGATTTTATATCTTCATCACTAAATTCTTTCGCCATAATCATACCTCCAAAGCAAACTTATCTATAATTATTCTTTTAACAAGTTCTTCTATATTTTTTGCAAATATAGTTTTTGCTTTTATATTAACCTTAATAAAATAATCTTCTAATAATAATAAATTTTTTGTACTGCTTATTGAACCTCTATCAATATAAACTAACCCCTTAAAATTCTTTATAATACTTTTATAATCTTTTATATTCTCTGGATTAATCATTAAATAATTTCCAATAGAATCTAAAATTCTATCTGGTAAATAATTTGTAACTAATATTAAATCTGGTTTTTCTTCTTCTAACTTAAATGTAGTATTTTTCATAATTTTTTCTTTTAATCTTTTATTTAATATATTTTTTTCATTTATTTCATCTTTTAAACAATTTAGCTCTATACTACAGTTAAATAACTTTTTATTTAAAGAAATATTCGAATTTTCTTTATTATTTAATTCTAATTTTAGCACTTCTATTTGATTATTTTTGTATTCTTTATATTGAATATAAATGTTTTCCATTGCATTTAAAATTATATCTTTAAAAAACACCAAAATACTATTATCCTTTTTAGCATAATCTAAATTCAATTTTACAAAAGCTAACATAAACAAATTATTATCTAATTGTTCTGATAAATCACCAAATTCTTTACAAATTTCAACTATAGATTTGTTCTTTATTTTATCTTGAATAAAGTTATACTCTTCCATTTTATTAAGTTCTAATATAACTTCCTCTATTTTTATAATACTGTCATAAATAAACTTATCTATATTATTTATATCAAGATATTTTTTAATAATTGATATACAATTCCCATCATTTATGTTTACATTTTCATTTATAAGACCTGAAAAAATATGCTTTCCATTTTTAATATTAAACTCAATTTTATCTGACAAATTCTCTGCTTCCTTAGGAAATATACTTAAAAATATACCATATATTTCAAATATGGTATATTTTTCTTTCCATGAGGAAATATAAAACTCACTTAAAAAATCATCTAAACTTAGGTGAATATAATCTTTACTTTTTTCACAAAAAATATCATCAATAAGTTCTTGAAACTTTTTTTCATTGTTATACTTTATTTTAATAACATTTTTCAAAAGATTTTTAGGAGCCTTTTTAATGTTAGTAAATCCATTTATTATTATATTTTTACTTTCTATTAGGGAAACTAAATATTCATAGTCCATTAAATCAAAAAAAAGTCCAATACTTTTCATTATCTTCCCCCCTTTTTCTATCTTTAATGTTATATATTCTATAAATATTTATCTATTTCCTTTAATATTTAACATAAATTAAATTGTATCTTCCACTTTAATATAACTTTATTTTGCTTATAGTTAATTATTGTTTTTTATTAAAATTAGTGATATATTTTTATTTGTACTAAATGTTTTTAATGAAGATTTCCCTATTGCTTTATGAAAGGAGATGAGGGAATATGCTAGTTAAAGATTGGAAAGAATTTTTAATCCCTTATGAGCAAGCCGTTGAAGAACTTAAAATTAAATTTAAAAGCATTCGAAAACAATCTAGAAATAAAAATACTTACTCCCCTATTGAATTTGTTACTGGTAGGGTAAAAGAAATATCTAGTATCTTAGAAAAAGCTAAAAAGTTAAATATACCTTTCAACAGAATAGCCCAAGAGGTTGAGGACATAGCTGGTATAAGAATTATGTGTCAGTTTGTTGAAGATATATATACTGTTGTAGATTTAATTAAACAACGTGATGGAAAAGATTTAACTGTTGCTTATGAAAAAGATTATGTTAAAAATTTCAAAGAAAGTGGCTATAGAAGTTATCATATGATAATAAAATATCCTGTTCAAACTACTTCAGGAGAGGTAGAAGTTTTAGCTGAAATACAAATTAGAACACTTGCTATGAACTTTTGGGCAACTATAGAACACTCTTTAAACTATAAATATAAGCAAAGTATTCCTAAACATATTAAAGATAGACTAAAAAAATCTGCTGAACTTGCTTTTTTACTTGATGAGGAAATGTCTCAAATTAAAGAAGAAATTATGGATGCACAAACTATGTTTGAGATTAAATCTAATATTATCTCAGATGTTTTAGATAATATTACAAATCTCTACTCTCTTGGTAAAATATCCGAGTCTTCTGAGATTCAAGACAAATTTAATAAATTAATTGAATATGGCGATGTATTTGACTTAAAAGACCTTCTAGATGAATCAAACATAAAAGTTCAAAAAGCTAGAATGGAATTATACGATTTATAAAACCAGTCATATTGTATTTAATACAATATGACTGGTTAAATTTATATAAAGGAGGTATTAAAATGAGCCCTAAAAACAAAAGAATATTATTTACCTCTCTAATTAGCATTATAGTTTTTATTTTACTTTTATCTAATCTTGGAAATAACTTTAAAACAGATATTATATCCTATAAAAATATTATAAATAATGTAGATAATATAAAATCTAATTGGCTAAGTTCTTATAATGAAGAGGATTTTTGTAAAATATCTTCTGATTATATAGTTTCAAATCTTGAAGAGTATTCTTTAAAAACTACTAAACAAAACTTTTCATATAATATACCTATTGAAAAAAGCAAATCATACTTAGAAGTTATATCTAAATATGACAACACTATTAAACAGTACACATATAAAGAAGATTTTACAGAGGATATAAGTGGTTTATATACTTCACAATATGTAAAAGGCAATGGAAGAATAATAGATGAAATTGAATTTAAAGATTCTATTCCTGACATTATTTTATTTGAAAAATATGCTACCTACCCTAATTACCTAAAGGAAACCTATGATAAAAAGCTAAAAGCTCTTGGTGTTTCTGCGGTTCTTTTTCCAGAGGCAAAAGAAAAAATTTTAGATAATTCTTCTTTTTTTGACTCTGAATACACTAAAACCTCTAATGGAATATTAAAATTTGCAGTTTCCCATGAGGCATATAAAGAGATTGAAGATTATATAAACCAAGGATATAAATTAAAATTAAAGTCAGGTATAAAGGTTGAAAAACAAAATTTAATAAATGTTTATGGAAAAATTGAAGGAAGTAATCCTAAGTATCCACCTTTAATAATAGGAACATTTTACGATGGACAAATCCCTTCAAAATTTAATAGTACAAAAGGTGATACATTTGAAGTTAAAACCTATACTCCATCAATACTTATAGAGTGTGCTAGAATTGCAAAAATACAAGAAAATATTGTTCCGGATCGTACAATTATATTTGCCTTTTTATCTGGAAAAAATTCCGATGAAAAAGGATTAGATTATTTTAAAAGTCTTAAATTAAAAGGTGACTTTATATTACTTGACAATCTAGGTAATTCAAATAAGTTTAATCTTTTAGTTCACGAAAAATTAAAAAATCTTACTAATACTATAGATTACTTTATGAAAAAAAATGATTTAAAAATAGTATCTAATACTACAAGTAGTTATATGAATACAGGATATACCTATATATCTGGATTAAATAATTTAGATAAAGGCTTAGATTTCACTAATTCTTACAATACATGCAAATTTATACTTTCACTTATAGGAGATGAGTGCTATAATTTAGACTTGATAACTGCAAACTCTAGGGAAATACGAGGTATCAGAAGATTTTTAAATGATTATACTGTTTTAATTTCTGTTACATCTTTAATATTTATAACATATATTGTGTTTAAATACCCAGAGATTAAAAAATTCTAATTGACAATATATATTAGTTTATAATACACTATTAATAGATAATAATTATAAATTAGAATGGGATGATAAATATGGAGAATCTTAGTAATATTTTCAAAGAAAAAAACTTAAAACTAACTCCTCAAAGATATGCGATATATAATTATCTTAAGTCTACAAAAAGTCACCCTTCTGCTGAAGTGATTTATGAAAATTTAAGAGAAACTTATCCTACTATGAGCTTAGCTACAGTTTATAAAACTTTAAGAACTTTAATAGACCTTAACTTAGTTCAAGAAATAAACGTAGGAGAAGATAACTTTAGATTTGATGCTTGCACATCAACGCATCCACATATTGTTTGTAACAAATGCAAGTGTGTTGATGACTTAGTAGATGGAGATTTTTCCTTTGTAGATGAAGTTGCTAAAAAGCATAGCAACTACACTATTGAATCACACAAACTATATTTTTATGGTGTTTGCCCACAATGCAAATAAAAAAACTTCCCTTTAAGGGAAGTTTTTTTATTTATCATAATAATTCCTATAGTAACATATTAATTTATTAGAGGTGATACTATGAAACTTAAGGTTTACATTTTAAAAAAGAGTCAAATTATAACTGCTCTAATAATATCTTTTATTTTACTTTTATCTATAATACTTTTAATAACATTTAAAAGTAAAGAAACAATAAAAAATGTTACCCCTGTTAAAACTGTTTATTGTGATGTAGATGGAGACAAAAAACTCGATACACTATACATACAATCAAACTTAAAAAATGACTATAATATTACCTTAAAAACAAAAAAAGGGGACGGCTTTACTTTAGAGCCGGACCCTTTACTTAAAACTTTTGGGGAAAACATAAAAAGCTGGCCTTTATATATAGAGTGTAAAGATATAAACAATGATAATAAACAAGAAATTATAATTCAAGGATCTAAAGACAATAAACCAATTTTACATATTTATTCTTATAATGCTAAGGAAAACAAACTTAATACTATTACTTCAGGAGAATACAACGTTTTTGCGTCTACTATACATAATAATATCCCTATTATAATGCTTGGAAAATCAGGTGAAGAAATAGAAACTTTTTATTATACATACAATGAAACTTTAGAAAAATCAAATGAAAATCTTAATCTTGCAAGTCAAACTCTAAACTCTCTTTCTACTTTTATTAATGAAGATGAAATTGAAGTTATAAATACTACACCATCTATCCTTTCTAATATTGAAAAAGGAAATTTTCTTGATGCTGTTTTAATAGATGTTAAATACAAAGATAATATCC
Source organism: Bacillota bacterium (assembly GCA_023389275.1). GTDB lineage: Bacteria > Bacillota > Clostridia > Clostridiales > Caloramatoraceae > Clostridium_AB. The sequence goes on from JAEWEN010000064.1 coordinate 19,126, forward strand.
CATTTGAAATTTTATATCAAGTTAGGACATTATCATATGGAGATGACACTTCTCCTAATCTTTATGAAGTAAAAATGTCTCCTATATCCTATAAAAATTATAACTTAGATTATAAAATAACAAATATAACCAAAATAGATTAATGTATTCACCTTTTAACAATTTTTTTCATATAATTATACTGATACAGTATTTTGAAAGGTATATTTATGAATAAGGATATAGGTACACATACTAACCCTACAGAAACAGACTATGCTTCTGATAAGCCAATATCATATATAAGACTTTTACATGCATCACCTGATGCCCCTGCAGTTAATGTAGTTGCTAACGGAGGACTTATAGCAAAAAATCTTCCATATAAAAACTTTACATCATATATAAAGGTATTTCCTGGAAATTACAATATAAAAGTATTTCCTGCAAGCAACATGAAATCCGAGGTTTTAAATACAAATATTAAAATACCTCCCTACTCTATTTTAACTTTAGTAGTAGGAGACAATGTATCTGATTTAAAACTATTTGTAGTTCCTGATAATACACAAAAAGTTATACCAAATAAAGCTTTAGTAAGATTTGCTAACCTTTCTCCAAATGCAGGAGATACAGATGTTTCTTTAGCTAGTGGAATTCCTCTTTTTAAAAATGTAGATTTTGGAGAGTATACTAATTATACTCAACTTCCACCTAGCGTATATCATTTCAAACTAAAGTCTAAAAATACAGGAACAGAACTTTCAGTTCCAAATGCTAATTTAAAGCCTGGAAAAGCATATACACTATACGCTCTAGGGGAACCTAGTAAAAAAGCTCCTTTACTATTATTAATACCTTTAGACGGAAATTCATATATAAAATTTTAAATATGAAAAAGTTATTCCTAACTACTTTTAGGAATAACTTTTTCTTTTTGCTATATATTATATTGATATTTAGAAAAATATTTAAAATACTTGTTTAACCTTCCTAGATATGTTAATATTAATTAATAAAAAGTCTTTAGCATAAAAACATATGTATTTGCTTTGCGAACATTAAGGGGGATAAAATATGACAATAAAGGTTGCAAAATTTGGGGGATCATCGCTTGCAAGCTCTCAACAATTTAAAAAGGTTTATAATATTATTCAAATGGATAAAGACAGAAAGTTCGTAGTTCCGTCAGCATTTGGTAAAAGAGATTCTGCAGATAAAAAAATAACAGATCTTTTATATTTATGCCATGCTCATGTTGAAAATGAAATACCATTTGATGATGTTTTTACTATAATTAAAAATAGATGTCTAGATATTGTAAAAGAATTAGAACTTAATATTAATATGAATCCGTATCTAGATGAAATAAAGGAAACTATAGCATCTCATACTACTAAAGATTATGCAGCTAGCCGTGGAGAATATTTAAGTGGAATAGTTCTTGCAAATCTTTTAGGTTATGAATTTATAGATGCTGCTGAGGTTATTAGATTTGAAAAAAATGGCCAACTTGATTATAACACTACAATAGAGCTTTTAAGAAAAAGACTATCTAAGTGTGAAAATGCTGTTATTCCAGGATTTTATGGAGCAACTGCTAGTGGCAGAATAGTAACATTTTCTAGAGGAGGATCTGATGTAACTGGAGCTTTAGTTGCTAATGCTGTTAACGCATGTGTATATGAAAACTTTACAGATGTTTCAGGTCTTTTAACAACTAATCCATGTATAGTTGAAAATCCTAAACCTATTTCAAAAGTTACTTATAGAGAACTTAGAGAACTAGCTTATATGGGAGCAACTGTTATACATGAAGACGCTATAAAACCTGTTAAAGAAGCTGGTATACCACTTAATATAAGAAATACAAATGATCCTTCTCATCCAGGCACAATGATTGTTGGTGAAATCGATCAAAGTGTAGCAGCAGGTACTATAACTGGTATAGCAGGTAAAAAGGACTTTACTGTTATAGCTATAGATCAAAGCTATATGAATTCTCATGTTGGATATGCACAAAAAATACTATCAATTTTAGCTGATTTTGATGTTTCTTTTGAATGTATGCCATCTGGTATTGATAATATATCACTTGTAATTGAAAGTAGCTACTTAGAAGGTAAGCTTTATGATATAGTAGAGCAAATAAAAGTAAAATGTAATCCAGATTCAGTTGAAGTTTATCCAAACATGGCTTTAATAGCAACTGTTGGTCGTGGAATGATTTATGCTCAAGGTGTATCATCTAAACTATTCTCTGCATTATATAACGCAGGTGTAAATATTAGAATGATTAATCAAGGATCAAGCGAGATAAATATTATCGTTGGAGTTGAAAATGATGATTTTGAAAAAGCTATAAAAGCAATATATAATGCTTTTGTAGACTAAATTAAAGGGGGTTTTTCTTTTGGAAAAAGTTAAAATAGGACTATTAGGATTTGGAACTGTAGGTAGTGGTGTATGGAAAGTAATAGAAGCTAATAATGAAAGTATAGCTCAAAGATGTGGAAAAAAACTTGAAGTATCTAAAGTACTTGTAAGATCACTTGAAAAAGCTAGAGCTTGCGATATACCATTTGAACTTTTTACAGACAAATTTGATGATGTTTTATCATCTGATGTAGATGTTGTTGTAGAAGTTATGGGAGGAATAAATCCTGCAAAAGAATATATATTAAAGGCTATTAAAGCAAAAAAACATGTTGTAACAGCTAATAAACAACTTCTTGCAGTAGAAGGAGAAGATATTTATAAAGCAGCGGTAGAAAATGGAGTTAAAATATTCTACGAAGCAAGTGTTGCAGGTGGAATTCCTATACTAAATACTTTAAAGGATCCTTTAGCAGCAAATCAAATTGAAGAAATTATAGGAATTGTAAATGGAACTACAAACTATATACTTTCTAAAATGACTGAGGATAAAAAAGACTTTGAAACTATGTTAAAAGTTGCTCAAGATTTAGGTTATGCAGAAGCTTCTCCTGAAGCAGACGTTGAAGGATTTGATGCTGCGTATAAACTTTGTATACTATCTTCACTTGCTTTTAAAACTAAAATTGATTCTGAAAAAGTTCATCGTGAAGGAATATGTAGTATATCTCCACTAGATATTGAATATGCAAAGGAAATGGGATACACTGTTAAACTACTTGCTATTGCTAAAAAGAAAGAGGCAGGGCTTGAAATGCGTGTTCACCCTACTTTCATACCATCAACTCATCCTCTTGCAACAGTATCTGATTCATACAATGCTGTTTTCTTAAAAGGAAATGCTGTTGAAAACTTAATGTTCTATGGAAGAGGTGCTGGAGATCTTCCAACAGCTAGTGCTGTAGTTGGTGATATTATATCAGTAATAAATAGTGAAAACTCTCCTTCTTACGAAGATAAGGTTTTAAATAATATAAAAGAGCTTCCTATTTTATCTATAGGAGGACTTGAAACTGAGTACTATGCTAGATTAACTGTTGAGGATAAAATAGGAGTTCTTGGTAAAATAACTTCTATTTTAGGAGATAATAATGTTTCATTATCAACTGTTATACAAAAAAGTGCAAAAAACTCTCTTGTTTCACTTGTATTTATGACACATAAAACAACAGAATCTAATCTTCAAGTAGCATTTAATAAAATTGTTGAACTTGATGAGGTTAAGAAAATAGAAAATATTATTAGAATAGAAAACTAATATTAAATAAATAATAATCTCCTCCTTTACACATAATAATTAAAAAGGAGGAGATTATTTTGTCTAAAAAAAATACTTATTCAGAAGAAAATAAAAACAAATCACTTATAAAAAACTCTAATGAAAGTAGAAATTCTAAAACTGGATATATGGAATCTGGAAATCACGAAAAGTTTAAAAGGCAAGGATAAAAAGGATGGTTTCCCATCCTTTTTAATAAACATATTTGTATTTTTTAGACATTTCATGAACTTTCTTAGCTTTTATCATGTTTCCTAAACTTATTTCATGATCACGCCAAATTTTCAGTTCATAATATACACTACTAAATCTTTTCAAAACACTCACCCTTTATGTATTACTACTATGTAGTTTATTCATAAAAAGTATGTTTATTCATTATGTTAAATAACTTCCTTTAAATAATTTTCAATATTAATATATTCTTTACCATTATGCATAACTGGAGATGTTTTTTTAAGTTTTACAGCTTTTATAAAATCATCTAAATTTTTTACCCAATCTGGAAAACGTGTTGCATATTTTCCTATTTTACTTTCTATATGACAATCACTTCCTCCAAACATAGCAACGCCTCTATAAATAGCATCATTATATGCTTTTAAGTTTAAATCAAGTGGTGTACTACCATTAAAACACTCTATTCCATGAAGACCTTTTATAGTTCTTATTTTTTCTTCAAGTCCCCTATTGTTTTTTCTATATGGATGTGCAGCTATTGCAACTCCTCCTACTGAATTAACAATATCTAAAAGCTGCTGTGCATGTATTTTTTCCTTTGGAAGCTTATTAAGTCCAAAAACTAATATGTCACCTTCATATGTTAAAAATTCTGCACCTACAATAATAGGAAATTTTTCTTCCTTGGAAACTGCATTTGCCTCTTCCATAATTTCATTACTTTCATGGTCTGTAATACAGATTCCATTTAATCCTATTTCTTTAGCCTTTTTAATTATTTCCCTAAGTGACACATAACTATCTAATGAGTATTTACTTTCATGCATATGGGTATCTATAATCATAATAAATCTCCTTAAAAATCATTATATTATAATTATATATTTTTCCTATACATGTTTAAAATTTATATTTTCTATTTAGGTTTTTTTACTATTGAGTAAATCTATATGAAAAATTTAGAAATATTATAAAAATATGACTCCCATGATCTACTTTCTACTTCTTCAAGTATACTTTCAAAATCAACTTTCCTACTTAGCATTTTTAAAATACAATTTTTTATGCTTTCTTCATATGATTTAATATCTTCTTCATAAGGTTTATCAACCTCTAACATTCTAGGAAGTTCTATATATTCAATTACACCACTAGAATTTATTTTATCACCTACCCAAGGCTTTACCCCTTTTATATTAGACATAATTACCTTAGTTTTACATGCAAGGGCTTCCATTATAACTAAAGGTAATCCTTCATAAAACGATGGAAGTATAAACACTTCACTTTCTCTTATAATATTTGCTAAATTATTTTGCTCTAATGCACCTAAAAACTTTATTCTACTATCATTTTTAGCAAACTCCTTTATTTCTTTTTCTTCATCTGATCCTGATCCTGCTAAAAAAAGCTCTAAATTCTCATCTTCTATACTTTTAAAAGCACTTATTAAACATTTTACACCTTTAGAGTAACTAATTTTTCCTGCATAAGTAATTCTTCTAAGTTTTTTAATATCCCTTTTATTAAAAAACACCTCTGAATTATATCCCACTCCCATAACTTTTACTTTTTTTTCATCAATACCATAAATATTTACTATTTCTCTTTTTTGATATTCATTTAATGCACATACTAAATCAACATTTTTACAGCCATCTATAACTATCTCCCTATACTTAGGTAGTTTTTTTATTTGCCTAAGTTCCGTTCCTTGAGACAAAACTATCATTTTTATATTTCCTCTTAATTCATTTACAATAGTAGCTAATAAAAATAAGTGATGTGTAATAATTACACTAGGTTTAAATTCCTCAATAGCAGACTTTATTGTTTCCCTAAAACACTTTGTCCATTTGTTTAACATATCTTCAGTAAGGTCTGAGTATTTTGTGCTATCATATGGCATTGTATCACTCATACCTACAATATTAAAATTTAGCTTTTCACAGTTAAATTCTACAGGATAAAAAGCTACTTCACCTTTAAACTCTACTTTATCAAGTTTTTTTGAAGTAGCAGCTACTACTCCTTGTTTATAATTTAATTTACTACCTTCATTAACTAAAGACTGAAGAAATACTCCACTTCCTGTTTTCCCTGGGTATTGAGCTATAATATGTAATATTTTCTCTTCCACGTTTCATCATCTCTCTTCTATTTTCTTGAATTTTTAACATTTTTTTCATGAAAACTTAAAAATATAGGTAGGAAAATTAATCCTACCTACTACTTATCATAATTATATACTATTATTATTGTTTTTTTCAATATTATTTAAGCTAAATATTTATATTTCGAATCTTCCTATTATTTCCTCCATTTCATAAACAACCTGTTTTAACTCTTCTGAGGTTTCTATAAGTTGATCTATAACATTTGATTGAATTGTAATATTTGCAGAAACCTCCTCTATAGAAACAGCTGATTCTTTAGCTATATTAGATATTTCCTTAATATTATTAACTACTTCTTCTTTTTCAGATTTTAAAGAATTTATATTTTCTATAAGAAAGTTTAATTTATATATTACATCATTTAAGGATATGTTAATTATATTAAAACTTTCCTTAGTATCTTTAACAGCATCTTCAACTTGATTTTGAATATTTTCTCCAAAATAAACTGATTCTTTTGCTCCATTTATTTCATCTTTTATATTTTTAACAAACTTACATATTTCGTTAGTTGAACCTTCCGTTTCCTCAGAAAGCTTCCTAACTTCTTCAGCAACAACTGCAAATCCACGTCCTGACTCTCCTGCTCTTGCAGCTTCTATTGCAGCATTTAATGCAAGTAAATTTGTTTGTCTAGCTAATGCCTCTATTGTACTAACTATATTTTCAATAGACTCTGACATAGTAGATAAATTTAAAATATTTTCTTTTATTTTCATAAAGGAATTACTACTATCTGTAAATTTATTTGATAAAAATTCTAGAGAGTTTCTACAGTTTTCATTAATTTCTTGAGTTTTTTGTGAATAGTCTTTTATTGTTTCTATTTCAGATATAGTAGAATTTATATTATCTGAAAAAACATTTAATCTTTCGTTTCCATTTTCTGCTCTTTTTGCTTGATCTATAGAACCATTTGATACCTCTTCTATATTATGTGATATTAATCTTATTGCATTAGATGAATTATCTGTTTCTTCAGTAAGCTTTCTAGAGTTCTCTAAAACATTACTAGAAACTTTTTTTATATCACCAATTATTTTCCTAAATTCATTTCTAACATTAAATGCAGAACTGCTTATTACTCCAATTTCATCTTTATATCTTTTTAAAAACTCATAATTTCCTTCAATTTTAAGATTAAATCTTGCAGTTTCATTTAGCATATTAGAAACTTTAAGTATAGGATTTGTTATTTTAGAAGATATAATATAAGCTACAATTAAAGAAAGTAAAATAATTCCTATACTAATAATTAATATAGATTTGTTTATATTATTTACTCCTAATAAAACTTCTGATTCTTTTAAAAACAATATATAATTCCATCCTGTTTCATTTGATGTATAATTAACAGCTATATATTCTTTATCCTTTGATTTTACATAACCATCTTTTTTCATTTTTTCAATATCAATATCTATTTCAGAAATATTTTTAAAATTCATTTTAGGATTTTTAGGATGGGAAAGTATTGTTCCATCTTTTTCCGTTAAAACTATATATCCTGTATCCCCTATTTTTATATCCTTTATTAACTCTGTTAAGGAGTCTAATCTAACATCTAAAGCTTGTACTCCTATAACATTATTCTCTGAATTTTTTATATTTTTTACAATACTAACATTGACAGCATTAGCACCTTCCCAAAAGTAAGCCTGTGTTCTTACAGACTCATTTGACTTTATCCCTTTTTCATACCAAGGTCTTTTGCGAGGATCATAATTATCACTTACTTCTCCCTTAGCTGCTTGTAAGTATCCTCCTTCATTAGTTCCTAAAAATACATCTGTTACATAAGGATGATTATCCATATAACTTTTAAAAATATTATATATACCTGATTCTAATACACCATTTTTCTCTGGAGTCATCATTATTTTTCCATTACTTCCTTTTTTATCTGTATATTTTGTAATACTACTATCTATACTTTTAACTAAGTTATTATTAGATAGCATTTTGCAATCATTATAAAGACCTTCAAAAAATAGATCTATTCCGTTATTAGCTAATTTTATTTCATTTATTTTAGATTTAATAGTATCATCTAAAACCTGTGTTTTCACTTTATTACTTATCATTGTACCTAAAAAGCATACAGAAACAATTGTTAAAAGAAAAAAGCATATCATTAACTTTAATTTTATACTTTTAAACTTAAAAATATTTTTAATGTTCATAACAATAATCACCTCTTTAAAATAAACTTATATTATTTTACTAAATATATTATTATTTAATTACTTTTCAAAAAATGCACTTAATGGAAAAAAATATTGACATTTATAATATATTTAATATAAAATGTTAAGTAGTTAAGAGGGAGTAGTTAAAAATATAACATCAACAATCTCGATTTAAAAATCTGGTGTTATATACCAAACTTGTTGGTTACGAGACTTTTAATATAATTCATTTATTTAGGGAATTATATTAAGGGTCTCTTTTATTTTGTTATGAAAGGAGATATTTATGGAAAAATATTTTTTAAAATCCCAAGAAGAAGTTTTACAAAAGTTTAATGTTTCAAAAACTTCAGGACTATCAACTGCTCAGGTTGAAGCTAATATTAATGAGCATGGATATAATGAACTTGTTGAAACAAAAAAAGACAGTGTTATTAAAGTGTTCTTTGATCAATTTAAAGACTTATCTGTAATTATATTAATAATTGCTGCTTTAATTTCTATGTTTATGAAAAATGTTGAAAGTACTATTGTTATTTTTGCTGTATTAATACTTAACGCAATACTTGGAACTGTTCAACATATAAAAGCGGAAAAATCACTTGATGCTTTAAAGTCCCTTTCCTCTCCTAAGGCAAAGGTTTTGAGAAATGGTGAAAAAGTAGAAATACCTTCTCGTGATGTTGCTGTAGGAGATATATTAATACTTGAAGCAGGTGATTTTGTAACTGCAGACGCTAGAATTATAGATAATTTTTCTCTATCTGTAAATGAAAGTTCTTTAACCGGTGAAGCAGAAAATGTAATTAAATTTGCTGATACTATAACAAACGAGAATATTCCTTTAGGAGACCAAAAGAACATGGTATTCTCTGGAACTTTAGTTACATATGGTAGAGCAACAGCAGTTGTTACAGCAATAGGTATGGATACTGAAATAGGTAAAATAGCCTCTCTTTTAAACACTGCAAAGGAAAAGAAAACACCACTACAAGTTAGCCTTGATGACTTTGGTAAAAAATTAGCTATAGGTGTTATTGGTATATGTATACTTGTTTTTTTCCTAACAGTTTATAGAGGATCTGCAATTATTGATGCTTTAATGTTTGCAGTTGCCCTAGCAGTTGCTGCTATTCCTGAAGCTTTAAGTTCTATTGTTACAATTGTTTTAGCATTAGGAACTCAAAAAATGGCAAAACAAAATGCTATTATAAGAAATCTTAAGGCAGTTGAAGGTTTAGGTTCTGTATCTATTATTTGTTCTGATAAAACAGGAACATTAACTCAAAATAAAATGACTGTAAAAGGCGCTTATGTTAATGATTCTATAATTACTGATGATAATATTAACCTATCAAATGATGTAGAAAAGTTTTTAATTGAATCAAGTGTATTATGTAATGACTCTGAATCTGAAAATGGTAAAGAAATTGGAGACCCTACAGAAGTTGCTCTTGTTAATGTTTGTAAAAAGCTTTCTCTAGATCCTTTAAAAATAAGATCTGACTTTAAAAGATTATCAGAAATACCATTTGATTCTGATAGAAAGCTAATGAGTACTCTTAACAAAATAAATAATGAATATATTATGATAACTAAAGGTGCTGTTGATGTTATGCTTAGTAGAATAAATAGCATAAACATAAATGGCAATATTGTAGATTTTACATCTGAATACAAAGAAAAAGTTGAAAATGCAAATAAACATTTTTCTGAAAATGGATTAAGAGTTTTAGCATTTGGATATAAAAAATTATCTTCTGATAAAGAACTTGTTTTAGAAGATGAACAAGACTTTGTATTTTTAGGACTTATATCTATGATAGACCCACCTAGGGAAGAATCTAAAGCTGCTGTTCATGATTGTAAAATGGCAGGTATTAAACCAGTAATGATTACTGGAGATCACAAAATAACAGCATCAGCTATTGCAAGAGAAATAGGAATACTTGAAGATGGCGATGAAGCTATTGATGGTGTTGAACTTGATGCTATGAGTGATGAAGAACTTAAGAAAAGAATTATGAATATTTCGGTTTACGCAAGGGTTTCTCCTGAGCATAAAATAAGAATAGTTAAAACATTCCAAGAACTTGGAGAAATAGCAGCTATGACTGGTGATGGAGTTAATGATGCTCCTGCTTTAAAACAAGCTGATATAGGTATATCTATGGGTATTACAGGAACAGAAGTTGCTAAAGATGCCTCTTCTATGATTTTAACAGATGATAACTTTGCTACAATTATAAAATCAGTAGCAAATGGTAGAAATATATATGCTAATATACAAAATGCTATTAAATTTTTACTATCAGGTAATACAGCTGGTATTTTAGCAGTATTATATGCATCTATTGCAATGCTACCTGCTCCTTTTGCTCCTGTTCACTTACTATTTATAAACCTATTAACAGATAGTTTACCAGCTATTGCTATAGGACTTGAAAAACCTAAAAATGATTTACTAAAGCTTAAGCCTAGAAAATCTGATGAATCAATACTTACAAAACCAGTAATTAAAAGTATTGCATCTCAAGGTTTTGTTATTGCAGTGTGTACTATGATTTCATACCATATAGGTAATTCAACAGGTAACCCTGCTGTAGCTTCTACTATGGCTTTTGCTACTCTTTGTCTTGCAAGACTGTTCCATGGATTTAACTGTAGATGGAATAAATCATTATTTAAAATAGGTTTCTTTACTAACAAATATACTTGGTATGCATTTATTTTAGGTGTTATTTTACTTGCAGGAGTATTATTTGTTCCTCCATTTATGGGCGTATTTGAAACTGTAGCTTTAACAAATGCTCAACTTGGATATATGGTCCTTTTAGCATTTATACCAACAGTTTTAATTCAACTATTTAAAGTTATATTTAGAGATAACAAATAAAATTAAGGCTATGGATTATCCATAGCCTTTTTATATATCTAATATTTCTTTCATTATTTTTCCCTGAGCCTCTTTCATTTCAAACCCTAAAAGATATGAAAATGTTTTTGCATAGTTTATAATATGTCCTTCATTTAAGTACACACCTTTTTTGATTCCTTTACCTGATGCTACAAATGCTGCTGTATAGTCTTCTTTTAAAGGGCTATATCCATGTTGACCTATATATGAAGGAAGATGTTCTAAATAATCTCCTATTATCTCATCTCCAAAATAATATCCCTTTGACGCTTCAATCATAAAGCTACAATTCGAATTTGCTCCAAGGTCTTTTGCTTCATCTGTTGTGTATATATTTTCAATAAATCCCTTAGATTTTAAATTCTCTAATATACATTTAACAGTATTTAAATTCTTATGTGATTTTACATATACATATCCACTTCCATCACAACTATCAAAGTAAGCATCATAATCTAAAATATGCCCTTTTGAATTTAAACTTATTAAATCATTTTCTAAAAATAAAACATTAGGTTTTATTTTCTTATTAGCATTTAATTGACTATGATCACCAAATGCTATTATAGCTGTTTCATCATAAATACCACTTTCTTTTAAAGCAGTTATTATTTTTTGAACTTTTAAATCCATTCTATCTAAAGCCTCTTTTACCTGTTTTGATTCAATACCATAATCGTGTTTTTGAGTATCTAAATCAATAAAATGTACAAGCGTTAGATTAGGCTTTTTTGTTTTTATGGTATGAGCAGTAGATTCGCATATAAAATTATCTAAATATGGTTGTTTTACCCCCTGCCTTAGCTTTCCAAATCTTAGCTCTAAATCTAAAATAAAAGGCTTACTACCTGAAAATAGTACTTTTAAAGCATCTTTTTCCCAAGATTTTGTTCCCCATATTTCTGGAAGATTGTATTTTATCTTAGCTCCTGCTGTAACTGGCCATAAAAGAGACGCTACTTTTAAACCATTTCTTCTTGCAGCATCATAAAGTGTATCTCCGCTTATATATTTTCTATACCAATGCCACTGTCTATCTAGTATACCTTCTTGAAGTATTTTATTTGATACTACTCCATGATTTTTAGGATATTTTCCTGTTATAACTGTTGTATGAGCTGGATATGTCAAAGATGGATATACTGTTTTCACTTTATCAATATATGAACCATTATTAATTAAAGTTTTAAATCCCTTTAGATTTTTCAAGTAGTTAAAGTCCTTTGTAGATAAAGCATCTATTGATAAAATAACTAAATACTTTGGATTTTCCATTGTATCACCTCTTTTAATATGATACCCAAACATATTTATATATATTAACTACGTGTATAGCTTCTATAAACTCTATAAAGATTATATGCATCACTTAGTGCATTATGTTTTTTTCCTTCAAATTCTAAAGAGCAACAATTTAATGCACTTGATAATGATATAACTTGATTCATTTTTTTATAATAATAACTAAACTCTTTTTGAAAATCCACGTAATTTTTTCTTACCCTATTTATAAATTGGTTTTTATTCCCTCTAATTAAGCTGTTGCATTTTAATGCCTTTATATCTTCTCTTCCCCAGCTTATAAATAAAAACTTTTCATTTCCTATCCATTTTTCTAAAAGATCTATACATTCTTTAAATCCTATTCCATTGTCAACTTCCTCTTGTGTAAGACCAGTTATTTCTTTACATCTATCACTTAATTTTTTTTGTATTTTAGGCTTTAAAACAACGTAAAATTTATCTAAAGAATTATTATTGGGATTATATTTAACAGCTCCTAGGGATATAATCTCCCAGTAACCTAATGTATTATCTTTTTTATCTACACAATTCATTTCAAGATCAAAAAATATTAAAGTTCTTTTTTCATATCCTTGAGCTTGTTCTACTTTTCTAACTACTTTTCTTCTTTTAATAAAACTTTGCTTTCTTATATTTTTTCTATTCCAAAGTTTTTCAAATATATTTTTACTTTTTATATCATATCTAATATTCCAGTTTTTATGATGCTTAAATGTTTTTCTTAAATATGCAATATTATTTGCCATTTTATCTTTTAAAAAGTTACTATTTGTAAAGATTTTTATAGCATTTTCATTAAATGTTACTATATTAATTAAATATTTTTTTCTATATTTAAGAAATAACCTTTCCTCTAATCCTATTATTAAAGAAAATATTTCATTTATAATAATATAATTTGCACTAGAAAAAGTAGTTACATTTTTTATAGTTTTACTTTTTTTTAAATAAACCATACCTTTATTAACTATAATTACATTTAAAGTTATACACTTTTTATTGTAATCATAGTTGTCGCTATAGTAACATATTAAATTATTATTTTTCATTTATATCACCTATATAAATTAACTTGTCTTTCACAACAAGTGTAAGTATAACATTTTTCATTAAAATTTTATATATATTTATATAATGTATATTGTCAAAGTTTGTAGAAATATATAAAAGCAAGTAAGACTTTTACTTGCTTTTATATATTGTATTTCCTTCTTTTATTGTTTCAACAACCTTAATTTTATTTATATCTTTAAGTTGCACTTTTAAAGGATTATTATCTAAAATAACTAAATCTGCTAATTTCCCCTCTTTTATAGAACCTTTTAAGTTTTCTTCCATGTATTGATAAGCAGCATTTATTGTTACAGCTTTTAATGCTTCAACTACAGGTATTTTTTCACCATCACCTAAAACCTCACCATTTTTCATTTCCCTATTAACTGCAATCCATATAGTTTCTATTATATTTGGCTCTATAACCGGTGAATCTTGATGAAGTGTAAACTTTAATCCTTTTTCCAAAGCAGCTTTAGCTGGTGATATTTGACTTGCTCTTTCATATCCAAAGTTTTTTATATGCACATCTCCAAAATAATATACATGAGCTTCAAAAAATGAAGGAATCATACCTAATTCTTTAACTTCTTCTAGTTGGTCTTTGCCTATTAGTTGAGCATGTACTATAACTGGTCTTATATCATTTTTTGTATTAATCTCTTTTTTAGCCTCTTTATATTGTTTTATAAACATTTCAACAGCAGCATCACCATTACAATGAACTAGTATTTGCATATTATCTTCTAAAGCTATTTTCATAAGCTTTTTTGTTTCATTATTATTTATTACTGGATATGCTCTATAACCACTTTCCCCTACATAATCACTTCTCATATATGCGGTTCTCCCTTGTGGAGATCCATCTAAAAATGCTTTATATCCTCCAACTTTAAAATGATTTTTATATTTTTTTATATAATCTTTTAGCTTTGATAATATAGTATCTTTTTCCTTTATATCAACATAACCTATATAATCTACTTTTAATATATTTAAGTCAATTATGTAAGTTAAAAATCCTACTAAAGAAGAAACTATCATTCCCTCTTGAACAGTTGTTATACCATAAGAGGCATAGCTATTCTGCGCCTTTTTAATCGCTTTTATTATGTTTTCTAAAGATGGCATAGGAACTTTTTGAATATAGTTTATATAAGCATTTTCTTCAGCATATCCATTTAATTTCCCATTTTCTCTATGAAATACTCCACCTTCTGGGTTCTTAATTGACTCATTTATTCCAAGCTTTTTCATAGCTAATGAATTAAATAAACCATTGTGACCTGATTTATTTGATATTACAAGTGGATTTTTAGGTGATATTTTATCTAAAAATTCTATTCTAGGATAAGTTTTTTCTTCTAAAGAATTATAATCAAAGTTATTACAAAGTATCCAAGTGTCTTGTTTTATATTATTGTTTTCTATAAAACTTTTTATTTTTTCATTAATTTCATTAAAGTTAACAGCTTCTTCTAAATTAACTTGTAGTTTTGAATTAGCATAACCAAAAAAATGACTATGTGAATCTATAAATGATGGCATTAAAGTTTTTCCTTTTAAGTCAATTATATTTGTTTCTTTATTTTTTAGTTTTAGTATTTCTTCTTTAGACCCAACTTTTTTAATTATTCCATCTTTAATATATATAGCCTCTACATACATATTTTTTTCCATAGTTAATATATCACCATTAAAATAAATTGTATCCTTCATAAAGCCACTTCCCTTTTAAAATATTTATATATAGATTTCCCATTATGCCCTTTAGTATACAAAAGCTGTTAATACAAATTGTATTAACAGCTTTAATTTATCTTTACTCTAAACACTCTCTAGCATTATCTGTTAAAATATAAAGAGATAATGCTCCACCATGTTCCATATTTATAGTATCTAGTTTTCTTGAAAGAACCCCTTCTCTTTGAAGCTCAAGTCCTACCTCATCATCTTTGTTTCTGTCTTTTAAAGTTACATACTCTTTGTTCATTATATAGCCTATGTTAACTGTAGGAGATAAAACTAACTTATCATCCATATCATATATTTTAAAGCTAGTGTTCCCATTTTCATATTTGCCAAAAACAATTTTGCATTTTTCACCTTTAAAATTAATTACCATAGTTACATCAACTCCCTTTAATTTATATTATATAATATTTTTTAATTTATTTTAATTTTTACTAATCTAAATTTTGTATATTTTATTTTAATGTGATATAATAACATTCAAAGACCATTTAAAAGATTACAAAAAGAAACCTCTGAAGTTTTATAAACTAAAGAGGTTTCTTTTATTTTAAAGATCATCAACTAATGCTCCTGCTTTAGCATAAGCTGTAGATTTCGCCTCAAAAAAGTCTGTTTTTACAGAGTTTGCATTAGATAAAGTATCTACCCATGATGCAGGGTTTTCATTATATCCATCATATATATTTCCAAACCCTAATGCAGAAAATCTCAGGTTTCCAAGATATTTAATGTAATTTTCTATAAGATTTTCATTTATACCTTGAATTTTATTGCCTATAACATATTTTCCCCATTCAATTTCATTTTCAACGCCATTTATCATCATCTCTTTAAGAGTAGATATAACATCTTCTGTAAACATTTCTGGTTCTTCAACTATAAGTTCTTTTATTATATTTCTAAAAAGCCATAAATGTGTGTTTTCATCTCTATTTATATATCTTATTTCCTGTGCAGAGCCTGGCATTTTACCATTTCTCTCAAGATTATAGAAAAACATAAATCCTGAGTAAAAATATATTCCTTCTAATATGTAGTTTGCCATAAGAGTTTTTAAAAAGTTTTCTTTTGTAGGACTCTTTTGAAACTCATTATAAAGGTCTCCTATAAACTTATTTCTATCAAGTAATATTTTATCATCCTTCCACTGATAAAGTATTTCATTTCTTTTATCAGGTGAGCATATAGTATCTAACATATAGCTATAGCTTTGTGAATGTACAGCTTCTTGAAAAGCTTGTATTGTAAGACAAAGATTTACCTCTGATGCTGTAATATAATTATTTATATTAGAAAGATTTGCTGTTTGTATTGAATCTAAAAAAATTAAAAATGATAGTATTTTATCATAAGCAACTCTTTCTTGCTCAGTAAGCTTAGTATAGTCTTTAAGATCTTGAGACAAATTTATCTCCTCTGGTATCCAAAAATTATTCATTGCATTTCTGTACCAATCAGATACCCAAGTATATTTCATATTATTAAAATCATTAAGATTTGTAGTATTTCCATTTATCATTTTTCTTTTTAAAAGTTCAATATCTCCAAACTCATTAAAAAGTGGTCTTCTTACTATATCCATAAATATCCTCCTTAAGAACTACAACTTTCACATTCTTCTACTTCAAGTGATTTTGAACGTACATAATATATACTTTTAACTCCACCTTTACATGCGTCTATATAAAGATTCATTATTTGTCTCATAGTATAGTCTGTAGTTATATATATATTAAAAGATTGCCCCTGGTCTATATGACGCTGTCTTATAGCATTAGCTTTTACACTTATTCTTTGATCTACATTATAAGCTGATATATAAAACCAATAATTTTCCATAGATAGCTCTGGAGCAATTTTAGGTACTATGCTTCCTTTTTTCTCTTCAAGCCAAAATTTTGCCATCACAGGGTCTATCCCCTCACTAGTTCCTGCAATAGTTGCAGTTGAACCATTTGGAGCAACAGCTAAAAGATATCCATTTCTTATACCATACTGTTTAACATCTTGTTTTAAACTATTCCATCTTTCAGAGTTGTAATCTCTAAGTTTAAAATAATTTCCTGTGTCGTAATCTGAGCCTTCAAATTCACTGTACTTACCTTTTTCCTTAGCTATGTTCATTGAAGCTTTAATAGCAAAGTAATTTATATCTTCATAAACCTTATCACAAAACTCTAAGTGTTTTTCTGAAAGCCATCCTATTTTATTTTTTGCAAGCATATGATGGTATCCACTTGTTCCAAGTCCAACACCTCTATACTTTTGATTTGTAACCTTAGCATAAGGAACTGCATAGTAATTTAAATCTATTACATTATCCATAGCTCTTATTTGAGTTTCAACTACATACTCTAATTCCTTCTCATTGTTTACATCTACATTTCCAAGTACAATTGAAGATAAATTACATACAACAAAATCTCCTGATTTTGTTTTTTCTATAATTATACTATCTCCATTTTCATCTACTATTTCTGATGTTGTAGTTTCCATAGAACTCATATTTTGCATTATTTCAGTACAAAGGTTTGATGAATAAATCATTCCCTTATGTTTATTAGGATTCATTTCGTTTGCAGCATCTCTAAAAAATGCAAAAGGAGTACCTGTTTCTGAAGCACTTTTTATAATAAGTCTTATAATATCTTTAATTTTCATAACCCTTTTTTCTATTTTAGGATCATTTACACATTCTATATATTTTTCCTCCCACTGCTTTCCATAAAAATCTTCTAATGAATATCCTTTAACCGTTTTTATTTCATGTGGGCACATCATATGCCAATTGCCATCTATATTATTTTCAGCAATTTCCCAAAATAGATTAGGATAACATATTCCTGGAAAAACATCATGAGCTTTTTTCCTGTCATCACCATTGTTAGTTTTTAAAGCTAAAAACTCTGGTAAGTCTTTATGCCATGCATCAAGCCAAACTGAAACAGAACCATTTCTAACACCTAACTGATCTACTGCTACAGCTGTATCGTTATAAAGTTTAATCCAAGGTATTACTCCACCGGATGCCCCTTTAAATCCTCTTATAGAAGATCCAAGAGCTCTAACTTTTCCAAAGTAAACGCCCATACCTCCACCAAACTTTGACACACTTGCAAAATTATCAAGACTTTTATATATTCCTTTTAAACTATCATCTACAGTATCTATAAAACATGAGCTTAATTGATAAAATGGCTTTCTAGCATTACTCATAGTTGGTGTGGCCATTGTAGCTTTTAGTGTACTTAGGCAATTATAAATTCTTTTTGCCCAGTATATTCTATTTTCCTTTTTTTCAGGAATTGCAAGATGCATAGCTATTCCCATAAACATTTGTTGTGGAAGCTCTATAATGTTTCTATTATAATCTTGAATTAAATATCTTCTTGAAAGCAAATGTATACCACTATATGTAAATAAAAAATCTCGGCTACTATCTATTTCTTTTTCTAGTTCACCAATATCCTCTTTTGAATAGTTTTCTAATATATAATCTCCATAAAGCCCTTTATTAGTTAATTCCTTTATAAAATCGTAAAAATTATCATAAGGGTTTTCACTATTTAACCCTCTATTTTCAATAACATTTTCATAAAGGTTTAACATATAAAGCTTTGAAGCACCTTTTTCCCACTTTGGCTCTCTTTCTGATGTTAACTCTAAAAGTGTTTGTATTACTGAATAAATAAGTTCAGATTTTGACATATTTTCTCTTATAACATTGTTTAAAGATTTTTCAAGTTTTTCTACGTTATAAATCTCTTCATTAGAATTAATAGCTTCTAATGCTATTTTACATAAGTTTTTAAGCATTTTTTTACCACCTAACTACAATATGTTGTATATATTTTTATATATAAACAATTTAAATACTATATATCGCTTTTCTAATTATAAAGATTAAATACTACTTTGTAAAACTCATTATTAAGTAAAATAAATTAATACATAAAAATTACTATTCTTTTCTACTGTTTAGTCTGCATTCCTTAAGTTTAAAACTTATTGATATTTTTGAATTAACTATATAATTTTATAAATAATACTACAAATTTTGATACTTTTCTTAATAAATTTTAAAAAGTCCTTTTATTACTATGTTTTATATATTAAACTGTTATGGATAAGATAAAACTTTTTAAAGGAGAGATTAGATATTGAATATTTTTAAAGAAATACAAAAGTACATAGGACTTATATGTGCACTGATTATTGCACTTATAGCATATAAAATAATTAATAACTTTTCTTATTTTAAAGATATATTTTCATCAATAATAAGTATAGTTTCACCTTTTATTTGTGCATTTGTTATTGCATATCTTTTAAATCCTATTGTATGTTTTTTTAGTAAAAAACTTAAAATAAAAAATGGTCTAAGCATACTTTTAACCTACGCTATTATTTTATCATTAGTAGCAATATGTTCTATATATTTTACTCCTAAAATTGTAGCAAGTATTACAGATCTATATAACGGTTTACCTGAGGCATTAAAAGAACTCGAAAAGTTTATAGTCTCTATTCAAGATAACAAATACATAGAAAATAATATTTTTATAAATACAGTGTTATCTTCTGATATGACAAAAATAATGAATTCTATTCAAAATGCCATAGGCTATGTTTCTAATTATATTTTAAAACATACTATTTCAACTACCATACTTCTTGGAAAATGGATACTTGGATTTTTAATATCTATTTATGTTTTATTCTATAAAGATGAAGTAATAAGATTTTTTAAAAAGCTAACGTTTATAATTTTCAAAGAAAACTTTGGTAAAAAAATCATAAATTTTACAAGAACCCTTAATGAAATGCTTATGCTTTATATAGTAGTTAAAGGATTAACTTCTCTTTTAATTGGAGGAATTGCATTTGTTGGACTAACACTTATAGGTTCTCCTTATGCACTTTTAATATCAGTATTTGTAGCAGTTACAAATATGATTCCATACTTTGGTCCATTTTTAGGTATGATATTTGGGTTTATAGTAAATATTATGTTTATGCCTTCAAAAGCAATATTCACATTTATATTCTTATTCCTTCTTCAACAATTTGATGGTTGGTATCTATATCCTAAAACAGTAGGAGTTCGAGTTGGATTAAATCCACTAGTGGTTATATTCTCTGTAATTTTAGGTGGAGGATTATACGGACCTATTGGAATGGTACTTTCTGTTCCAATTGTAGCAAGCTTTATGGTGTACTTTAATAAGTACCTAGACAAGGCATCTGATTATTTAGATTAAATTTAAAATAAACTCTAGAAATAGAGTTTATTTTCATTTATACAAAAATTTAGGAGTGGTATTTTGAGTATTTTAAAAAATATAAAAAAATATACTGGGTTTATTATTTCTTGCTTAATTATAGCTTTAGGTATTAAAATAATATTTAATTTTTCCTATTTATTAAATATATTTAAGTCATTTTTCAGTATTATTTCACCATTTATATTTGCTTTTATAATAGCTTATATACTTGATCCTTTAGTTAAACTATTTAGCAAAAAACTTAAAAGATGGGTTAGTATACTTTTAACCTATTCAATAGTTATATCTATTTTAATTTTAGGGTCTTTATATATATTTCCTAGTATAATGTCAAATATTTCTCAACTGTTAAATGACTTACCTTTGCTTTTTAGTAAGTTAGAATTAATAATTAAAAGTATATCTTTAAATTTACCTAATGACGTAGACGTAAATAAAGTATTTTCATATATACAAAATACTTTAACATCTGTTTTAACTTATATACTTTCATCTACAATTTCAACTACCATATTTATTGGAAAACTATTAATTGGCTTTTTAATATCAATATATGTAGTTATTTATAAGAAAAATATTATAGAGTTTTTTAGGCTATTAACTATATATATATTTAAAGAAAATATAAGCAAAAATATTTTTGATTTTGCTAAAACATTAAACTCTATGTTTATATCTTATATTTTAATTAAAGGAGCAACCTCAATTATTATAGGGATTATATCATTTATAGGTCTTACAATTATAGGTTCCCCATACTCTATTCTACTTTCTATAATAATTACAGTTTTAAATATGATTCCATACTTTGGACCATTTATAGGAATGGCAATATCTTTTATAGTAAATTTATTTTTCATTCCTTCAAAAGCAATTATTGTTTTAATTTACTTATTCTTAGTTCAGCAATTTGATGCATGGATTTTAGACCCTAATACTGTTGGGCCTAAAGTAGGATTAAATCCTTTAGTTGCCTTATTTGCAGTAACACTTGGTGGTGGAATTGCAGGGCCTGTTGGTATGTTAGTATCAGTTCCTATTACAGCTACACTGTCTATATATATATCAAAAGCAATAAAATTTAATATAAAATAAATTTAAAGCTCTAGGTTAAAAATTACCTAGAGCTTTTTCATAAAATATCTTGACTTGTAAATTTTATCCTGTTATAATCTCTATAATTCCCATAGTTAAACTAGGGATTATAAAGGAGGTGAAACTATTGGGTTTTGATTGGAATTTTATACTAAACCAAATGCCACTATTTTATAAAGCTACTATACTAACTTTTCAAGTTGCTATTATATCTATATTTTTTTCTATTATAGTTTCTATAATAATTAACTTTATTTTTATAACTAAAATAAAACTTCTTTGTTTTTTAGCAAAGTTATATGTAGAAATTGCAAGAAATACTCCTTTTTTAGTACAGCTATTTTTTCTATACTTTGGCCTTCCTGCAATTGGAATAAAGCTTAGTAGCTTTTCAGTAGCGATTATTGGACTTTCATTTTTAGGGGGAGCTTATATCGGTGAAAGTATTAGAGCAGGAATTGAAGCTGTTCCTAAAGCACAAATAGAATCTGCTAAATCTATTGGGCTTACAAAATGGCAAATGTTAAGATTTATTATACTTCCTCAAGCTATTAATATTTCAATTCCATCACTTATAGCTAATGGAATATTTTTAATAAAGGAAACCTCTGTAGCATCAGCAATATCTCTTCCTGAACTTTTACACACAACAACAGGACTTATTGCTATATACTACAAAACCTCTGAAATGTTATTTGTTTTAACTTTCTTTTATATTGCATTATTTGTTCCTATTTCTATTTTATTATCAATTCTAGAAAGGAGATTAAAATATGGACAATTCGGGACTTCAGTTAGTTATTAGTTCAATGCCTTTACTTTTAAAAGGACTTTTAACTACCTTTTATATAGGATTTATATCTATGTTAATAGGAACAGTTTTTGGAATTATATTTGGAGTTATAAGAACATTAAATTCTAAAATAATCAAATGCATAAGCAGATTATTTGTAGAATTATTTAGATGTATACCTATTTTAGTTTGGTTGTTTATGTTCTTTTTCTCTTTTTCTATTTTATTTAACATAGACATAAAACCAAATATTACAGCAATTATAGTTTTATCACTATGGTCAATTACAGAAATAGGTGAAGTTACACGTGGTGCTATAGAATCTATTTCTAAAGGCCAAATAGAATCTGCAAAATCAATTGGTTTAACATCTATACAAATTTATTTATATATACTTTTACCTCAAAGTATAAAAAGAATGATTCCATCAACTATAAATATATATACAAGAATAATAAAAACTACTTCACTAGCTGTTTTAATAGGGGTAATAGATGTTGTAAAGGTAGCTCAGCAAATAACTGAAAGAACAGGGGAAGCATTTTTAATGTACTCAACTTTATTTGTATTGTTTTTTATAGTTTGCTACCCACTATCTTATTTTTCAAAATTACTTGAAAAAAAATTACAAGTTTAATATAAAGGAGGTTTATATGCTTGATTTAGCTAATATTCAAAATGATTATTTAAACTACAACAAAGATATTAAAAATGAAAATGAACTTATATCTCTTAAAAATGTTTACAAAAGCTATGATGATAATACAATACTTAAAAATATAAATATGTCAGTAGACAAAGGAGAAGTTATTGTTATTTTAGGTCCTTCAGGGTGTGGAAAAAGTACTTTATTAAGATGTATAAACGGACTTGAAAAAATAAACTCTGGTAACATTACAATGGGTGAATATAGTTTAAATAAAAATAATTTTATTTATAAAAAAATAGGAATGGTTTTTCAAAGTTATGATTTATTTCCTCATATGAAAGTTATAGATAATATTCTTTTAGGTCCATTAAAAGTACAAAAAAGAAGTAAAGCTGAGGCACTAGAGCAAGCACATTATTTATTAAAAAAAGTTGATCTTTTAGATAAGAAAGATTATTATCCAAGACAACTTTCTGGTGGTCAAAAACAAAGAATTGCTATTGTTAGATCTCTTTGTATGAATCCTGATTTAATGTTGTTTGATGAGGTTACAGCAGCTCTTGATCCTGAAATGGTAAAAGAAGTGTTAGAAGTTATTTTTTCTTTGAAAAAACAAGGAATGACTATGATTATAGTAACTCATGAAATGAGCTTTGCAAAAGCTGCAGCAGATAAAATAATTTTTATGGACAAAGGTGAAATATGTGAAACTTCCACTCCAGAAGAGTTTTTCACAAATCCTAAAACACAAAGAGCTAAAAAATTTTTAAATCAAGTATTATATGTTCAAACATTGAAAGGAAGGGATTAATAATGAAATTATTTAAAAAATCTATTTTAGCAATTTTAACACTTGCCTTGTCTTTAACAGTATTTGCATCATGTGCAAAAAAAGAAGACAAAGAAACTTCTGCTAAACCTGAGACTACTCAAAAATCATATATTGAAACTATTAAACAAAATGGAAAAATAAAAATAGGTATATTTACAGACAAGCCTCCTTTTGGGTTTACTGATGAAAAAGGGAATCCAAAGGGATTTGAAATAGACCTTGCTAAAAGATTTGCTAAAGACCTTTTAGGTGATGAAAGCAAAGTAGAGCTTGTTCCTGTTGAACCTGCTAATAGAATTCCTTATCTTCAATCTAATAAGGTAGATCTTATTCTAGCTAATATGACTGTTACTGATGAAAGAAAAGAAGTTGTAGATTTTACAAATCCATATCTTAAAGTTGCTATACAAATAGTTGCTAACAAAAATACAACTCTTAAATCTATTGATGACTTAAAAGGTAAAAAACTTGTTTTAACAAAAGGAACTACAGCTGATATTTTCTTTACTAAAAAAATTAGCGAAGGACTTAATGTAGAAACATTAAAATTTGATAATGTAACTGAATCTTTCCAAGCTCTTAAAGATGGACGTGGAGATGCTTATGTAAATGACAACCTACTTTTATTTGGATGGGCTGCTAAAAATCCTACATTTAAAGTTTTAAATACAAAGCTTGAAGAACCTTCTCCTATTGCTCCTGCTGTAAAAAAAGGTAATAAAGAGCTACTTGATTGGGTAAATAAAGAACTTGAAAGTTTATCTAAAGAAAAATATTTAGAAAAATTATATGACCTTCACCTTAAAGATGCTTTTAAAGGCAATGTTGAAAATCCTAATGATGTAATTGTTCAAAATAATAAACTATAAAAAGAGGCTATGCCTCTTTTTTTAATTTCTAAGAGTTGCTATTATTTTATTTTTATCAAGAAGTATATTAAGTGCACTCTCAATACTTTTTACAACAATATCTGTATGTAAAAAAAGCTTACTACACATGCCTTCCTCTTCAATAACTCCAATAGATAAAATAGACTCTTTACACATTTTTATATCATTAAATCCGTTACCAACACATATGGTTGTAGTTTTTCCTACTTCTAAAAGTATATTTTTCTTAAACTCTCCTGCATTTTCCCTAGGAAATGTTTTTAAAATAATACCTATTTCTTTACATTCTTTTTCAGCAGTTTTATATGTATCAGCTGTTAAAACATAAACTTTATATAAAGTAGTTAATTTTTTCACACTTTCTTTTATAGATTCCTTTATTTTACCATTAATTGCTATTGTTCCGTTATAATCAAATATTATGTTTTCTATATGTATATTTTCTCTTCCAGGTATTTTAATTATCAAATTTATCACCCCATATAACTTATATATTCTTTAGTTTCTAGCTTTTTAGGACTTTCAAATAATTCTTTAGTATTATTAAACTCTATAACCTTTCCATCTTCTATATATAATGTATAATCTGATATTCTTTTAGCTTGTGAAAGATTATGAGTAACTATTACAATGGTATAATCTTTTTTTAACTCTTTTAAAGTTTCTTCTATGTGAAATATATTTTTTATATCTAAAGCTGAACAAGGTTCATCTAATAAAATAACCTTAGGTTCTACTGTTAAACTTCGTGCTATACATAGCCTTTGCTGTTGCCCTCCTGAAAGCTTTCTTGCATCTATATTAAAATTTTCCTTAATTTCATCATAAAGTCCAACCTTTTTTAGTTTATCTATAACTATCTCTTGTATTTTACCTTTATCTTTTAACTTAAAATACTCTAAAGCATATACCATATTTTTATAAACAGAAAAAGGAAAAGGAGTTGGATTTTGAAGTATAAGTCCTATATGTTTTTTTACTTCCTGCTCCTTTATAGAAAATATACTTTTTTCATCTAAAAATACATCACCTTTTATTTTTGCATTTAAACTTTCTATACTTCTATTTAAGGATTTTAAAAGTGTTGATTTACCACATCCTGATGACCCTATTATAGAAGTTATTTTATTTTTATATATAGGAAAGCTTATATTATCTAATATATTTAAATCATCTATATTAACTGTTAAGTTAACTACATCTAATATTTTTTTCACTATAACTTTTCCCTCCTATCTGAAAAATAACATGATAAATTAATAACAAAAATTATAATCATTAACACAAAAGCTGTGCCATAAGCCATATTTATAGAATATCCTTCACTTATTAATATATAAAGGTGATATGGCAAAGCCATAAATGGGTCTTTAATACTTCTAGGACTATTTGCAAAAATTACTGCTCCAGTAAACATAATAGGTGCTGTAGCTCCCATAGCGTATGCTACAGAAAGAGAAATAGATTGTAGTATTTTCACTTTACAATTAGGTAACACTATTTTTCTTATACTATATACTTTAGAAACTCCAAGTGACAATGATGCCTCTAATATATTTTTTGAAAACTCATTAAATATTTTTTCAACTCTTAAAGTTATATATGGTATTATTATTATTGAAAGAGTGATACCTGCTGAAAGTAAGCTTTTAGGAATACCTAATTTCATTATGCAAAAGCTATATCCAAAAAGGCCTATAACTATAGACGGAAGTCCTGATATGCTTTGTATTGAAAACTTTATTAAGTTATATATTTTTTTATTCCTACAATAAAAACACAGATACATTGCAGTTAAAATAGATAACACAGAGCTTATTAAGGAAGACAATATGCCTAAATATAAGCTACCAATTATAGCGGGAAAAATACCTCCACTTTCACCAAGTGGCATTCCTTTTGGAATACTAAATAAAAACTCTATGTCTATAACCTTATACCCTTTTAAAAAAATATATATAAATATAAATAACATAATAGCTATAACAATTAATCCACTAATATAACTAAACAGTTTTATAAAAATATCCCTCATTATCTCTCCCCCTTGCTCTTAAATAAGTAAAATATAATATTAAAAATAAAAATAACAAGTAAAAGAATAAGAGCAGATGCATATAAACTGTGATAATGTAAACTTGAATACTCTACACTTCCCATTTCAAGTGCAATTAATGAAGGTATTGTTTCCATCTTTCCAAAAATATTTGGTATTATAGGAGAATTTCCTATAACCATCATAACAGCCATAGTTTCTCCAATAGACCTTGAAAATGATAGTACTGCACTTAAAAATATAGCATTTATTATACTAGGTACTATAAGTTTTCTAATTGTAAAATATTTTGAAACTCCTAAATTCAAAGATATATTTTCATACTTTTCCTTACTTTTTAAAATAGATTCAGTACAATTACTTATTATAAATGGAAGTATCATAATAGAAAGAAGAATACTTCCAGCTAACAAACACTCACCTGATGAAACATTAAAATTTTTTTCTATTATTTTAACTAGTATACTAAGACCTAAAAATCCAAATATTACAGATGGTATTCCTGCTAAAATATCTATAAAAGCTAATAAAGTTTTTCTAAACTTTTCTTTAAGTGAAAATACAATAAAAATAGAGCTTCCAATACCTAATGGAAGAGCTATTATAACCGATGCTAAAGATATATAAATACTTCCTAAAATCATTGCTAAAATTCCAAACTTCTTATTTTCTCCAATAGGATTCCAGTTTCTTTCAAATATAAACTCCTTTATGCTAATCACCTTAAAAAAAGGTATACTTTCCTTAACTATAAATAAT
Source organism: Bacillota bacterium (assembly GCA_023389275.1). Taxonomy (GTDB): domain Bacteria; phylum Bacillota; class Clostridia; order Clostridiales; family Caloramatoraceae; genus Clostridium_AB. The sequence continues at coordinate 46,755 of JAEWEN010000064.1, forward strand.
ATAACTAAAAATACTACTATACTAGTGATAAATGTAATTATTTTCATAATACTTTCAAAAAAACTATCTTTGTTAAACATAATATCTCCTAATTAAAAATAAGGCTTAGATTAACCTAAGCCTTATTTTTTATTTTACAGGAATAAATCCCATTTCTTCTATTACTTTAATACCTTTTTCAGACTTTATGTAATCCATAAATGACTTTTGAAGAGAAGTTAGCTCCCCTTTTCCTATAATTAATAATGGTCTTTGTATTTTATAGCTTCCATCTAAAATAGTATCTGCATTAGCTTGCACACCATCTACCTTAAGTGGAATTATTTTTCCTTCATTTTGTTTTGCAACTCCAAATGAAGCATATCCTATCGCATTTTCATTTTCTATTATTTTGGTAACAAGTGCCCCCATAGACGGTGCTTGAATAGCTTCTTTAGAAACCTCGGTTTTTTCCATAATATTTTTTTGGAATACCTCATGTGCTCCTCCACCTATGTCTCTTGTTACAACTACAATTTCCTTATTAGGTAAAGATGCCTCTACTTGATTCCAAGTTTTATATTCACCAGAAAATATTTTTTTAATTTCATCTGTTGTTAAATTATCTTTTACTTTTAATAAAGGATTTTTAGGATTTATAGAAATAGTTAATGCATCTATTCCTACTTTATACTCTTTTAATCCTTCGATTTTACTTTTTTCATCATCCTTTACTCCTCTAGCTAGCATTCCAAAATCAGCTGTTTTATCAACAATAGATTTAACTCCTGCTCCTGATCCTCCTGATGAAACATATATAGTAATATCACTATCAGGTAATTCTTTATTAACCTTATTCCATGTTTTATTTTCTTCTGTAAAATTAGTAGCAATTTTTGATATAACAGGTGCTAGTGTTGATGATCCATTAAACATTAACTGAGCAGATTTTGCTTCATTTGCTACTTGTTTTGAACCACATGAAACTAAAACAAATAAACTTAAAACAAATAAAGCAATTGCAATTCTTTTATTTTTTAACATTTTACCCCTCCTATTACATTTATATCTAAATATAATATATCTTTTCTATGCTTTTAATCCAAATAGAAGGTTTCTATATACAAATTAATATATATAGAAACCTTCTATTTTAAAACTACTTTTTAATTTTTATTTCTTTACTTAATTTTAGTTTTTTTAAAAATCTTCCTATTTCTTTTTTATCAAGATATACTTCTCCTAAAAGTCCATGATTAAAGTCTATAGTTTTATTAGTATGAAAATCTGAACCTGCTGTATAAAGTAATTTCTTTTTTTTACAAAGTTTCATAAAAACTTTTGTATCTCTTACAGTATTTCTATAATACTTTGCTTCTAGCCCATCAAATTTATATTCTAAAATCTCTCTTAAATACTCTTTTTCTATTAATACAGGATGAGCAAGTACAACTTTTGCTCCAAAATACTTTAAAATATCAATTCCGCTTTTAATAGATAATCTTCCTTTTTTTACTTCAATATCAAAGCTACCTTTAAATAAACATTTTAATCCTTTATCATCTTTTCTTTTTAAATAATAAAGAGCTTTTAAAAACTTTTCATCTTTATATCTAAAATCTCTAAAGTAACCTAAAACATGTACTTTTTTACCTTTGTACCTTGTAGAAAGTTCTATTCCTGGAATTACTAATATATTTTTCTCTCTACCTTTTTCAATAGCTTCATCTACACCTTGCGTTGTATTATGATCAGTAATTGCTATAACATCTACATTAATATATTTTGCATATTCAATAATTTCACTTGGAGTTAAATCTCCATCTGAGTTTGTTGTATGAATGTGAAGGTCTGCTTTTTCAAACATCTTCTTTCCTTAATTAAAATGCTTCCACTATACATAATATAGTTAAAATAAAAAAGTGTACCTAAAAAGGTACACTTTAATCTATATAGAAAATATAGCTTCGTTTGTTTTGTTTATTTCGTCTTCTGTTAATTCTCTTAATAATATTTGGGTATCATTTATTTTATTAAGACCTTCTTCAATATTATCTGATACATTAACAGTTATCATTCTAAACTGCTTTTTTTCTTTGTTTTTGTTAAACTCTTCAATAAACTCCTCATCAATAGGAGCTTTTCCATCGGTTATAAAAACAATATCTGCATACTTATATTTAGCTGTATTTATAAGTTTCGTAGCCTCAGTTAGTGGTTCTACAAAATTTGTTCCACTTCCTATAAACCCAGTTGCTAAATCATACATTTTTTTAGGTTCTATTTTTCTTTTGTTGAATTCTATAATATCTCCTACCTTGTAAGAGAATATTATACCAACAAAATCTCTTTTTTGTTTAAAAGCTATGTCTAAAAGTGCTATTGCAATTGATTTAGACCAAACCTCAAGATCTCCTTCCATAGAAGTAGATGTGTCTATACAACATATAATAGGACCTTTAGATTTTATTCTATTATTTTTATATTTATATGATAAAAGCTCTTTTTGATGATATTTTTTATAAAAACTTTTTTTAGTAGATTTATTTGCAAGTAGCATTTTTTCTGAAGGAAGTACTTTATGTATTTCATTACCTAACTTTACACCACATATTTCTTGTCCTTCTTCTCTAGTTCTTCTTTTTTGCATTTCACTTGCAGACGCTTTAAATCTACCTGCCATTTCAGATATTTTTTTAACCTTTTTAAGTCCTTTAAGTTTTATAGCTACTTCTACCTTTTCATCATATGACTCTGATGTTATTTTTCCATCATTTAATCCCCAAGATTTAATAGTAGATGTTATAGCTAAATATTCTTTATAAGCAGCTGAAACACTTTTATAAAGTATATTATATGAAAGTATATCTTTTTCAATAGACAAAATACTTTTATATAGTGAATCTGATACACTATTTATTTTTGTTAACACATCTTTTTGTCTATCTTTCTTATATTCTATACAAAGCTTTTTATATTCTAAAATTGACTTTTCATATAATTGAACCTTTTCTTTAAAGTCTTTATTATTGCTTAAAAGTTTTTGATAGTTTTTAATAAAATACTTGCCTATAAGCTCAGAACCTAAAAGAGAGTTAAAGTAGTTTACACTACAATTTTCCCTAAAAGCATCAAACTCATCTGTTTCAAACAGATTTTTAATAATCATGCTATTTATTTTATATTCTGTTTGTATTTTATCTATATCTTTTATATCTGGCTTTGCCTTAAATAGTGCTAAATAAATATCTATATTTAAATACTTATATGTAGGAAATACTTTTTCATACTCTTCAAGGTCTTTTTTAAGCCTACTAGACCCTTTGTGTATTTCTTCATATATATCAAGATCAAGTTCAAAATATTGAATAGTATTTTTATTTTCCACTACTACACTTCCTTTTACATCATTAAATCATCTTCATCCTCAACTTGCTTTGATATATTATCTAAATAATCTTTTACTTCTTTTAAAAGAGTTTCAAACTTTCTCTTTGTAGCATCTTCCATAAGATCTTTTTCTTTCATTATTCTATTAAGCTTTTCATATATGTATTCAACAGATCCTTTTATTTCTACTATCATTCTTACATCTGTTATTGTTTCAGCAGCATCTACTACCTCAACATATCTTTTCTTAATATTATTATATTCCTTATCATAAGCCCCTACAGATGATTCCTTTAAAACCTCCTCTATTTTTTCAATTTCAGAAGGTTCATTCCATAAAACATCACGTAAACACTTAAAGTCACTTGAGTTTACACTTTCTCTATTTTCTAAAAGAGCATTTACTCTTAAAACTTTTAAACATTCGTTTTGCCTTCTATCTGATACTACTATTCCTTCTCTTAAAAGTGCATTCATTAAAGCTATGTATTCTCTTAAAATAGAGTCATCAATTTCAACACTATTAATCGCTTCTCTTAAAACATTTATATCATCTACTGTTACAGTAGTATAAGTGTCATTTTTTACCCCTTTATTTATAAAGCTTTTAAGCATAGCCATTTTATTTTGAACATCACCTATATAATCAACATACATTCTGTATATCATTCTGTCATAAAGAGCCAGTAGTGAATCTTCCTCTGGAAACTCATTAGAAGCTGCAAATAATGATATTAAAGGAACATTAATTGCTTCACCGTCATTATAAAATACTTTTTCATTTATAAGTGGCAATAAAATATTAAGTGTTGGCTCATTACATTTAAATATTTCATCTAGAAAAACTATTTCAGCTTCAGGAAGCTTATTTTTAGTAACCCTTATAAACTTATCATTTTCCATTTCCTTAACACTAAATGGTCCTAAAATTTCTGATGGATCAGATGTTCTATTTAAAAGCCAAGAAAAATATCTAGCTTCTACAATTCTTTTACATAATTCATTTGTAAGTGCACTTTTAGCAGTTCCAGGAGGTCCTATTAAAAGTACAGATTGTCCTGTTATTAAAGCTTTTATGCTATTGTCAATTACATCATCTCTTTCAACAAATATGTTTTTAAGCTCTGATGATATATTGTTAAATTTCACAATAGCTTCTTTTACTTCATCACTAAATATAACCTTATTTTCCCCCATTATTACTTCCTCCTCGGTTTGTTAGAAATATATTTAAAGTGTCATTAATACATTATATTACCATTAGTCAGTATATCATATTAGCGAAATTATAAAAATACCTATATACTTTATTAAGTGTAATTTAATACTATAAAATAAAAAGGTAATAGAGATCTATTACCTTTTTATTTCAGCTTATCTATTACCTTTTTAATTATATTAACCTTGTTAAAAGGAGTTATAAAGTAAAAACCATCTACATGATTTTTAAGTTTATTTGCTATATCTAAAGCAATATTTATACCTACTTCATATCCTTCTTCCTTAGTCATGTCTTTTTTAAATTTATTTATATGCTCATCTGGTATAACAATTCCAGGCACCTCGTTATTTAAAAACATTGCATTTCTATAACTTACAAGTGGCATTATACCTGCTAATATTTTTACATCTTTTCTTTCATTTTTAAGATTTATTAAATACTCTATAACATCATTATCAAATATAGGTTGTGTTAGGAAAAATTGAGCTCCTTGTTCTATTTTCTTATCCATTCTTAATACTTCACTATCTTTATTTTGAATGTTTAAGTTAAGAGCTGCTCCTATTGCCATTTCTTCATTTTCAAAAATCTCTTTGTTCATTTGTGATATTAAGTTTATTAACTTAAAAGAGTTAAAGTTAAATACACTTTTTGTAATCATTCTATCCTCTTCTGCTATAGGATCTCCTGTTATTGCTAATATGTTTCTAATATTTTCAATATGACCTGCTAAAAGTCCTGATCTTATTGCATTAGCATTTTTATCCCTGCAACATATATGTGGCAAAACATCTATATTAACTTCTCTTTTTATTTTTGATGCAACCATTAAAGAATCTACTCTAGCTAGTGCTCTTGGTGAGTCTGCAACTGTAATTAAATCTATGCCTATTTCTTTACACATTTTCGCACCATTTATAATATTTTCTATATCAGTTCCAAAGGGAGGATCTAATTCTACTGCATATACAAATTCGCCTTTTTCTATTTTTTCAGAAAAACTGCTTTTAATATTTAAATCTTTAGATTTTTTAGGTATTTGTTTTTTTTCCTCATCTGAAAATACTTTATAATCTAAATCTAGTTTTTCCCTTATTTTCTCTATATGTTTAGGGGTTGTCCCACAACATCCTCCTATTATTTTTGCACCTAATGCCTCTATTTCAATCATCATATCTGAGAAATAATCTGGGTTATTTACATAAACACTTCTTTCATTTATGATATGTGGATATCCTGCATTAGGAAGTGCAGAAATAATATCACTACACATATTAACCTTTTTTAAAATTTTATGAAGATGTAGTGGTCCAAGTCCACAGTTAAATCCATATGCATCTACATCTAATTTTTTTGCACCACTTAAAATAGCCTCAGCACTATAACCTGCTCTTGTAAAACCATCCATTGTAATTGCAAATTGTGTAAGTATAAATGCATCTTTTTTCTTACTTCTTATGTATTTAATAATACTATCTAAATAATCAAGGGTGCTAAATGTTTCAAATACAAATATATCTGCACCAACCTCAAGTAAAGAGTCTACTACAAACTTATATTCACTATATAAATCTATTTCTTCACTATCTATTCTTGGTTGAGGAATAGGCCCTATACTTGCTCCTACAAAAACTTCTTGTCCTTCTGCTGCTTCTTTAGCAATTCTATATCCTTCTTGTATTATAGTTTTTATTTTACTTTTTTCTACCTGAAGAGTTATTGCGTTCGCTGCAAAAGTATTGGTTCTAATAAGTTTAGCACCAGATTTTATATATTCTTTATGTATATTTTTTATAATTTCTGGATTATCAATATTTGCAAATTCACATTTTGAAACATTATCTCCTGTTATTTCAGAATAATATGTTCCCATTGCTCCATCTGTTAAAAGAGTGTTGCTTAATAAGTATTCCCTCAATTTTATTGCTCCTTTCTGTATGTCAAATAATTTAAATTAAAGGCTATACTTAACAGTATAGCCACTTTAAAACTTAAATTCCAAATACGTCTCTATTTTCAACCTGTGCAATTACTTTTATCTTTTTCATAATTTCATCAAATCTATCAGGTTTTATTGACTGTGCTCCATCGCAAAGAGCCTTAGCTGGATTGTTATGTACCTCTATCATAAGTCCATCTGCTCCTGATGTTATAGCTGATTTAGCTAAAGGTTCAACTAACCAGTTTTTTCCTGTAGCATGTGATGGGTCTACTATAACTGGAAGATGAGTTAGCTTTTTAACAACCGGTATAGCACTTAAGTCAAGTGTGTTTCTTGTATATGTTTCAAATGTTCTTATTCCTCTTTCACAAAGAATAACATTTTCATTTCCACCTGCCATAATATATTCAGCTGACATTATCCACTCTTCAATAGTAGAAGATAAGCCTCTTTTTAATAAAATAGGAGTTTTTGTTTTTCCAAGTTCTTTTAGAAGATGGAAGTTTTGCATATTTCTAGCTCCAACTTGTATAACATCTACTTTTTCTACAAATTCATCTAGGTCTTCTGTTGCCATTATTTCTGTAACAATAGGAAGTCCTGTTTCTTTTTTAGCTACTTCAAGTAATCTAAGTCCTTCTTTTTCAAGTCCTTGGAAACTATAAGGAGATGTTCTTGGTTTAAAAGCTCCTCCTCTTAAAAAGTTTGCTCCACTTTTTTTAACTGCCTTAGCTATTTCAACTATTTGCTCTTCACTTTCAACTGAACAAGGTCCTGCCATTATAGCAAGATTTTTACCACCAATTTTATTCCCTAATACATCTATAATAGAATTTTCTGGTCTAAATAATCTATTTGCCTTTTTATAAGGTTCCCCAACCTTTAAAACTTTGTCTACCTCTTCAATAGCTATTACTTTATCCTCATCTATTTTTGATGTATCACCTACAAGGCCTACAATACAAAATGTTTCTCCTTGTGATAAGTGTGTTTTAAGCCCTAGGCTTTCAACATACTCTTTTACTTGTTTTATAGATTCGTCCTTACATTTAGGATTCATTATTACTATCATTATGTTTACCCCCTAAAAATAACTATAATTACCCATATTTATTTCGTACTATTATATCATAATAGAATATAATGTATATATATTAATTTTTAAAATTTAAAGTTTCTATTAATCTATCATATGCTAAATATGATTCATTAAAAACTTCTTTAGCGTTTTCAATATAATCTTCTGGCTCTAAAAGAGCTGGACTAAAGTGGGTTAAAATGAGTTTTTTTACCTTAGCTTTTTTTGAAAGTTTTGCAGCTTCCCTAAATGTCATATGTTTATTTTTTATAGCTTTATGTAAATCCTCATCACTTCCATATGTGCCTTCACATATAAAAAGATCACTTTCAAAAACAAAATCAACAATACTTTCTATAGGTCTCGTATCTGTTATATAACTAATTTTTATTCCTTTTCTCTCTTCACCTAAAACCATGTCTTTAGTATATAAAACATTATCTTCTAATATTTCCTCACCTTTTTGAAGCCTATTCCAATACTTTTTAGGAACATTATTTTTCTGAGCTTTTTCAATACTAAACTTAGGATTTCTTTTTATTTCAAAATTATATCCTAAACATGGCATAGAGTGTTCAAGGTCTAAAGTTTTTATATATACATTTAAAGGTTCAAATCCTTTTGGTAGTTTTTCTAAAAAACTTTTATCATTAAAATCTATATTTTTAGGATTTTCAAGTATTACAATTTCATATGGCATTTTACCTACTATATACATTAAACTTTTTACAGCTTCAAATATTCCAACAGGCCCTATAATTATTAAAGGATTTGTTTTACCACTATTTCCTATAGTTGAAAGTAATCCTGGAAGTCCTATTATATGATCTCCATGTATATGAGTTATACATATAATATCAATGGTTTTAAATCCCCTACCTACTATTTTCATAGAAACCTGTGTACCTTCACCACAATCTACAAGTATTTTTCTTCCCATGTAGTTAATCATCATAGCAGATAAATTTCTATATGGTGTAGGCATTCCTCCACCAGAACCTAAAAGTATTGTTTCCAACATAAATACCTTCTCCCTTATATAAAAATAGTACCATGGAATACCATGATACTATATTATTTTATAAATTTTCTATAAAACTGTCTATTATGTTAACAAGTGTTGATATATCTGGCTTACTAAGCTGTGCATCTGCACCTACTGCATCTCCTTTGTGTCTTAAGTCATCTGTTATTAAAGATGAGAATATAACAACAGGTAGTTTTTGAAGTAGTGGATGTTCCTTTACTTTTCTAGTTAAAGTATGTCCATCTAATTGAGGCATTTCTATGTCTGTAATTAAAATTTGTACCTTATCAGTAAAGTTTTCACCATATCTTTCAGCTAAATCTAGTAAATATTCTAGTGCTTGTTGTCCATCATCAAATATAGATAATTTTGTAAAACCTGCTTTTGTTAATGTATTTTTTAAAAGCTTTCTAATTAAGGCTGAATCATCTGCAAGCACTAATCTGTACATACTTCTATCTTTATAGTCTACATCAACTATTTTTTCTTCATTTATACCTGTACTTGGATTAATATCTGTTACTATTTTTTCAAAGTCTAAAAGCTGTACTACTTTTTCACCCATCATTATATTTCCAATAACTAGTGTATTTGAAGATATATCATCTGGTCTTGTTATTTTACTCCATAGTATTCTGTGAATAGCTATAACATCATCTACTATAAATGCAACTTTTAATTTATTAAATTCACATATAATTACCTTTGCATTTTTTCTCATATTATAGCTTCCACTTATTACATAGGAAAGATCTATAAGGCTTATAACCTCATCTCTACATATCATAAGTCCAGCTATTGCAGGATTTGAATCTGGTATTTTTGTTATATTTTCTAATAAAACTACTTCTTTAGTTTTTATTACGTTAATAGCATAAGATTGATTATTTATTTTAAATTCTAATATCTCGACTTCTCCGGTTCCTGATTCTAGTAATATATTACTTTCCATATTAGCACCTCTTTTTAAAAATAATATCTTTTTTAATGTTATCGGTTAATACTACATATATATTAATTAAATTTGCTTTTAATATTTATTACAATATAATTTTTTTGTAATACAATTTATACTAATTTTTATAACTTAATATGATATACTAAAAAAAATAGTTAAATGTAATTTTCTATGTAAAGGAGAAAAAATATGAAAAAGATACTTTTAAAAATGCTAACAGTTTTAACCTTAGTTTGTATAACAGTAACTTTTACAGGAAAAGCAGCCTATGCAGACTCTTTTAAGGTTGTTACCTTAGGAGCAGACTTAACAAAAGAACAAAAAAGTGAGATGCTTAAGTATTTTAATGTTGGAGAAAAAGATGCTAATATTTTAGAGGTAAATAAAAGTGAAGAAGAAAAATATCTAGCTAATATTGCATCAGCTAGCCAAATAGGTACAAAATCTATTTCATGTTCATATGTTGAACCTACATCTAAAGGTGGACTAGATGTTTCAACACACAACATTACATGGGTAACAGATGCTATGATAAGAAATGCACTTATTACTGCAGGTGTTGAAAATGCTGTTGTTAAAGCTGCAGCTCCTTTTAAAGTTTCAGGAACAGCTGCATTAACTGGAATACTAAAAGGATTTGAAAACAGTAGTAGTGGGAAAAAGTTAGATGAGGAAAATAAAAAAGTTGCTAATGAAGAGATGATAGTAACAGGTCAAATTGGTGAAAAAATAGGACAAGATGAAGCTGCTAATCTAATAAATGAAGTAAAAACTGAAGTTGTTAAAGAAAAACCTAAAACAGAAGCTGAAATTAGAGATATTGTTGTTAATGTTACAAACAACTTTCAAAACAGCCTATCCCAGGAAGAAATAAATAAAATTACATCATTAATGAACAACATTAATGGACTTAATCTTGATTTTAATAAAATTAAAGATCAGTTAAACCAAGCTTCAGAAAAGCTAAAAGAAACTTTATCATCTGAAGAAGCACAAGGATTTTTTGAAGGAGTCAAAAACTTCTTTTCAAAGTTATTTGAATCTATATCTTCCTTCTTTAGCAGTGATTCAACAGAAAATGCTCAAAACTAATACATAAAAGTAATTAGTCTATACTAACTAAGGTTAGTATAGACTAATTTATTATTTATATCTATTTATTATTTTTTTAAGTGTATCTACAAACTCTTCGACTTCTTGTTCATTGTTATAAAGACCAAAACTTGCTCTTACCATACCTGGCATGTCTATACCATTTATAGCATAATTATATGCTGTTTCCTTACTTATTCCTAAAAGCCTTCTAACATAAGGATGGGCACAAAATCCTCCATGTCTAACTGCAATACCTCTAAAATCAGCTAGCCTTTTAGCAACTATATCGTGTCCTATACCCTCTATATTAAATGTTACTACTCCTAGTCTTTCGTCATCTGACTCATCTCCATATAATATAGTTCTATCAATTGTTTTTAATCCTTTAATTAAATGATTTCGAAGATCTTTTTCATGTTTTTCTATATTTTCAAATCCAGTAGCAAGAAGAGATTTCATAGCTGAGGAAATAGCAACTATACCTAAAAAGTTTGGTGTTCCAGCTTCATATTTATGTGGAGTTTTTTCTACATAAACTTTATCATCTAAAACTACTTCAACTGCTCCTCCACCTTTTAAAAGTTCTTCTCCACTATCTAAGTCTTTTTTTAATCCAATAACAACTCCACTTCCAAAAGGAGCATATATTTTATGTCCTGAAAAAACTAAATAGTCTATATAATCATCTTTTTCATATCCACCTATATTTATTTTTTTATGTGCAACTAATTGTGCTGCATCTACTATAATTTTTATCCCATATCTATGAGCAATTTTAGCTATTTTATTAATATCGTTTACATATCCTGTTACATTTGATGCAGCTGTTATAGTAAAATATTTTGCTCTTCCACTATTTTTTCTTAAAACTTTTTCTATATCATTTAAATCTAATTTTCCATTTTTATCAACATCTATATAAACTACTTTGCAAGCATTTCTCCATGGAAGATCATTTGCATGATGTTCCATTCTAGTTGTTATTATAACTTCATCTTTATTTTTAATTAGTGATTTAGCAAGTAAGTTTACACCTTCTGTAGTGTTTTTAACATATATAACAGAGTAATTTTCCCTATGTTTTACATTAAAAAAATCAAGCATAAATTCTCTAGTATCCTCATAAACCTGTGTACAATATTCAGACCTTTGTCCCTTTCCTCTTCCAACTGATCCATACATTAATATATTTTGTATAAGCGTATTATTAACGCATTTTAAAGGTGGTGTAGTTGCAGCATTATCAAAGTTAATAGGTATTACACTTTCCCCATTTTCAAGTGCTATTGGCATGTTTAATCCGGAAAACAATTTTCTATACCCCATTTAAATCTCCCTTCTAAATTATCCATTATATTAATATATTCAAAATAATAAAATTAAGTTCTTTGTTTAATTCCTATAGAATTTATGTAAAATAAGCTTGTTTTTACAAATAATATTCGATTTCTTTAGTATATATTTTATAAAATGTAATTTTTAGTTTGTAATTAGTAAAGATTTATTCTATAATTACATCAATAAATTTTAAAAACATTTTTTATATAAAGGAGTTTGATTTGAGATAAAATGAAAAAGATGAAACCTGAAAAACTAAAACTACACGGATTTAACAATCTAACTAAGTCTTTAAGCTTTAATATGTATGATATATGCTATACCAAAACTGAGGTAGATAGAAATGCATATATAGAGTATATTGATGAACAGTATAGCGCAGAAAGACTAACTAAAATTTTAACTAACGTTACTGAAATTATTGGGGCAAATATATTAAATATTGCCAAACAAGATTATGACCCTCAAGGTGCTAGTGTAACTATTTTAATTTCTGAAGGTCCTGTAGAAAACCTTGGTTCTCATGCTACAGCAGAGTCACCAGGACCATTACCTGAAACTGTTTTAGCACACCTTGATAAAAGTCATATAACTGTTCACACTTACCCTGAATACCATCCTTATGAAGGTATTAGTACTTTTAGAGTAGACATTGATGTATCAACTTGTGGAGAAATTTCGCCTCTTAAGGCACTAAATTATCTTATACATTCATTTGATACTGATATTATGACTATAGATTATCGTGTTAGAGGTTTCACTCGTGACATTGGTGGAGAAAAACTATTTATAGATCATGAAATAAACTCTATACAAAATTATATACCAGACCATATAAGAAATATGTATAACATGATAGATGTTAATGTATATCAAGAAAATATATTCCATACAAAGTGTAAACTTAAAAACTTTGACCTTGATAATTACTTATTTGGATATACAAAAGACGATCTACATCCTGGAGAAGCTAAAATGATTGTTAAAAAGCTTCAAAAGGAAATGAATGAAATATTCTATGGAACTAATGTTGAAGATGCTATGGTAAAAATAGAGGACTATGATGAATAAGCACCTTAACACACCACTACTTTCAAAAGTAGTTGAGTACTCTAAAAAAGATGTAACATGTTTTGATGTTCCAGGACATAAAAGAGGTAGATATTTAACAGAACTTAATAAAGCCTTTGGAGAAGGTACCTTAAAATTAGACGTTAATTCTTCTAAAACTGTAGACAACCTATCAAGTCCAAAGGGAGTTATAAAAGATGCAGAAGGTTTAATAGCAGATGCTTTTAAATGTTCTAATGCTTTCATGCTTGTTAACGGTTCAACCTCTGGAGTTCAATACATGATTATGGCAGCTACTGGACATGGAGATAAAATTTTACTTCCAAGAAATGTTCATAAGTCTGCAATAAATGCTTTAATACTCTCTGGTGCTAAACCTATTTTTATAGAACCTGAAATAGACACAGAGTATGGTATTGTTAATGGCATAACCCCTGAGTCTGTAAGTCATGCATTAGACCTTCACAATGACATTAAAGCTGTTTTATTAATTAATCCAACTTATTTTGGAGCAGCTTCTAACATAAAGAAAATTATTGAAATATGTCATAGTAGAAAAATTCCTGTATTAGTTGATCAAGCACATGGAGCTCATTTTTCTTTTCATAAAGATATACCTCCTAGTGCTTCAGAACTTGGTGCAGATCTTATAACTTTAAGTATGCATAAAACAGGAGGCTCGCTTACTCAAACTTCTATACTCCTTCATAATGAAGGTATTATAGAAAAAACTAAAGTAAGATCTACTATTAATTTAATGCAAACAACTTCTGCTTCTTATATTTTAATGTCATCTATTGATATTGCAAGGAAAAAACTTGTTTTAGAAGGAGAAGAAAGACTAGATAAGCTTTTAAAATTAACTAGAGATGCTAAAGAAGAGATAAATAAAATTCCAGGACTTAAATGTATAATGAAAAAAGACTATATAAATGGTCAGGGAGTTTTTGACTATGATGACTTAAAGGTAGTTATAAATGTTAAAAACCTTGGGGTGTCTGGATTTTTTATTTACGACTTATTAATTAACGAATATTCTATTCAAATGGAACTTGCTGAACCTAACGTTGTTTTAGCTATTATTTCATTTGGAGATGATGAGTCTACTATAAACAAACTTTTAAGTGCTCTTTGGGATATTAGTAAAAGGTTTTTCAATAAAAATCCTATTAAAAATAGAGATGTTTCTAAAAGTCTTAAAAACCCTAAAATGTTACTTTCACCAAGAGATGCTTATTACCACAAAAAAAGACTTATAAATATTAAAGATTCTGAAGGCCTTATAGCTGGAGAATCTATAATGGTGTATCCACCAGGAATACCTCTTATTATACCTGGTGAATTAATAACAAAAGATATTATAGATCATTATCTTTACTTAAAAAGCGAAGGTACTATAACTCTTAATGAAGATGATGATCCCTATATGATACAAATACTAGATGGTAGCAAGGAGGATAAAATGTTAGATTTATGGTATACAGAAAATCACCAAGAGGACACTAAGTTCTCTATAAAAGTTAAGGAGCATATTCACTCAGAAAAGTCTGAGTTTCAACAAATAGATTTTTTCGATAGCGAAACATTTGGAAGATTTTTCACACTTGATGGACTTATGATGGTAACTGAAAAAGATGAGTTTATTTATCATGATATGATAACTCATATTCCTATGGCAGTTAATCCTAATATTAAAAAAGTTCTTATTATAGGTGGCGGAGACGGTGGTACTGCACGTGAAGTTTTAAGATACAATCATATTGAAAAAGTAGATATGGTAGAAATTGATGAAAGAGTTGTTAGACTTTGTGAAAAATACCTACCACAAACAGCAGGCAAATTAAATGATGAAAGACTTACTCTTCACTTTGAAGATGGATTAAAATTTGTACAAGAATCTCCTGAAAATACATATGATTTAATTCTTGTTGATTCAACAGATCCAATAGGTCCTGGAGAAGGTTTATTTACTTATGAGTTTTATAATAACTGTAAAAGAGTATTAACTGATGCTGGAATTTTAATAAACCAACATGAAAGCCCTTACTACTCAAACTATTCGCATGAAATGAAAAGAGCTCATTTAAAAATAAAGGAAACCTTCCCTATTGCAAAGGTTTATCAATTCCATATGCCAACTTATCCATCAGGACATTGGCTATTTGGATTTGCATCTAAAAAACTTGATCCTTTAAAAGATCTTAATGCTGATAAATGGAACTCTTTAAATATAAAAACAAAGTATTATAATACTGATTTACATGTTGGTGCATTTATGCTACCTACTTATGTAAAGGATGAACTAAATAATGCTTAATACATTTGTAACAAAGTCTTTTATAGGATTTGAATCATCTTATGAAGACTCTAATATAGTAATGTTTGGGGCACCATTTGATGGAACAACTAGTTTTAGACCAGGAACTAGATTTGCTCCAAATCAAATTAGAATAGACTCATATGGTCTTGAAACATACTCTCCTTATTTAGATCTTGATGTAGAAGATAAATGTATATCTGATATAGGAGATGTTGATATTCCCTTTGGAAATACAAAAAAAGCTCTTGATAGTATAAAATGTACATGTGAAAAAATAATAAATGATGGGAAAAAACCTTTACTAATAGGTGGAGAACATTTAGTTTCTCTTCCTGTTATTGAAAGCCTTTATGAAAAATATGAAAACCTTCATATAATACACTTTGATGCTCATACTGATCTTCGTGAAGATTATATGGGAGAAAAGCTTTCCCACGCAACTGTTATAAAAAGAGCTTGGGATTTAGTTGGAGACAATAAAATATTTCAGTTTGGTATAAGATCTGGAACAAAAACTGAATTTGAATTTGCATGTAAACATACTTATTTAAATAAATTTGATTTAAGCAATTTAGATTTTGCTATAAAGTCTATTGGAAATAATCCAGTATACCTAACTATAGACCTTGATGTTTTAGATCCTTCAATATTCCCTGGAACAGGAACTCCTGAAGCAGGTGGAATTACAATGAAAGAAATGTTTTCAGCAATTAATTCTATGAAAAGTTTAAATTTTGTAGGTGCTGATATTGTTGAACTTTCTCCTTCATATGATCAAAGTGGAGTTTCAACAGCTGTAGCTTGTAAAGTTATAAGAGAAATATCCCTTATATTATAATAAAAAAGCTGAGAATTAATTCTCAGCTTTTTCTATACAGTACTTTTTAGAAATCTTTTTAAATAGTATAAATTTATAAACAGTAAAACTTACTACTCCCTTTACCATACTAGATATTGCAATACTCCACCAAATTCCATTTACACCTAAAAACTTAACTAAAACAATTGCAAGTGGAATTCTAATTAAGGTAAGCCCAATACTTATACTTGCAGCATACTTAGTAGCCCCAAGACCTATAAAAGCTCCATTAGTTATCATCTCAACAGATGCTAAAATTTGTGAAACTCCTATTATTCTTAAATAGTCTGCTGTTATTTTAATTGTTAAAGCATCTTTTACAAATATTTGAGCTATTTTATCTGGTATAAAAAGTAGCACTAATGTTATTAGAAATGTATAAAAAATTCCTAGCTTTATACATATATTATACCCTTTACTTATTCTATCTATTTTTTTAGCTCCAATATTTTGTCCTATAAAGCTAGATGTAGCACCATTAAATCCACCAATTATAGTAAATGTTATAGACTCTATTTGAAGCCCTATTTTTTGTGCCGCAATTGCCTCTGCTCCATAAATTGCTATTATCTTTGCAAGTGATATATTAATTAATGTAAAAATAACTCTTTGTGCAGCATTTGGAAATCCTAAAACAACTATTTCCTTTAGCATTTTTATATCAAAATATTTAATAAGATTAAAACGATATAATCCTTTTGAAGCCTTTATAGACATTATAAAAACTACTAAATTAGATATAGTTGTAGCAATAGCTGCTCCATTTACTCCAAGATTTAAAGTGTAAATAAATATAGGATCTAACACAATATTTAACAAAATTCCTATACCACTAATTTTTAAAGATATTTTATTGTTTCCAAAACTTGAAAAAATCCTAGTAAAAAGTGTATTAAAAAACACTATTATCATTGATACTCCACTTATAATAAGATAAGATAAAGCATCTTTTTCAACTTCTAGAT
Source organism: Bacillota bacterium (assembly GCA_023389275.1). Classification (GTDB taxonomy): domain Bacteria; phylum Bacillota; class Clostridia; order Clostridiales; family Caloramatoraceae; genus Clostridium_AB. Next base: position 63,999 of record JAEWEN010000064.1, read on the forward strand.
TATTTATTCCTAAATAATCTAGAAGATTTTTCCCAAATAAAACTATACATGTTGCATATAAAATTCCTATTGTAAGATTTAATGCAAAAGCTGTATTAATATATTTATTTGTCATTTTTTCTTCTTTAGCACCTATAGCATGTGCTACTTTAACACTTCCACCTACAACTACCATAGCATTTATAGCATAGCCCATACCTATAAAAAAACTTGAGGAACCTATACTAGCAACAGCATTACTACCAAGTCCCCCAACCCAAATCATATCAATTAAATTATAAGTAAACTGTAAAAGGGATGTTCCAACTAAAGGCATTGCAAGAGCTATAATAGTATTTAAAACATTTCCACTAGTTAAATCTACCTTTTTCATATACTCTCCCCTTATTATTTATCTGTTGTTTTATATCCTTTATTTTTCTCAAAGTATATTCTAATTAATTGTAAAAATATCATAATACCTATACCTAATATAAAAAAACTTATACTAAAAGTATTAATATCCATAGAAGGCTTTGGTGTGCTTAGGGATTCTGGGCCTTTAAATATTGAATAAATTGACCCTATCATAAGACCAATAATAGTATATATAGTTTGAGATCTATAGTTTATTAAAAGATTTTTTATAACTCTAACTGTTAATACAAGACCAGTTATAACTCCTAAACAAAATATTAAAATCATAGGTAAATATGTAAAATCAAGCATTATAATATTTTTAATAGCTGATATTATTGTTGTATATAAACCTAATATTAAAAGTATAGTAGAACCTGATATACCTGGAAGCACCATAGCTGATATTGCTATCATTCCACTTGCAAAAACATATATTAAAAATCCAAAAGTAAATTCTTTATCTAAATTCACTCCAATGTCTCCTACAGGATTAAAATAGCTTAAAAGTCCTACAACTGCAATTCCCATTATTAAAAATAAAATATTTCTATATTTTCCTATAATAAATTTCTTTTCTTCCCTTATTATTAAAGGTATAGATGATATTATAAAACCTACAAATACAGAGCTTATTTTATATATTTCTTTTTCAAATACAGATGATAAAAATATCATAGATAAACCCATTCCAAATATCCATCCTATACCTATTTTAAAAATAAACATAATTCCTTCTTTTTTGCTATTTTTATTTCCTGAAATAACATTATTTATAGAATTAATAAATTTATTATAAAAACCAAGTATAAATGCAACTGTTCCACCTGAAACCCCTGGTACACTATCAGCTAATGCCATGCAAAAACCTCGTATAAAATTAATAATGTACATGTTGCCTCCTTTAAGTAAAATTATTTCGTCTAAGTCTTAGTATACACAAATTAATATATCATTTCTATATTAAAGTAATAGGGCCTCTAAAACTAACTGTTTTAGAGGCGCTTTATTAATCTATAGACTTTAATGACTCTACCATTTTTATATTTTTAAGCTTATTATGCATAAATAAATTTACAATTACTCCAAATAACACTGTTAATAAAAAGGAAACAATATAACTTACTAGATTTATATCGCGACCAAACATTATAAATTCTAGCTCTGCTGTAACCATAATAAATCTATGCAAAAATACACCAAGTATAAGCCCAAATATAGATCCTATTATAGTTAAAACTACATTTTCTCTAAAAACATAATCTGAAACTTCCCTATCATAAAATCCTAAAACCTTTATTGTAGCTATTTCTCTAACTCTTTCACTAACATTAACATTTGTAAGATTATATAAAACTACAAATGCTAATGACCCTGCTGAGATTATCATTAAAAGAACTACATAATTTAAGTTAGATATCATATTTTCAAATGTATTTATTGTTGTTGAATTAAACTCTACAGAATTTATATTATTAACTTCTGTAAGAGAATTTGCAAGATTTTTCTCAAAACTTTGAGATTTATCATTTAGCTTTATTAACATTTGATTAAACAAAACATCTTTTTTAAACAAGCTTTTATAATAATTAGGAGTCATATATACATAATGAGAAACATAGTTTTCACATATACCTTTAACTAAAGCTTCTTTTTTGTTTTTATCTTCATCTTCTAATAATATTTTATCTCCCACTTTAATATTTAAAATCTTAGCCAACTTTTCTGTTATTAAAACCCCATCATCTGTAAGATTATATACTTTTTTTGAAGATCTATCTTTTAAATTTACAAAATCACTTATTTTAGAAGTGTTTTCTAGCACAAATATATTACCAGCTGTATCATTATTTTCACTATAAATATTTATATTTTTAATTCTTACGTTTTCATAATCTTTTAAGTTATATATTTTTGATTTATCTAGCTTATTTCCATAAACTTCTGTTTTATAGTTTGCATAGCCATCATAAATAAACACTTCTCCATACTGCTTACTAATAATAGCACTAATAGAGTCTTTTATTCCAAATCCACTTAATAAAAGAGCGCTGCATCCTGATATACCTATAACTGTCATTAAAAAACGTTTTTTATATCTAAATATATTTCTAGCTGTTACCTTTTGTATAAAGTTCATTTTATTCCATATAAAAGAAATCCTTTCAAGTAGTATTCTTTTACCTTGTTTTGGTGCTTTAGGTCTCATAAGAAGTGATGGTGTTTCTATAAGCTCTTTGTAACATGAAACTAATGCAGTAAGCGTAGTAATTAAAATAGCTGTAACTGTAGACATTATAGCTATTTTAAAATCAAACATTAAATCAAGTGGTGGTAAAACATATGTCATACTTGCATATGCATTAAAAATAACTGTTGGAAATACAGTAAACCCTACCAAAAGTCCTACTACACTTCCAAGAATACTTGCAATAGCTCCATAAATAAGATATTTAGATGCTATTGAAAATTTACTATATCCAAGCCCCTTTAGTGTTCCAATTACAACTCTTTGCTCATCAATCATTCTAGTCATTGTTGTTAAACATATTAGGGCTGCTACTAAAAAGAAAAATACTGGGAAAATCTTAGATATTGCATTTATACTTTCAGCAGAATTTCCAAAATCAACAAATCCATAATTTTGCTCCCTATTAAGCACGTACCATTTTCCATTTTCCACATTATTTAACTTTTCCTCTGCATCTTGAATTTTTCTCTTTGCATCTTTTAATTCTTTTTCAGCTTTTTCCTTTGAATTTTTATATTCTTCTTCCCCTTTTAATATTTTATTTTTAGAATCCTCAAGCTTAATTTTAGCTTTTTCAAACTTTTTATTTGTTTCACTTTCTAAAGATGCTAATTCTGTTTTTTTGTTTTCTATTTCAGTTTTCCCAATAGATATTTGTTTAAATGATTCTTTAAAAGTGCTTTCTCCACTTTTAAGCTCTTTAATTTTAGAATTTAATTCAGTTTGTGATTTATTAAGCTTAGTTTCTAAATTTAATATTAGGTTTTTAGTTAATAATATTTCGCTTTCTATTTTTTCTCTATCCTCATCTGTTAAATTATCAGAGGTTAACTTTTCCTCTAAAAGACTTAAATTATATTTATGCTTATCTAAAGTTTCATAGCCTTTATTAAGCTCTTCCTTTGCTAAATTTATTTGCTTTTCAATATAAGGTTTGTTTTTATTAAACTCATTATATTTTTCATTTAAAGTTTTTTCATTAGATAAAAGTTTTTTCTCTGCTTTTAAAATCTCAGCTTTCCCTTTGCTTATCTTTGCTTTAAAATCTTCTTCATTATGTTTTAACTCTTTTTCACCATTTAAAATTTCTATTTTACCATTTTCAATTTCTTTTTTTGCTTTATCTAACTTTTCATTTATTTTATTTTCATTTTCTTTTATTTCATTTTTACCATTAATAATTTCTAAATTTGCTTTATCGTATATTTCATTATATCTTACCTTTGCTCTTACATCTCCTAAAGCTCCAACTTTATTTTGAATCTTTTCAACAGCAGTGCTATATTCCTTTTCGTATGACAATAAATCTTTAGTGTTTTTTAAAGTAATATATGCTTCTGTATAAACCTCACTTTTAAAGTTTTCTTTAGGAATCATAATAAAACTATTAAGCTCATATCCTATATTGCTATTTCCCTTTTGATGTGATATATAGTAAGGGGTTCTTACCTTTCCTACTATTTTATATTCTAAAGTTTTTAATGAATCCTCTAACTTTTCATTATTATAACCATAAAGCTTTATAGTTTCTCCTACCTTAACTTTACTATACATTAAAGAGTCTTCTATAACACATTCGTTATTTTTCTCAGGAAGTCTTCCCTGTGTAATTGTTAATTTGTTTATATATTCTTTATTGTTGTTTTTTATATCTTCTAAATCTATAGAGTGAGCTCTTATAACAAGTTCTGAGTTATTTATTTTAGTTAAAAGGTCTTTAGAGTATGTTCCTTTTACTGCTTCAACACCATTTACATTTTTAATTTCACTTATATCATTATTTGTTAAACCTAAATTTGATATAACTTGTATATCAAACAAATTATTATTATCATAATAATTATCAGCAGTATTTTTCATACTAGGAGATGCTACTTTTACTCCTGAAAAAAAGGCAACTCCAATAGCTATAATGAAAAATATAGAAAAAAATCTTCCTATAGATTTTTTTATCTCACGAGTAGTATCTTTAAAAAGAGATTTTTTCATACTTACCACTCTATCCTTTCCACAGGAATTGGATTTTCATTTTTCTCTATACTATGAACTTTTCCATTTTTAATTGTAATAATCTTATCTCCCATAGGAGCTAATGCCATATTATGAGTTATAACTAAAACAGTCATACCATACTTTTTATTAGTGTCTTGTAAAACTTTTAAAATAGCTTTTCCTGTAACATAGTCAAGAGCCCCTGTTGGTTCATCACAAAGAAGGAGTTTAGGATTTTTGGCAAGAGCTCTTGCAATAGCTACTCTTTGCTGCTCTCCACCTGAAAGTTGAGATGGAAAATTATCTCTTCTTTCTTTTAATCCAACTGAGTCTAAAACTTTTTCTGGGTCTAATGGATTTTTACATATTTGTGTTGCAAGTTCTATATTTTCAATTGCTGTTAAATTTTGTACTAAGTTATAAAATTGAAACACAAAGCCAATATCATATCTTCTGTACTTTGTTAATTCTCTTTGACTATAAGAACTTACTTCTCTACCATCTACATAGACTTTCCCACTAGTTGGCATATCCATGCCTCCTAAAATATTTAAAATTGTACTTTTTCCAGCTCCACTTGCACCAGCTACAATAACAAATTCACCTTTATCTATAAAAAAATCTACTCCATTTAAAGCTTTTATTTTAACTTCACCCATTTTATAAATCTTTTCTACACCAGAAAATTCTATAAAGTTAGACATATTACCACTCCTTATTAAGCTTGTTATAATCACATTAATATATATTATAGTTTAATGTCAATAAAAAAAGTCCTAAGTTTCCTTAGGACCTTTTATCTATACACTATAATATAAATTTGCTGTTGGATATTCTGCATCACTTGTTACATCAATTCCAAGCTTTCTAAATGTTTGTTCATCACTTCTACTTAAAATAGTAGTTGAATGTGCTTGGCACCCTTTTAAAAGTGAAAGCTTTTCAAGTGCAACCTGTGCTGTTGGATTAGTAACTGCACATATACTTAAAGCCATTAGTATTTCTTCACAGTCTAGTGGTGTATTTCTACTATTAAGAGTATTTGATTTAAGATTTATTATTGGCTCTAATATAACTGGAGATATTAAATGTATATCATCTGAAATATTAGCTAAATATTTTATACTATTTAATATTACAGCTGCTGTAGCATCCATAACATTTGAGCTTTTTCCTGTTATTATTGTTCCATCTTCAAGTTCTATAGCTACTGCAGGACACACCTCGTTTTTATGAGCTGTTTCCTTTAACTTTGCAGAGTGCTCTCTTGCAGGAGTTACTACTTTTCTATCTGTTTCCTTTAAATTAAGCTCTTCCATTATAAGTTTAACTCTATCAAAGGTATCTTTATCAACATAACCTTTTTTATATTCGCATCCTGTTTTAAAGTATCTTCTTATAATTTCTTGTCTAGATGCTTCTTTAACAATCTCATCATCTATAATTCCAAATCCAACTCTATTAACTCCCATATCTGTTGGAGATTTGTATATAGACTCTTCTCCTGTTATTTTTTCTATTATTCTTTTTAATACAGGGAATGATTCTATATCTCTATTATAATTAACAGCTACCTTATTATATTCATCAAAATGGAATGAATCTATCATATTTACATCTTTAAGATCTGCTGTTGCTGCTTCATATGCTATATTAAGTGGATGTTTTAGTGGAACATTCCAAACTGGGAATGTTTCAAATTTAGAGTATCCTGCTACCTTACCTTTTCTATACTCATGATAAAGCTGACTTAGACAAGTTGCTAATTTCCCACTTCCAGGTCCTGGTGCAGTAACTACAACTATTGGTTTTGTTGTTTCAATATATGGATTTTGTCCATAACCCTCATCACTAACAATTGTATCTACATCTGTTGGATATCCTTTTGTAGCTTGATGTTTATATACTTTTATTCCACGTCTTTCAAGTTTGTTTATGAAAACGCTTGTTGCAGGTTGACCATCATATCTTGTTATAACAACACTATTTACATCTAACTCATAACTTCTAAGATCATCAATTAATCTTAAAACATCTATATCATAGGTAATACCAAAATCTCCTCTTATTTTATTTCTTTCAATATCACCTGCATATACACATATAACAACTTCTACTTTTTCCTTTAATTTATGTAAAAGCTTTATTTTAGCATTTTCATCAAATCCAGGTAAAACCCTTTTTGCATGAAGATCATATAAAAGCTTTCCGCCAAATTCTAAGTAAAGCTTATCATAATTATTAACTCTTTCTAATATATACTTTGATTGCTCCTCTAGATACTTCTCATGATCAAATCCTATCCTCATATTTACTACCTCACTATACTTTTAAAATATAACCTATATATTATTACATAATTTTGTACTTAAGTAAAATGTAATTTGTATTATTATTTTACCTTAAAAAACTTAGGTTATGCTTTAAGCATAACCTAAGTTTTTATTATCTATATAGTCTATTAATTGCACTAAATACTGCTTTTATAGATGCCTTTGTAATATTACTATCTACTCCAACACCAAATGTTTCAACTCCAGTATCTTCTCTTTTCATTTTAACATAAGCAGCTGCTTTTGCGCTAGCACCTTCTTCTAGTGAATGCTCTGTATAATCAAGAATAGTTGTGTTTACAAGATTATTTCTAACTAATGCTTTCTTTAATGAGTCTATTGGTCCATTTCCATCTGACTTAATATTCATTTCATTTCCATTATACGTAAGATTTATTTCTATATTTGTATTATTGTCTTCATCTGATCCATCACTTACTTTAAATTTGTTTAACTTAAATGGAGATGCTATATCAAGATATTCTTCTTTAAATTTTTCCATAATTATATCAGCTGAAACCTCTCCCTTTTCCTCTGATATTGATTGTATTGTATCAGCAAATTCTTTATGCATAGCTTTTGGCATTTTAAATCCAAAATACTGTTCCATAATAAATGCTACTCCACCTTTTCCTGACTGACTATTTATTCTAACTAAAGCTTCATATTTTCTTCCTAAATCACTTGGGTCTATTGGAAGGTATGGAACTTCCCAAATTCCTGTAGCTCTTTCTTTATATTTTTTCATTCCTTTATTAATAGCATCTTGATGTGAACCTGAGAAAGCGGTAAATACTAATTCTCCTGCATAAGGATGTCTTATGTGAACAGGAATTTTACAACATCTTTCATATACATCTATTATTTTACTAACATTTTCAAGATTAAGCTCTGGATTAACTCCTTGTGAAAACATATTATAAGCTATATTTAATATATCAACATTTCCTGTCCTCTCGCCATTTCCAAATAATGTTCCTTCTACTCTGTCAGCTCCAGCTAGCATTGCAAGTTCAGCTGCTGCAACTCCTGTACCTCTATCATTATGTGGATGAACACTTACTATAACACTTTCTCTATTTTTAAAACCTCTACACATCCACTCTATTTGATCTGCATAAACATTTGGAGTATCCATTTCAACAGTTGCAGGTAAGTTAATTATTACTTTCTTTTCACTTGACGCTCCCCAAGTATCTAAAACAGCTTGTGATACCTCTAAAGCATATTCCATTTCTGTTCCTGTAAAGCTTTCTGGTGAATACTCTAAAATAATTTCTCCATCAAAGTTTTCTGCATATGATTTAACAAGTTCTACTCCATTTATAGCAATTTGTTTTATTTCATCTTTACTTTTATTAAATACAACATCTCTTTGAAGAATAGATGTTGAGTTATAGACGTGTACAATTGCTTTTTTGACTCCCTTTAATGCCTCAAATGTTTTTTCTATAAGATGTTCTCTAGCTTGAGTTAAAACCTGAACAATAACATCATCAGGTATCATGTTTTCATCTACAAGAGTTCTTAAAAAATCAAATTCAATTTGAGATGCTGAAGGAAAACCTATTTCTATCTCTTTAAATCCAAGTTCAACTAAAAGATTAAACATTTCCTTTTTTTCTTCAACTGTCATAGGGTTAACTAGTGCTTGATTTCCATCTCTTAAATCTACACTACACCACATTGGCGCTTTAGTTACTTCATTATTTGGCCATGTTCTATCCTTTAACTTTATTGTTTCAAATCTTTTATATTTTTTATAATTTAACATAATAAAACTTCCCCCTTAAAATATTAAAATAAAAAACCGCGTAAATCCCCTTAATTGGAGCGATTTACGCGGTACCATCCAAACTTTTCCCTTAATTAATATAACGGCTATAACCGGCAAAGTTTTAGCTTTGCTACTCATGAGCAAGTTCAAAAGTGATTGTTTGTAAACTTACACCATCCGTTTACTCTCTTTAAAACTATCTATCTTTTTACTACTCTCAATCAACGTTTTTTAATTCTTTTATTATTTAAACGCTATATTACTATATTTTGATTTATATGTCAATATTTATTTAATATGCAAAATTTTTAGCGCATCTTCTCTATAGTTTAAAACTAAATCATCTGGAAAATTTGCTTCTTTTAAAACATTAATACAGTTTTCAAAACCTCCAACCTCATAGTATATATGAGAATCACTTCCCATAACTACCATAACATTATGTTTTTTACAAAGGCTTAGCATTTTGAAAACGTTTTCTCTTGCTCCTTCTCTAAAAGCATTAGGCTTTAGAGAAGAATTATTAATCTCAAGTAGTGTTCCTGTTTTTTTAGCAGCTAAAACAAGTTTTTCATAATCTATAGGAATTCTACTATCATCTGGATGACCAATTATTTTTACATATGGATTTTTCATAGCACCAATAACAGCATCTGTATTTTCTTCTATTGTTCCAGATTTTATGCAAGGTGGATGTAAACTTGCAATTGCATAATCAAGACTTGATAAAAGCTTTTCATCAACATCTAATCGTCCATGATAATCTATAATATTAGCTTCTATTCCCTTTAAAACTCTTACTCCATCAATATTATCTTTTATTACCTTCATATTTTGAAAATGGAATAAATGGGATGCTCCTGGCATACTAGGTGCATGATCTGATATACCAAGAATCTTAAGTCCTTTATTTTTTGCCTCATCAATGTTTTCTTTAACAGTACTATATGCATGACCACTTGATATAGTATGAACATGTAAGTCTAAAATTTGTTTCATAGTCTCACTCCAATAATTATAATCTTATTAATACTATATCATAATTATGTTTTGTATATATATCCTTAAGGTTAAATTTCCATTATTATAGGTATAATATTAGGTCTTCGTTTTGTTTCTTCATATAAATATCTTTCTATAGATTTTTTAACACTTTGTTTTAATACGCTCCATTCAACAATACCTTTTTCAAGGCATTTTTCAATTTCGATTCTTGATATTTCCTTTGTTTCTTTTATAAGCTCTTCAGCTTCTTTTACATAAACAAATCCTCTTGTAATAACATCTGGTCCTGCTACTATTGAATAACTTTCTCTTTCAATTGTTACAACAACTGTTAACATACCATCTTCTGCTAAGGCTTTTCTATCTCTTAAAACAATATTTCCAACATCTCCAACCCCTAGTCCGTCTACTAGTATTTTACCTGTTTTAACCTTTCCACCTATTTTAGCTTCATTTTTAGATAAGTTAAGAACTTGACCAGTTCTTAATATAAATATATTTTCATTTTTCATACCTAAGTCTTCTGCAAGTTGTCCATGAAGTTTTAAATGCCTATATTCACCATGAACAGGCATAAAATATTTTGGATGAACTAAAGTATGTATAAGCTTTAACTCTTCTCTACAAGCGTGCCCTGAAACGTGAACAGCTTCTAAATCCTTATATATAACCTTAGCACCTTGTTTTAAAAGCTGATCTATAACCCTTGCTATAAGTTTGTCATTTCCTGGTATTGGAGAGGCCGATATTATAAATAAATCATTTGGCTCTACCTTTATTTTTCTGTGGGTAGAAAAGGCTATTCTACCTAGTGCAGCCATAGATTCTCCTTGACTTCCTGTTGTTATTATAGTAACTTCATCATTTTTTAAATTTGAAACATCATCAACATCAATAACATACTCATCTGGAATATGTAAATATCCTAATGTTCTAGCTACATTAGATATATTCTCCATACTTCTTCCACTAAATGCAACCTTTCTTCCATATTTAATAGATGCATTTATTATTTGTTGCATTCTATGTATGTTAGAAGCAAATGTAGCAACTATTACTCTTCCTGTAGCTTCTGAAAAAAGTTTTAAAAGAGTATCTCCTATTTTTTTCTCAGATATTGTATACCCATGTCTTTCTACGTTAGTACTATCTGCCATTAAAAGCAGTACTCCTTTTTTTCCAAGCTCTGAAATTCTATTAAGGTCCATTACTAAACCATCAATAGGTGTATAATCTATTTTAAAATCACCTGTATGAAGTAAAACACCTTTTGGAGTATGAATAGCAAGGGAACATGAATCTGCAATGCTATGATTGTTTCTTATAAACTCTACTCCTATATTTTCGTGATATATAGTATCACCTGGATAAACATTATTTAATGTACACTCATCTAGTATTTTATGTTCTTTAAGTTTTGTTTCTATAATTCCTAAAGTTAATTTTGTACCGTACACAGGAATATTTATTTGTTTAAGTATATAAGGAAGGGCCCCTATATGATCTTCATGTCCATGGGTTATAAAAAATCCTTTTACTTTTTCTTTATTTTCAATTAAATAACTTACATCTGGAATAATAAGATCTACTCCATACATTTCTTCATCTGGAAAAGCTACTCCACAATCTATTACAATTATTTCATCTTTATATTCAATAGCAGTTATGTTCTTTCCAATCTCACCTAAACCGCCTAAAGGTATAACTTTAACATTATCCATTTATATTCTCCTTTTTAGTTTTATTATTATTATTGGTAAAATATAAAAATAATATAAGTAAATATTTAAATTTTATAAAAATATTTAACATAAATAGGAAAATTATATTTTATGCAAACAATTGATTGGGGTTTTCATGTATGTTATTATATAATTCGTTATTAAAGATTTTTACTAAAGAAATAAACAGCAGAAAGGCGGTAGTACTATGTCTTGGCAAGCTATGTTAAAAAATAATATTACAAAATCCCATGATTTAGTAAAACTTCTGAATCTTACAGAAGAAGAAAAAATCAAAATGGATGAAATATTAGATAAATACCCTATGTCTATAACCCCTTATTATTTATCATTAATTGATTTTAATGATCCAAATGACCCTATATTAAAAATGTGTATTCCATCTATAGAAGAAACTGACCTTGGAGGAAGTTTTGATACAAGTGGAGAAGCAGATAATACTATTATTGATGGAATGCAACATAAATATAAACAAACTGCACTTATTCTTTCAACAAATCAATGTGCAATGTACTGTAGACACTGTTTTAGAAAAAGACTTGTAGGATTAACAGACGATGAAATTGCAAAGAAATTTAGTGAAATGACAGATTATATAAAAAACCACAAAGAAATTTCTAATGTATTAATATCAGGTGGAGATTCATTTTTAAATAACAATAAAAAAATTCAAGGCTATTTAGAAGCATTATGTGATATAGAACATCTTGACTTAATAAGATTTGGGACAAGAACACCTGTAGTTTTTCCAAGTCGTATAACAGATGATAAAGAGCTTCAAGAAATTCTTAAAACTTATTCAAAGAAAAAACAAATATATGTAATCACTCAATTTAATCATCCTAAAGAGTTAACTAAAGAGGCTATAGCTTCTGTTAAATGTCTTATGAATCTTGGAATTTCAGTTAAAAATCAAACAGTTTTACTTAAAGGAATAAATGATAATCCAACTGTCCTTGGAAATCTTTTAAAAGGCTTAACAGCTGCTGGAATTACTCCTTATTATGTATTTCAATGTCGTCCTGTAACAGGAGTTAAAAATCAATTCCAACTAACTTTAGAAGAGGGATATGATATAGTAGAAAAAGCAAAATCTATGCAAAATGGTCAAGGAAAAGGATTTAAATACTGTTTATCTCATGTAACAGGAAAAATTGAAATTGTAGGTAAAACAGAAAATGGTGAAATGATATTTAAATATCATGAAGCAAAATATGATAAAGACCAAGGTAGAATATTTATAAAAAAACTAGATAAAAACCAATGTTGGTTAGATTAATAAATAAAAAAGATACTTCCATAAAAGAAGTATCTTTTTTATAATTTCCATTTTTCAAGACTTTTTATCATAAATTCTTTTATATTAAAGTCATATGTATTATTAATAATATCACTACTTAAAACATCTTTTGCAAGTCCTTTATAAACAATTTCACCATTATTTAAAAGTATTACATTTTCACTAAAATTTCTTACTAAATTTAAATCATGTATAACACTTATAACTAATCTATTATTATTTTCTTTCCACTTATTAACATACTCTAAAATCTCTATTTGACTTTTTAAATCTAAATGATTTGTAGGTTCATCTAATAAAAGAACTTTAGGATTTTGTGCAAATGCTCTTGCTAAAAATACTTTTTGTAATTGACCACCTGATAGCTGTGTTATCATTTTATCTTTTTCATTAATTAAACCTACACTTTCTATACATGATATAATATATTCTTTTTCTTCATTTGATTTATAATTAATACCTTTTGTATGTACATATCTTCCTGTTGAAACAGCATCAAATACGCTATAGGGAAAATATATATCAGATGTTTGACTCATTAAAGCTATATTTTTTGCTATTTCTTTTCTTTTCATAGAAGATATACTCTTTTCCTCTAATATTACATCTCCCTTAAAAGGTATAATATTAGATATAGACTTTAAAAGAGTAGATTTTCCAGAACCATTAGGTCCTATTATACATAAATTAGTGTTTTTATTAACACTAAAGCTTATATTTTTTATTATATTTGATTTATTATAACCACAGTATAGATTTTTTACTTTTAACAAAATTTCACCTACTTAGATTTTCTAAAATATATATAAGCAAAAAATGGTGCACCAAATATAGCTGTTATAGCTCCAACTGGAAGTTCTGAATCTTTAAGTATTATTCTTGATAAAAGATCTGTTAAAACCATTAAACTTCCTCCAAACAATATACACATAGGTATTACAAGCTTATGATTTGAACCAACTAACTTTCGTGCTGCATGTGGTGCTATTAAATCTATAAAACCTATAACTCCACATAAAGCTACTGAGCTTCCTGTAAGTACTGAAGATGCTATAAATAATATACTTTTAACCTTTTTTGTTTCTACTCCTACACTTTTAGCCTGTTCCTCTCCAAATGTTAAAATATCCATTTCTCTAGTATAAAGTAAAACTCCTATAATCCCTATTATAAAAAAAGGAATTATAGTAAAAGTAGAATTCCAGCCTTTCATAGCAAAAGAACCCATTTGCCAAAGAGCTATACTTTTTATTTGCTCACTAAAAAGTGCAGATAATGTAGTTAAAATACCATTTACAAATAAGGAAAACACCATTCCAAATAAAATAATAGTATTATTAGACATTGTTTTATCTAGTTTATAAGAAAAAACAATAACAAGGAAAACAGTAAAAAGACCAAATATAAACCCTATTAATGGAAGAGAAAATGTTTTTAGAAATGGTATTGAAACTCCAAATATTATACTTAATCCAACACCAAGTGATGCTCCTGATGAAACCCCAAGTGTAAAAGGAGACGCCAGTTCATTTTTTAAAATTGATTGTACAACTGCACCACTAACTGCAAGTGATGCTCCAACTAAAAATGCAAGAATTACTCTAGGAAGTCTAAGATTCCAAACTATAGAAACATCATTTACATCAACATCTTTCATTAAAGGAATGTTAAAAAGCTTGTTTAATATAATACTAACTGTATGGCTAACATTAATATTGGAGCTTCCAAAGGAAGCTCCAATACTAATAATCAAAAATGCAATTATTATTCCTATAATAATTTTCCTATTTTTCATAGTACTCCGGATATATAGATTTTGCCATTTCTTTTAAAGCTTTTATAATATGCTGTGACGGACGTGATGATGAGTTCATATCTATCATATACACATTATTATTTTTTATAGCATTAATATTTTCCCATCCATTACGAGCTTTTATAATATTAGTTGCATTTTCTATATAGCCTTCATTAGTTAATATAACATCTGGATTACTTTTTATAACAGACTCTTCTGTTGGAGAAATCCATTGTTTTTTATCTTTAAATATATTTTCTGCTCCTACTATTTCTATCATTTCATTTAAAAAAGTTCCTTCTCCAAAGCTAAATAAATTAGGAGATGATCCAATTTCAAAATATACTTTTTTCTTATTTTTTATATTTTTTGAAATATCTTGTATACTATTTATTTCTTTTTTCATATTTGCTATTATTTCATTTCCTTTTTCATCCTTTGAAAAAAGTGATGATATAAATTTAATGTCATTATATATTCCATCTATAGAAGTAGAGCTTGGAATATATACAACTGGTATTCCTGCTTCCTCAATTGCTTTAAAAGGATCTTGTCCTGTTTCAGTTTTATTATGAGATGAAGCTATTATAATATCAGGATTTAGCTTTATTATTTTCTCAGCATCTGGATTTGAAAAATCAAGTTTTTCTATATTTCCTTTTAAACCTTCTACATCACTTGAGTATTTATCTATAGCTACAATTTTATCACTAAGTCCAAGGTCTATTAAAACTTCTGTATTAGAAGGTGCTGTTGATATTATTCTTTCAATACTTTTAGGAACATTAATTTTTTGCCCATTGTATTCAATTGATTTATTTGATGTACACCCTAAAAACATAAATAATATAAACATTAAATTAATAGCTAAAAAAGTATATTTAAATGTTTTCTTCAAATTATGTATCCTCCTTTTTTCTAGATGTTTACTTATTTATTTCTTCAAAAGCTTTGTTAAGCATAAGTTTAATTCTATTTACCTGATTAACTTTACTAGCTCCTGGGTCATAATCTATAGCTGCTATATTAGCCTTTGGATAAATTCTTTTAAGCTGTTTAATAACTCCTTTTCCTGTTACATGATTAGGTAAACATGCAAATGGCTGCATACAAACTATATTATTAACACCTTCATCTAAAAGTTCAACCATTTCACCTGTTAAAAACCATCCTTCACCTGTATTATGTCCAATAGATAGTATTTTAGAAGCACCTTTTGCTATTTCTTCTATAGGTTTTGGAGGTGAAAATCTTTTACTTTCCTTAGTAGCTTTTATATACTCTTTTTTATAAAATTCTATTCCCTTTATACCAAGATTTGATATAAATTCTTGTTTTCTAGTTCCCGTTAAATATTTTCTAGAAAAATCTCCGTCATATAAGCAGTAAAGTAAAAAGTCACCTAAATCTGGTACAACTACTTCTGCTCCTTCTTCTTCTAAAATTTTTATAATATCATTATTAGCTGTTGGATGATACTTTACAAGTATTTCTCCAACAAGTCCAACTCTTGGTTTAGTTTCAGTTGTGATTTCTAGATTATCAAACTCTTCTACCATATTTCTAATATTTTTTCTAAATAATGACATACTAGATGATTTTAAAGAATCTTTAAATATATTATTCCATTTATTATAAAGTTCATTAGCTGATCCTTTTATCTTTTCATATGGACGAGTTTTATATAAAACCTTCATTAATGCATCTCCATATACAAGAGCCATCATTAATCTATTAAGCATTGCAGGAGAATATTTAAACCCTGGATTTTTCTCTATTCCTGTAGCACTAATAGATATAACAGGTACAAATCCATATCCTGCATCTTTAAGGGCTTTTCTTAAAAATGCAATATAATTTGTAGCCCTGCATCCTCCACCTGTTTGAGTTATAGCAACAGCTGTTTTATTTACATCATATTTTCCTGATTTTAAAGCCTCAATAATTTGTCCAAGTACTATTATAGCAGGATAACAAGCATCATTATTTATATATTTAAGTCCTTCGTTAATAGCTTCATTATCTATAGAAGGCAATACCTTAAAATTGTATCCTGATATATTTAGCGATTTTTCTATTAAGTCAAAATGTATAGGAGACATTTGAGGACAAAGTATTGTATATTCTTTTCTCATTTCCTTTGTAAATAAAACTTTTTCAAAGCTTGTATTATCCTTAACACAGCTTATACCATTTTTATCTCTTTCTTCTATAGCAGCTTTTAATGATCTTAATCTGATTTTAACTGCACCTAAATTAGATCCCTCATCTATTTTTATCATAGTATATATTTTATTACATGACTCTAAAATTTCTTGTACCTGATCTGTTGTTACTGCATCAAGACCACATCCAAAAGAATTTAGCTGTACAATATCTAAATCATCTCTTGTTTTAATAAAGTTTGCAGCTGCATATAATCTTGAGTGATAAACCCATTGGTCTACTACTCTTAATGGTCTATTAACATTTCCTAAATGGCAAATAGAATCCTCTGTTAAAACAGCCATATTTAAAGAAGTTATAATCTCAGGTATACCATGATTAATTTCAGGGTCTATATGATAAGGTCTTCCTGATAGTACTATTCCTTTCATATTATTTTCTTCTATATACTTTAAAACTTCTTCTCCCTTTTTTCTTATATCTTCTTTAAACTTTTTATATTCTACTAAAGCTAAGTCAAAAGCATTTTCTATTTCTTTTTTATCTATATTAAATGCTGTAAATTCCTCTACAAGTCTTACTTTTAATCTTTTATAATCTTCTAAAGGTAAAAATGGGTTCATATATTTTATATTTTTTTCTTTTATGTCATCACAATTTGCTTTTATAACCTCTGGATAGGAAGTTACTATTGGACAGTTAAAGTTATTGTCTGCACCTTTTTGCTCCTTAACTTCCTTTGGTATAGATGGATAAAAAATAACATCTACATTTTTTTCAACTAAATCGGCTATATGTCCATGTACTAATTTTCCTGGATAACAAACTGATTCTGATGGTATTGTTTCTATTCCCTTTTCATATATTTTTTTAGAAGATGGAGATGATAAAACTACCTTAAATCCAAGCTGAGTAAAGAAAGTAAACCAAAGTGGATAATTTTCATACATATTTAAAACTCTCGGAATACCTATACTTCCTCTTTTAGCTTCTAAATCATCTAAAGCTTTGTAAGAAAACAGTTTATCATATTTATATTTATATAAGTTAGGAACATTTACATTTTCGCTTTTACCTGTAGGCTTTTCACATCTATTTCCTGATATAAATCTTTCTCCATTATTAAAAATATTAATATTTAACTTACAGTTGTTATTACATCTTCCACATCTAGTATTTGTAATGTTCCATGTTAAATTTTCAATATCTTCTTTTAAAAGTAAAGTTGATTTATAGTCTTTAGAGTATCTTTCCCTAGCTATTAAAGCTGCTCCAAATGCACCCATTATACCTGAAATATTTGGTCTTACAACCTCTGTTTCAAGTAATAATTCCATACTTCTTAAAACTGCATCATTATAGAATGTTCCACCTTGAACCACTATATTTTTACCAATATCTGATTCTTTTCTTATTTTTATAACTTTATAAAGAGCATTTTTTATAACAGAATATGATAATCCAGCTGATATATCTTCTATAGTAGCCCCTTCTTTTTGTGCTTGCTTTACTTTAGAATTCATAAAAACAGTACATCTTGAACCTAAATCTACAGGATGTTTAGAATTACATGCCATTTTAGAAAAATCTTCTATTTTTATTCCAAGTGATGAAGCAAAACTTTCTAAAAATGAACCGCAACCTGATGAACATGCTTCATTTAGTATTATATTTTCTATAACACCATTTTTTATTTTCATACACTTCATATCTTGACCACCTATATCAAGAATAAAGTCTACATCTTCCTTAAAAAACTTTGCTGCCTTATAATGTGCAATTGTTTCTATTTCTCCAAAGTCAACTTTTAATGCAGATTTTATAAGAGCTTCTCCATAACCTGTAACCGCTGATGATACAATTTTTCCTTTTCCATCTATAGTAGTGTAAATATCCTTTAATATATTTATAGTGGATTTTAAAGGATTCCCTTGGTTGCTTCCATAATATGTATAAATAACATTTCCATTTTCATCAATTAATGCAGCTTTTGTAGTTGTACTTCCTGCATCTATTCCTAAAAAACAATTTCCTGTAAAGTCATTAACATCTATTGTGTTTACTACAGTTTTGCTATGTCTGTTTTTAAATTCTTCATATTCATTATCTATAAACAGTGGTCTTAAACTTTCATTATTTCTACTACTTATATTATTTAAGCTGTTAATTTTATCTAATAAATCCTCTCTTTTTACACCTTTACTTTCTAAAGCATAAAGAGCTGCACCTAATGCTACATATAGCTGAGAGTTTTCAGGAAATATTACTTCACTTTCATCTAAATTTAAAACATCAATAAATCTTTCTCTTAAACCAGATAAAAAGTAAAGTGGTCCTCCTAAAAATGCAACATTACCATTTATTTTTCTTCCACAAGCTAGTCCACTTATTGTTTGAACAACAACAGCTTGAAATATAGAAACTGCTATATCTTCTTTCCTAGCTCCTTCATTTAAAAGAGGCTGGATATCTGTTTTAGCAAATACTCCACATCTTGCTGCTATAGGATATATTGTTTTATAATCTTTAGAAAGCTCATTTAGTCCGCTTGCATCTGTATTTAAAAGAGATGCCATTTGGTCTATAAAGGCACCTGTTCCCCCTGCACATGTACCGTTCATTCTTTGATCTAATCCATCTCTTAAAAATGTTATTTTAGCATCTTCTCCGCCAAGCTCTATTACAACATCTGTTTCTGGATTAAATGTTTCTATACTTTTTGTTGATGCAATTACTTCTTGAATAAAATCAAGACCTAGGTTTTCAGAAATAAACATTCCTGATGAGCCTGTTAATACTATACTAATTAAATCATCACTAAACTTTTCTAAGACTTCATTTATAGTAGAAATAAAGCATCCTTTTATGTCTGAGTAATGTCTATTATAGCTACTAAATAAAATATTCTTATTCTTATCTAAAATAACTACTTTTAGTGTAGTTGATCCTATATCTATTCCTATAAATATTTGTCTCATAAATTTACCCCCATTAGAAAGCTATTTATATTTTTCATTTGCAATTCCATAAAGAATTACATTTACTATTTTTCCTATTTCTTCTTCATCACTTTCACCGGAAAAATAGTCTGGCACTACATTACTTAAAACTAAGTAACCTATAGTTGAACTTATAATACTTCTTGATATTTGTTTTTTATCTATATTTTTAAAATTTCCGTTTTCTATATTTTCCTCAACATAATTATTAACAAGATTTATTAATCTTGGGTAAAGCTCTTTACTTAAAATCTCTAATATTTCCTCATGATATATTGACTCTATTAATATTGTTTTTATCAAAGGGTAATTTTTTCTAACTAAATTTAATCTATCTATCATCAATCTATGCAAACTTTCTTCAATACTTGACTTATCATTGGCTTTATTTGTGTTTTCCATAGATAAATGAAACATAGGCTTTATAAATTCTTTTATAATTTCAAAAATCATTGCAATTAATATATCTTTTTTGCATGCATAATAATTAAATATTGTTCCTTCCGAAACCTTAGCTTCCTTTGCAATTTCACTTGTTCTACTACCTTGATATCCTTTTTTTGAAAAAACCTTTATAGCAGCATCAAGAATTTGTTTTTGCCTTTTTGGCATTTCATCTTCGCATCCCTTAAATAATGAATCTAAATATTTTTCATATTTTAAATCCTTTTCCAACTTGTCCCCTCCTAAAGTGAGTACTCACTCACTCCATATTAATACCTATTTTTACATAAGTCAACATTTGCCTACAGGTGAAATAAAAGCCTATAATAAGGATAATATCTAAAAAATCCATTATTATAGGCTTTAAATTAATTATTTTGCTGATTTTTCAATTTCACGTGTTTCATGTTTCATTTTTTCTATAGTATCTTGTAGTCTTTCTCCAGTACTTCTAAATAATATTGATGCTATAAGGAATACAAGTCCTACAATACCTAATATTATAACATCTTTCCATATAATAGAATAATCAATTACTGAAGCTGATATTGCCTCTCTTAACGCCTCTACTGAGTAAGTAAAAGGTAAGTAAGGATTTATAGCTTTAAAGAAATTCGGTACAACTTCTATTGGGAATGTTCCACCAGACCCTGTAAGCTGAAGAATTAAAAGTACTACACATAAAAGTCTTCCTACATCTCCAAATAGTGATATTAAACAATATACTATTGAAACAAATACAACTGAGAAGAAAATAACTAAAGCAAAATATAATGGTAAATTTACAGGATTTAATCCTAAAGAGTATATAGCATAAGCTACTAAAATAGCTTGAAGTACTCCTATAAAGGCGAATGATAAATAATTTCCTACAACTTTACTAAATCTATTAGCCTCAATAGTATTATTACGCTTAGTTGATATTACAAAGAACATCATTATTGCTCCTACCCATAAAGATAGTGACATAAAATATGGTGCAAAACCAGCTCCATAACTTCCTACTGGATTTATAGGACTGTCATCTATATTTATTGGACTTGAAACAAAGTCTCCCATAGAGTCAGAAGAATTTACAAGTCCTGATTTAATATCATCTGCTCCTTCTTTAAGCTTTGTTGAAAGTTCATCTGAACCATTATAAAGCTTTTCAACACCATCTGACATTTCTGGCATTTTTGATGACATTTCTCCTACACCATTATTTAATTTACCTTGTCCATCAATTAATTGCTGTGAACCAGATTCCATTTGTATTGAACCATTGTAAAGGTCACTTATACCTTTTACAAGTAATGGTGTGCTACCTTGCATACTATATAAACCAGAGTTTATAGCTTTTGCTCCTGTATTTAGTTTACTTATTCCAGAGTCTAAATTACTCATATTTTGAGAAACTAGCTTTAATCCACTACCAAAAGAAGATGGATTATTTTCATTTAAACCTTTCTCAAGTTCATTAAGACCTGAGCTTATTTTTGCAACTCCATCTGATAAAGGTTTTAAACTTTCTGCACTTGATGCAGTTGCATTAGAATACTCAACTACTTTGTCTGTATATCCTTGAACTCCTGAATTAAATTCATTAAGCTTAGAAGCTAATTCTTTGCTTCCTTTTTGAAGAGCATTTATTTTTTGTTTTGTATCTTTATTTGCATTATTAAATTCTTGTATTTTAGAAAGTGCTATTTCTATATTTTTACTATCTCCACTTTCTAGTGCTTTTTGAAGATCCGCTGCAACAGATCCTATTAAATCAGAAGATGCATTAACTCCATTTACTAGTTCGTTAACTCCACCTTCAACTTTTTCATACCCATTTAAAACCTCATTTGAAGAACTTGCTATTTTTTTACTTCCACTATTTAAAGCTTTAGAAGCATTTAAAAGTTCATCACTTAACCCTGAGCCAGAGCTTATAGCCTCATTTAATTGATTAGCTCCTGATTTTAACATTTTAACAGAAGGATATATACTGTTAGAAAATGCAGTATATAAATCTTGACTTCCACTAGAAAGCTTTTTAGATCCTTCACTAGCATTTTCTAGTCCTTTTTCCATTTCACTTGAACCTTCATAAAGTTTATTTACTCCACTTTCTAAAGTTGGAACCTTATTATTAACCTCTGAAAGTCCACCTTCTATTTGTTTTATTCCTGAATTTAAACTTACTTGACCATCGTACAATTTCTTTGATCCATTTTGAAGCTCGTTAACTCCATCTTTAAGCATAGGTATTTTTTCATTTAATTGACCAATGCCTTTGTAAAGCTCATTACTTCCATCACTAGCTGCTACAAGACCATCTTTAACATCATATAAGTTGTCAAAAGTTGCAACTACATAATTTTTACTAATAGTTTCAGTAATATTTTCTTTAAGTTCAGTTTTCACTTTACCGCTTATTTGAGAAGCTAAAAAGTTTTTTTCTTCATTGCAAATAAATTGTAAATTTGCTACCTTAGGCTTTCCATTCTTAGCTGACAAAACTTTTTCTGAAAAATCACTAGGTATTACAAATTTAGCATAATATTTTTTTCCTAGTAGTCCTTTGTCAGCTTCATCACTTGATGTAAAATTCCATCCTACCTTAGTATTCTCTCTTAAATCTTCTACTATATCCTTTCCATAGTTTTCATTTTTACCATCAACAGTACATCCTTTATCTAGATTGACAACTGCTATATTCATATTTTTAACATTACCATATGGATCCCAAAATGCCTTTAAATATAGCATAGAGTATAGTAGAGGAACAATAATTATAGCAATTACTGATATTCTTATTATTCTATTTTTAAATATATTTTTTATATCAGAAAAGGCTATTTTAAAACATTTCATTTTGTCACCTACTTTCTTTTTGTACTGAGTAGTCAGTATAATAATTATAATAAACTTTTCTCAAAAAAATTCAAGATAAAATTGTTAAATTAATATTAATTTTTATTTTTTACATAAATTTAAATAAAAAAACACTACACTATAAGCTTTTATAGTGTAGTGTTTTAAAATCTTAGTATTACTTATTTTTATGATAATTATAAATATAAAATGGAATTCCAATTAACATTAATATAAAGCCCCACATAACTATTTCTGCACCTGAACCATAAATAGTCCATATAGTGTATGCAAAAGCTAGTAAAGGTACAAATGATTTTTTAATAAATATTTTAAGGTTAAATTCTTTACTATCTTTAAACATTAAAAACATTTCTGCACATGCAGCTAGTAAATATATAGGTAAAAATGATAATGTTGCAAGTATAGTTATAAAAGTAAATGCTGATACCATACTTTTTTGATAATTCATAATAAGTAATATATTTACTAATACTGAACCAATTATTAAAGAATTAACTGGTGTATTAAATTTTGGATGTAATTTACCAAAAAACTTTGGGAAAACTCCATCTTCTCCAGCTGCATAAGCAACACGTGCTGTTGACAATAACCATCCCATTGTTGTTCCAAGTATACATATAACTATAGCTATAGATAATGGTTTTGCAATTGAGCTGCCTAAAGCTAAAGTTAATATATCACTAAATGGTGCTCCGCTTTTAGCAAGCATTTCATTTGACATTGCACCCATACTTGTAACACTTATTAAAATGTATATAACAGCAGCAATTACAATTCCATAAATAGTACTTTTCTTAACGTTTTTCTCTGGATTTTTAATTTCCCCTGCTGTAACAGTTGCACTTTCAAGTCCTACAAAAGCCCAAAGAGTTGCAGCTGCTGCAAGTGGTATTGTTTCAACACCTTTTCCCTGTGGAGATAAAGGCATTAGGTTATTAACATCAAAATTAAAAATCGCAATAATAATAAATAAAATAAAAAATCCTATTTTAAAAACTGTAGCTGAAGCTTGAAATTTACTAGCACTTTTTACATTTACTATATTAATTATAGTAAATATCCAAAGTATAGCACTTGAATAAATTATTGATACTAATGGATTGTGAAGAGCCGGTATAATAGCAGCACTATAACTTGTTAAAGCAACAACTATAGCAGCATTCCCTATCCAAGAACCATTCCAATAAAGCCAAGCACTTAAAAAACCTGCAAATTCTCCAAAAGCAAGTTTTGTATGATAATAAACCCCACCTGTTTCTGGATATTTTGATCCTAAGTTAGCAAATGACATTGCTATTAAAATAGAACCTCCTGCTGTAAGCACCCAAGCTACAATAGTTGCAAGTGGACCTGAAACATCTGCTAAAGTTGCTGGAAGCATAAAAACCCCAGATCCAACCATATTTCCACACACGAGCATTGTAGCAACAAATAAACCAATTTCTTTCTTTAGTTTTTTCTGTCCCATATATTTTCTCCTATTAAAAAATTAAAAAAACAAGCATTAGCTTGTTTTTAAACGTAAATTTAAAAAATCTTTTCTTTAAATATCATTGACGTTTTATGAATATATTTTAATTTAAATTAATATATTTTGTCAAATTTGAATACAAACAAATTTTATACTTTTTTAGTAATTTGCTCCTCAAAATTCCTTAAATTTACATATTTGGCATTAGGATAAAATTTTAACAAATTTTCATAAAACAAATTAACCTTTTTTATTAATCTTTGATATTCTTTATGTAATTCTTTAGATTTTTTATTTAATATGTATTCTGTTTTATAAGAAAAAGTGTTTTTAGCATAAACAGCATCTTTATTAATAGAAGCAATATCTATTTTTATCTTTTTAATTTTGCTTAAGTTTTTATTAAAGTATTTAACATTACATATAGAATATACTATATCAACAACAATTACACATGTAAGGATTATAACTATAATATTAATTTCAATACTATCAATTGATAAAAGCATATCCTCAATTATTTTATTAAGCTTATATACTATTAACAAAGAGTATATCCACAAAAAAACACTGTTTTTCAAACATACCCTTCCGTTTATGTTAAATCTATTTTTTTTATGATTCCAATAACTAATTTTAAACTTTCTTTCCATAATCCAAGAAGAAAAATATTCTACAAATACTACTGTAAATAAACAAATAGCGTAAACTAATATATGTCTTTTTCTTATTGGAATACAAGTTAAAATAATAATCATAGAACCTACCCCATAAATAGGCATAATCGGTAATCTTAAAAAACCTCTACTGATAAGTCTTTTTTCTTTTAGTGTAACTATAGTTGATTCTATAAACCATCCTAAAAAACAGTAAATATAGAAAACTAAAATCATTTCAAAAAAACCGTAGTTATACATTGCATATCCTCTCTTAAACTGTAATTATAAGTCTAATTTTGTCTTTTTATATATATAATATATATATTTTATCAGATTTTGTGAAAATTACAAAACAAACCTTGGTTATAATAACCAAGGTTTGTTTTCTATCCAATAGGTCCATATTCATCTTTATCTAGTATAACCATTGCTCTTGTAAGTTCTTCTACATGTTCCTTTTCATCTTTTATAATACTTTTTATAAGACTAACTAAAATATGATCATCTATGTTTTCGACAAATTTTTCATAAAGAAGTATTGCTTCAAGTTCGCCTTTAATATTTTCTCTTATAAAAGTAAGTACATCTCCTCTGCCGCCTTTAAAACCACTATAATCATTATACTTATTTTTATCTTTTTTAGATAATCTAACATGTTCTAAAGCTTCAATAGACATTTCTGCTTGTTCTTTATCTACCTTTCTTAAAGCCTGGAGAAATAATCCATAATGCCTTTTCTCATCTTCTAAAATATGATGAAAAATTTCTCTAACTTCCTTATTATCAGTTAACTTTATAAAATGACTATAATCATTAATAGCTACTATTTCTGCGATTAAACCTTCTCTTAAAAATCCATCTATATCCGTAGATGGTCCTTGTGGCTGCCTATTAGTAGTATAACTCATACTTTTCTCCCACCTAAAATTAATACTTATATTATAATATTAGATAAGATTATATTTTGTGATTATTAGTCTAAAAGTTTCCATCCTTTTAAAGCTATTTTATAATATATAAACCTTGGTGCAAACCTAGATGCTAAACACATTATTTTATTTCCAAGCCCTGGCACTACTATTATTTTTGACTTATTAATATTATTTAAAGATATATCCACAACTTCCTTTGGAGTCATCCATTTAACAATTCCTTTATTTTTAAGTATATTTTTATCCATATTTAATTTTTCATGAAAATCTGTTCTAGTAAATCCAGGACAAAGTGCCTGTACTTTAACTCCATATTCTTTTAACTCTAGTGCTAAAGATTGTGAAAAACTTGATAAAAATCCTTTTGTAGCACAATACATTCCTGAAGTAGGAAAAGTATTAAAAGAAGCAATAGAACATAAATTTATAATATATCCTTTTTTTCTTTTCTTCATTTTATTAGCAATAGTATGACAAAGTCTAACTGCTGCTATTACATGTACATTTATCATTTCAACTTGATTTTCTATATTATCTTTTGTAAAAGTATCAATCGCTCCATGGCCTGCATTATTTACTAAGTACTCTATATTATCTTTTTTATTTATAAAATCAATAAATTCAATTAAGCTTTCATTATTTGATAAATCAAGTATTTTTGTTTCAACATTTACCCCATATTTTTTCTCTATATCTTTTGATACCTTTTTAATTATTTCTTCTCTTCTTCCTACAATAATTAAATCATATCCCATATTAGCTAGTCTTTCACTAAATTCTTTTCCAATTCCACTTGTTGCTCCTGTTATTACAGCTATTTTCCCCATACCTACACCTTCCTTTATAAAATTAAAAATAGTTTATCATAAATATATTTTTATTCCAAAATATTTCAAAGTAACATTATGTCGTTTTAAGTCATATTATATACAGATACATTATTTAGGAAAGGATTTAACAATGCATCAATATGATAAATATATATGCCCTAAAAAACAATACGCTAGAGCTTATGTTCGACCTCAAGTTTATGAAAACCTTTTTTCTGTAGATGAGGCACTATATAAAGGAACTATTTTCAAAGACCTTTATATGCCATATCGTGAACCAAAAAATAAATAAGAGGTGAGAATTTTGCATAAAGAAAAACTTTTAGATGCTATAAGAAAATATCAATTTTATGCTCTTGAACTAAACTTATACCTTGATAACTTTCCAGAGGATGAAAAAGCAAGTAAAGACTTTGCCATTGTTTCTCATAAATTAAATTCTCTTATTCACAAATATGAAAGCGAGTTTGCTCCTCTTGTTGGATTTGGAATGGCATGTAAAACAAATCCTGAAAAGTGGGTAAATTGTCCATGGCCATGGGAAAGTAAACATTAGGAGGTTTAATTTATGTGGTATTATGTAAAAACACTTCAATATCCAATTAATTTATCTAAATCTAAGGATTTAAGAATGGCAAAATATCTTATAAGTCAATATGGTGGACCTGATGGTGAGTTAAGTGCTGCACTTAGATATTTAAATCAACGCTTTTCTATGCCAACTAAAAAATCTATGGCTTTAGTTACAGATATTGGTACAGAGGAACTTGCCCACGTTGAAATGATAGGAACTATGGTTCATCAACTTGTTGAAAATGCTTCTTTAAAAGAACTTGAAGAAGCAGGTCTTGGTGGTAGTTATACAGATCATGGAAGAGGATTATTTTATACCGATGCAACTGGTAACCCTTGGACAGCTACTTATATCCAAAATAAAGGTGAAATTGTAGCTGACCTTACTGAAGATATGGCTGCTGAGCAAAAAGCACGTGTAACATATGAATGGCTTATAAATTTAGCTGAAGATCATGATATTAAAGATATTCTTAGATACTTAAGAGAAAGAGAGGTTGTTCACTTCCAAAGATTTGGAGAAGCTTTAACAGATGTTCAAGATAATATGAAGGATTATAAATCATAAAAAATATTTATCATATTTACATTATACTATCATATTATATACAAGTATGGTAAAATGATATAGGTTCATAGAAAGTAA
The DNA here is from genome assembly GCA_023389275.1 of Bacillota bacterium. Classification (GTDB taxonomy): domain Bacteria; phylum Bacillota; class Clostridia; order Clostridiales; family Caloramatoraceae; genus Clostridium_AB. The sequence continues at coordinate 92,181 of JAEWEN010000064.1, forward strand.
TTAAAGAGCCTATTGTAAGTCAATATATTTTAAGTCCGGCTTGCATTTAAATCTAAATAATGAGACTCATGTATAGCCTTTAGCTGTACTTGGGTCTTTTTCTATTAAAATAAAGGAGTGTACATATGGGAATTATTCAACTATTCTTTATTGGACTAGGGCTTTCAATGGATGCCTTTGCTGTATCTATTTGCCAAGGCTTAAAAATGAAAAGACTTGATTTTAAACAAACCGTAATTATTGCTTTATTCTTTGGTGGTTTTCAAGGAATTATGCCTTTTATTGGATGGCTAATAGGTAAAAACTTCGAAACTTACATAACTAGCTTTGATCACTGGATAGCTTTTGCCTTGTTAGTAATTATAGGAGGGAAAATGATTATAGAGTCATTTGAATCTAATGATTCTTGCGAAGTTACTAGTAGTTTAAAAGATCTTATTTTATTAGCAGTAGCAACAAGTATTGATGCACTGGCTGTAGGAATAACTTTTGCCTTTTTGAAAATGAGTATATTACTTCCTGTTTTACTAATAGGAATAATAACCTTTGTATTTTGTATTTTTGGTGTAATAATAGGTAATAAGTTTGGATCTCACTATAAGAATAAAGCAGAGTTTTTAGGAGGTATTATTTTAATACTTATTGGACTTAAAATTTTATTAGAGCATCTTAATATAATATAAAAAGGCCAAAAGGCCTTTTTATATTATATTTAATTTAAAGAAGAAACAAATTGCTTAGCTACTCTTCCATTAAAACCACTACTTACCATAGACCATTGAATAGCTTTTTCTCTAAGTATATTTTCGTCAATATCTATTCCCTTTTCTTTTACAAGTCCTTTAACTATGTTTATATACTCTTCTTGTGTTGAAGATGTAAATGTTAGTGTTATTCCAAATCTTTCTGAAAGAGAATATTTTTCTTGTCTAGTATCTGAAACATGTATATCATCTCCTTGTCTATCATTCCATGTTTCACGAATAAGGTGTCTTCTATTAGATGTTGCATATATTAAAACATTTTTAGGTCTAATCTCTACTCCACCTTCTATTAAGGCTTTCATATGTTTATACTCTGATTCAAATTCTTCAAATGATAAATCATCAAGAAATAAAATAAACTTTAAACCTCTATTTCTAATATAAGAAAGTATATTATTAAGATCCATAAAATCTGATTTATTTAACTCAATAAGTCTTAGCCCTTTATCATGATACTTATTTAATAAAGCTTTTACAGATGATGATTTACCTGTTCCACTGTCTCCAAATAATAAAACATTATTTGCGTCATAACCATTTAAAAAGTCTTCTGTATTTTTCATAATAATGCCTTTTTGTCTTTCATATCCTACTAAAGTTTCAAATGTAATTGGATCACAGTTTTCTATACCTATAAGACCAGTTTTCTCGCTCCATTTAAATGCCTTGTATTTATTCATAATACCTGCACCATTTTTATTGTAATAGGATAAAAGAGAATCTAATATATTATTTTCATTTTTACTTAAAAGTATATTTTGAATTTCTATGTAGCTATCCTTTTTATCAAACTTTGGAAATCCCATATCTAAATTAAATAATTTTATAACCTTTGATATATCTTTTATAGCTATATTATAAAGACTTTTATCTATGTCTTTTAAATCTTTTTCAGCTAAAAGTGTAATTGGATTTTCATCATTTGATAATAAATAACATATATAAGATTTAAAAATATCTCCCCCTAAATTTAAATTATATGAATGATTTAATAAATTAGATAAGGTTAGATTATATAAGTCATCATTAAACTCTTTTTCTAATTTAATTACATTTTGAATTATTAAATCTTCATTAAAACTATTAAATAATATAAATTTTTCCATAGTACTTCCCCCTAGTATTCTTTAAGTATTTTGTAACCTACCTCTATAAACATCTTACTACTAATTTGTAAAAATTTCTCTACTTTTTTGTCTTCATATTGAAGATTTCTAAAATAAAGCTTTTGACTTAGAAGGGATAAATGAATTATATTATCTCTTATTTTGTAAGAAGTATTATCTCCTTTAATATAACTTATAACGTCCTTAACTAATAAATTATTAAGCCTCATTATTTTAAGCATTATTTGAGTAACCCCATCTTTTATTTTATAAGGAAATATATACTTATTAGCTAAAATTACAATTATTGCACCTATAATTACATATAATAGTCTTAAAACAACTATAGTTCCTATGCTATAGCTTAAACTTGCAACACATATTGAAGCTATAGAAGCAAATAAAGAAAGTTTATAGTAGCTTTTAAATGCATAAATAAAATAAACTGATATTATAAAAATAAAAACAGTAAATAGTTTATTATCAATAATACCTATCGTTATTGTTAAAAATAAAATTGCTACTATGTTTCCTTTTAACCTATCCTTTGTTCTAACAATTGTATCTTCATAATATGGCTGCATAATAGACATTATTGTTATAATTGCCCATATTACTTTATCATAGCCTAAAAACTCTCCTATAAATAAAGATATTGTTAGTGTAATTGACATTCTCATAGCAAACTTAAACCTTATTGAATTAGGTTTAAAATATTCTTTGAAACTACTTTTAAATCTATCTATATCTGACCTTAACCATTTTTTATATATTTTATTTCTATACTTTTTATTTAAATGTAAAATATTATTAATATCTTTATAAACACTTTTAAGTGATTTATAAAAATCATTACTTATATTTTCACTACTTTTTATTAATCTTAAATTTTCCATAGAAATTTCTACATCTTCACTACTTGCTTTATTATTTATAAAATCTAAGATTATCTCAATAGTATTTTTTATAGAAAGTATTTCTTCTTTACTTATTAAATTCTTTTCCCTTAAAAAATATAAATCTTTTAAAGATATGTTTAAATGTTCTAAAACAATATATAAATTAAATTCTATTCTTCCCATGTATGTTATAAGATACTTTTTATGTCTTAAAATATATATTCTATAAGCTAATGACCTCATTAATTTAGTACATTTATTTAAGTTTTCATCTGAAAAGTTATTATTTAAAATATTATCTATTTGACTGTTTATTAATGAAAGTACTTCATTTATAGATTTTAAAAATATTTTACTTTCCTTATCTTTATTTAAAAATCTTCTTAATATAACTATTACAAAAACTCCAAATATAACTGTTAAAAATCTATTAGGTATACTATTTATAGATATACTACTATACTGTGCAAAAACATAAAGCATAATAAAAGGTTTATAAAATGTCATATCATAAGGAGATATTAGTGTATAGCAAATTAAAAAAATACATAAAAAATTAATTAATATTCCTAAATAAAAATTTGATGATGAAAGATATGCCATAAAAATTATAAATAAATCTAATAAAACAATTCTAAAAAACTTACTAAATGTTTTAACATATATATTTTGTCTTGATAAAACTATAGATGTTAAGGCAATAGGAAATGCTAACATTACATTTTCAAATCCGAACAAAAAAACACTTCCTAGTATACTTAAAACTGCTACACTTCCATTTATAATCATAGAATTTAAATTAAAATCTGAACTTTTCCAAAAAGCATTTATTTTTTTCATAAATATCTCCTTTGTAATCACTAGATAAATACTATTAAGTATTATTTTGTGTCAAAGAAGATTATTTAAACATATTTTATTTATTTTTCTCTATTAGTCTTACTATGTAGCTTAATGTATAAAAGTCTCTATCAATTTGCGACTGGCAGTTATTAAATACTTTAATTATTTCCTCTTCACTAAACTTTTCTAAAAGAAGCATTATATTTAATGTATTTAGTCCTCCATCTTTTGTATCAAATATTCTTGATTTTTTTACAAATTCATTTTCGCATATCTTTTCAATAGATACCTTAAGATTATTACTTAACTTTATACTTGGCATTTCTTCAAAAACCCTAATATTATTATTTATCTTAATATTTTTAGCCTTAGTAATATCAGTATCTAAAAATACAACATTTTTAAACTCTGCATCTTTAAAATCAGCTCCATCTAAATTTACTGAATCAAAAACAGTATCTTCAAATATTGCACTTACTAATCTACTTTCCTTAAGGTTAGCACCAACAAACTCTGTACCTTTAAATGTGCATTTAAATAAATTACATGACTTAAAGTGTGCCCCTCTAAAACTTGCAAAGTTAAAGTTTGAATTTGAAAAATCGCAATTATAGCAATTAGCTCTCTTTAGATTCTTATACATAAAGTTTTTATCTTTCTTTTGAATATTATTATATTTAAATACTTCCTCTGTTTTTTGTTTCTTTATCATATAATTACCTCCACTTTTGTTTTATTCTAATCCTATTATATAACTAATTTCACATAAAGGAATAACCTAGAACTATGACAAATCATGTATTTTATAAAACTAAAGTTTCATGATAAAATTTATAATAAGAATTTCACTAAAATTTATGAGGTTATAAAATGAAAAAATCAATTCTATTTACTATTTTAGTTTTATTTATTTTTATTCTTTGTACTTTCTCCTATCGGTATGTTGTAAGTAAACATGATAGTGAGGATAATAATCTTAAAATCACTGTTTTAGATGTTGGAAAAGCAGACTCAATTTTTTTAAGTATAGGTGATAAAAATGTGCTAATTGATACTGGAGAAGATGAAAATGGACAGGATATTCTTACATATTTAAAAAGAAAGAATGTAAAAAAATTAGACTATATGATAATAACCCACTTTGATAAAGATCACGTTGGAGGTGCAGATATTATCCTTAATAATATTGATGTAAGTAATGTAATACAGGCAAAGTATAATAAAAGCAGCAAACAATTTAATCAATATATAAAAGCGTTAAATAATAAAAATATTAATCCTATATCTTTAACTCAGATAATGTCATTTAATTTAAATGGGGTTGAATTTACTATATATCCCCCTAATAAAGAAACCTATGCAGAAAGTGATAATGATTTTTCTCTTGTTACTAGTGTAAAACATCAAAATAACAGCTTTTTATTTGCAGGAGATGCAGAAAATGAAAGGCTACAGGAACTTCTTAGAAGTGGAAACTTAAACCATACATTTTTAAAAGTTCCTCATCATGGTAGATATAATAGTAACAGTGAAAAATTCCTATATGCAGTTAATCCAAAGTATGCTGCTATTACATGTTCAAAGAAAAACCCAGCTGACTCAAAAATTTTATCTATTTTAGATACTTTAAGTACTAAAACATACCTTACTACAAATGGAGATATAAAAATATTAAGTGATGGAAACAGCATTAACGTTTCTCAGTAAATAGAAAAAGGATATTTTAAACAAATATCCTTTTTTAATGCCTAAGTTTATACCAAATATTAACTACATCTTCGTATCTTTCATGTATTAAAAATTTAGCTACCTCAAAGTCCTTTTGGCTCCATGATGTATTCTTCATACAAGCTTCTTTATACTTAATAGCTTGATTTTTTAGTCTATTTCTTATTACAAGTTGACCAACTCTTTTTAAATATTTATCTCTAAATTGAAATATAATTCTTTCTTGACAACATAAACTATTAATTATTTCCTTTCCTAATACATCATGATAGTCTAAGAAAAATTCATACATTAAATCCATATCATCATTAATATTTAAGATATTTATAAATGCTAATATATTATTAACATTTACTAATCCACTTCTAAATTCAACCTTTGGCTGATTATTAACCCTTTTTATGTATCCAATTTCATCTTTAATAATAAAAACAGCTTCACCATTTTTATTATCAGATATATTACACATTATAGGGGTAATCGTTCCACACCTTTTATTTAAAATAACTTGTTTTAACATATGTTTTGCTACCTCACTTTTATCATCTTATATATAGTTTTTATCTATATCAATTATTATATATACAAATTTATAAAAGTGCAGTTTATATTTCAAAACACAATATTCTTATTTACTAATATTACTTTTACTTAATTTATACTAAAATAAAAGTACATCTTAAAAGATGTACTTTCTTTAGATTTATATATTATTTAAAAGTTTTTCTACACTTTTATTAGCTTCAAAAACAACTTTTTCTTCGTCTATTGTTTTAACTTTTCCTTTTTCAACTACAACTTTTCCATTTATAATAGTATAGTCAACACTTCCTTTTACACCAACGGTTGCAAGTAAAGATTTTGGATCATAATTTGTTCCTACAAGCTCAATTTTATTAGTATCTATCATAAAAATATCTGCTGCTTTTCCTATAGAAACTTCTCCAATATCATATCTGCCTAAAACCTTAGCACTTCCTTTAGTTGCAAGCTTTAAAATATCATATCCACTAGGAGCATTTTTACTAGATTGTAATCTATGCAGTAAATAGCTTACTCTAATCTCTTCAAGTAAGTTAGATCCATCATTACTTGCACTTCCATCAACTGCAAGACCTACTGGAACACCTTTTTTTATCATTTCAGGTATTTTGGCTATTCCTGAAGATAACTTCATATTTGAAATAGGACAATGGGCTACACCTGTTTTTGTTTTAGCTAAAAAGTCTATTTCTTCTTCATTAAAATGGATTCCATGAGCATACCATACATCTTCTCCTACCCATCCTAAGCTTTCCATATACTCTAAAGGTCTCATATTAAATTTTTCTAGTGTAAATGATTCTTCATCCTTTGTTTCTGCTAAATGAGTGTGAAGTCTCACCCCTAATTTTCTAGCTAAAATAGCTGATTCTTTCATTAAATCTCCTGTAACACTAAAAGGTGAACAAGGAGCTAGTGCTATTTGACTCATTGAAAACTCTTTACTATTATGATACTTTTTAACCAATCTTTCTGAGTCATAAAGTATTTCATCTATGCTTTGAACAACTGAATCTGGTGGAAGCCCTCCATCTTTTTTACTAAGATCCATACTTCCTCTTGAAGCATGCATTCTCATGCCTAAATCTTTTGCTGCTAAAAACTGAATATCTATTAAGTTTTCTCCTGCATTTTTAGGAAAAACATAGTGATGATCAAAACAAGTAGTACATCCTGTTTTAGCAAGCTCTAACATTCCAGTTAAGGAGCTATATTTAATAGATTCTTCATCAAGATTTTTCCATATTTCATAAAGGGTTTTAAGCCAATCAAATAGTTCCATATTTTGAACTTTAGGTAAATTACGGGTAAAAGTTTGATATAAGTGATGATGTGTATTTATAAGTCCTGGATAAACAAACATATTACTTGCATCTATAATTTCATCTGCCTCATAAATATTATTGTCTATGCTTTTTATAACTCCGTCTTCTATATAGATATTAATATTATCTAAAACCTCATCATTGTCATTACATGTAACTAAACTTTTAATGTTTTTTATAAATAGACTTCTCATTTACATCCCCCTAAAAATAATTAAGTTTATATCTTTTTAGGCTTTATAAGCTACATTTCTACATAAAGTAAATCTTACAAATCTTCCACTGTAATATTCTGTATTATACATTATAGGAATTCCTTTTGATGTATACTCAAAAACTTCAAATCCTTGTACAGGTGTATTTTCTGGAATATTTAAAAATTTCGAAATATTTTCATCTGCTATATAAGGGTAAACATGTACAACATCATGGGTTATTTTACAGTCACAAAACTCTTCTACAGTTTGAAAAATACTTGGTTTAAAGTCATCTATAGTAAAATTATCAACCTTTATATATTTTTCTGGTATCCTGTCTATATATAAAGCTTCTACTTCACTATCACCTTTTAATATTTTTTTAACTTCTAGTATTTTATCTCCTTCATTAAGTTGAAGCTTTAATACTTCATCTTTATTAGCTTCTCTTAAGTCCATGCTTATTACTTCAAATTCTACACTTAATCCATTTTCCCTTAAACATCCTTCTATATCGCTACCAAGGTCTAATCTATTTTCAAGTTTTTTTACAAAAGAATTAATAATAGTTCCTTTTCCTTGAACCCTTGAAACAATTCCTTCACTTTCAAGTACAGTAACAGCTTCTCTAACCGTTAATCTACTTACCCCTAGGCACTCTGAAAGGTAGTCCTCTGTTGGAAGTAGGTCACTATCTGTATTTTTTATAAATTCTCTTATATTTTCTAAGCCTTTTTGAACAGCAGAAACTTTATTTATTTTTTTAATTTTTTTATCCATACACTTTCTCCTCGTAAAACTAGTTATATTTATTATACTAAAATTTAACTAGTTTTACATATAAGTTGCACATATTAAATCATAACATAAAGTCATCTGATGAATTGATGATATAAACTTAAATATAATTATACTATTATATTTAAAATATTCAATATATTAATATAAAAATGAGTTAGATAAATTTATCTAACTCATTTTTATAAGTTAATTTATTAGTCATCTTTATTATTCCAAGTATTGTATAGCTAGCTAATATCATTGTACATATTAATAATATAGATAAATATAAAGTTATTTCTTTTTTTGCATTCTCAATAATTTTATCCATACTAATTTGTTCATTTTCCACTTTTACATTATGAATTTGTAATCCCTTATTAATATACTTGCTACTTTCATCATAATACTTTTGTCCTTCATTTACTATTTCCTGTGCTTTAATATCATTATTTAAAGCACTTTCTTTAAGTGCCTTATTTGAATATTCTTTATAAAGCATCCAATTTTCTTCAAAACTTTTAAAACAAGTTTCTTCTTCGCTTCTTAAATCTATATTTTTATAGTATTTAGAATGCTCATCTATACGTATCATATAGTTTTTCAAATCACTTTCATACTGTATAGAAGTTTTTTCATCTTTAACTAATATATGCTGTAAAAGAACTCTTCTTGCATTGGCAACATCACTTTCTATTTCCATTAAACGTTTATAACTAGGATAATCTATAGTTGATATTTCAACTTGAGATTGTTTAATTTTATTAAAGTTTATTATTGTTCCTAAAGTTATAATGAAGCAAAAAAGTAATATTCCTCCAAATGCCGTTATTAACTTCACACCTATTTTAAATTTCATAATATTTCCCTTTCAACTCTCTCCTACACTTTCATGAATAATATTATACATCACTTTAACCAATTTACAATATATGGAATAAATTATGAAATATTATTTACTTTTTCATAAAATTCTCTTAATACTTTTATATCACTAGTTTTATTTTTTATTGGAAGAGAATTAAAAACAATTTCTTTATAAGATGAGTTATATAACTCACCAATTCTAGAGTCAAGTATACATACTATACCTTTATCATTATTTTTTCTAATAAGCCTTCCTACACCTTGTCTTAACTTTGTTATCATTATAGGTGTTGCAACTTCTAGTAAAAAGTTATTTGAAATACTTTTCTTATATTCTAAAATAGGATCACTTGGAGGAAAAGGTAACTTAAATATAATAAGGTTTTCTAAAGCCTTTCCTGGGACATCTATACCTTCCCAAAAAGTACCTGTAGCTAACAATACTGAGTTAGTATCTTCCTTAAACATCTCAAGTATTTCATTTTGTGAAGACTCTTTTCTTTGCTTTAAAATATTAAAATTAAAATCTTTTGTTTTTAATATTTTATAAGTATCATTTAAATCATTTTTTGAAGTAAAAAGTATAAGTGATTTTCCATTTGATATTTTTAATAATTCAATTATTTTATCTGTAGCTTTTTTAATATAATCATCTCTGTTTAAAGTAGGATGAGGCATATTATCTGTATAAAAAAGCATAGTATTTTCTTTATATGGAAAAGGTGACGGTTTTGGTTGTGACAAATATCCTTTTTCAACTGGAAATCCTGTAGATTTAATAAAATATTCATATGATTCTTCTTCATTATTTCCTACTTTATTTGCAACTGTTGCAGATGTAAGTATAGTAGTTTTTAAGTTATCAAAAAATAGTCTTTTTATTTCACTATCTATTTCTTTAGGACATGATAATATATTTGTATATCTATCTTTCTCAAGCCAAAATAAATTATTAGTATTAATTTTTGTAATCCTTTCAAAAAATCTTTGAACATTTATTATTTCTTCAAGTGTTTCATCTAGTAAATTATCTCCTTGATAAATGCTAGCTAAATTATATATTTCTTTAAATAAAATATATAAATCCTTACAACTATCAATTATTTCACTTTTATTTATAAAAAATCTCTCAGTATCTTTATTAGCTTTAAGTTGATCTTTAATCTGAAAATCTAAAGCCTTAAAAAGACTTTTTAATATAGTATTTAATTTAAGTAATAATACTTTAAATCTATCTTTTGCTTCTTTTGTAGACAAATTATTAAAAGCTTCTTTAGTAATTTTTTTAATATATTTTTCATTATATTTTTCTACTAAAGAATTCCTTACTTTTTCTTCCAAATTATGTGCTTCATCAATAACTATTAAATCTATATCAGATGATATAAGTCCTTTATTATTATTTTTTAATTTTTGATAATGTACTGTTAAAAGATCTTGATTACAAATAATTATTCCTTTTGTATTTAACATTCTTTCTCTAAGTTCCATAAAAGCACAGTTTTTAAAATACTTACACTTACTGTGCTCTGTTGATTTTACATTTATACATTCCCAAATCTCTTCATCTACGTCAATATTAATATCTTTTCTATCAGACTTTCCTATTTCTATATATTTATTTAAAATTTTAATTTCATCTGTGTATTCTCCCTTAAAGTTTTTAAAAAAGCTTTCTGATCTATTTTTACAAACAAAGTGTGTCATTCCCTTAGCTAAAACTATTTCTGGTTTGTGATTTATATAGTTAGATATTTTTCTAATATCCTTTATAAGCTGTTCTTGAAGAGCTATTGTTGAAGTTGCTATTAAAACAGGTTTTTTAAAAATCATATTGTAGTACATTAATGGAACAATATATGCATATGATTTTCCTATTCCAACACCTGCTTCCACTATCATATGTTGTTTATCTTTTATAGAAGATACTATATCAAGTGCCATATCTTCTTGTCCTTCTCTTGATTCAAAGCCTAAATTTGGGACCTTTTTAATAAAAAAGTCCCATACTAAACTTTCTAACCTATTTAAATCATTATCTATATGTTTTTTTAATTTATCTTCAATAAATATACTCATTTTTTATCCTTTCAATTTTAAATTTTTAAATTCATTATACATGAAAACAAGTGATATTATAGATGCTAATCCATCTGAAATAGCTTGTGAAATCCATACTCCGTTTAAACCTAAAAATCTTGGTAATATAAAAAGAAGTGGTATAAATATAATAACTTGTCTTAAAAGACTTAAAAACATAGATGATTTTGCCTCTCCTATAGACAGAAAATAATTTCCTCCTGTTATAGATATAGCAGATATAGGAAGCATAATAACATAAAGTTTTAATCCATTAATTGCTATGTTAATAAGATCCTCATCTTTATTAAAAAAAGATACTAAAATCTTAGGAAATGTAAAAGATAGTACCCACCCTATAATCAATATAAAAATAGCCCCTAATGTTCCTAATATATATGTTTTTCTAACTCTATCATACTTTTTAGCTCCATAATTAAATCCTATAATAGGTAGCATTCCTTGATTTATCCCAAATACGGCCATTAAAAATAACATTACAATAGAATTAATTGTAGTCATAGCACCTATAGCTAAATCTCCACCATATAACTTTAATGTATTATTTGCAGCTATTTGTACTATACTTGTTGCTATTTGCATAGCAAAAGCTGAAGCTCCTATAAAAAATACTGGTTTAACTAAATCAATATTTAATCTAAAGTTTCTTTTTTTAAGCTTTACATTACTTTTTCCCACTGTATAATAAATTAACACCCAAACAGTTACTATACATTGGGATATTACCGTAGCTATTGCAGCACCTTTTATTCCCATATTAAAGGTAAATATAAATAAAGGATCCAAAATTATATTAGCTATACAACTAACTATTAAGGTTACTGCTGCAAGTCTTGGATTTCCATTTGCCCTTATTGTTGTATTTAGAGAAAACCCTAAAATATATGGTGTTACCCCTATAAGAATAATATCTATGTATTCGCTAGCATATGAAAGTGTTTCACTACTTGCTCCAAATAGTATTAAAAGACTATTTTTAAATATAAATCCTGTAAAAGTTATTAAAAGTCCAATAATAATAGCTAGTGTAAAAGCGTTTCCTAATTGCTTTTCTGCAAGATTATATTTTCCTTCTCCAAGCCTTTTAGAAATAACAGCAGAACTACCTATTCCAACTAACATTTCAAATGCTATTATAACTGTTGAAATTGGCATAGTTACCCCAACTCCTGTAATTGCAAGATATCCTATATTTTCAATATGTCCTATAAACATTCTGTCTACAGCATTATATAAAGCTACTACTAACATACCAACAATTGCTGGAAGAGAGTACTTTATTAAAAGCTTTGCTATAGATTCTTTTTCTAAAAATCTATTTTCCATTTTAAAAATTCTCCTTAGTATACATATAGTTCCTAAATAATTATGCACCATTAGTCTACATAACTCAACAATTATTCCATAAAAAAAGCTCACATATGTGAGCCTTATATATTTTCTAACTATATCTACTTAAGAGATTATTTTTACTGGACAGTGATTTATAAATTTACCACATTTTTTCTTTTAAATGATCTTTAACCACCTTTGCTGTAAAAACTTTAAGACTTAAACAATTTGATATTTCTGTTGTAAAATCTCTACTTTTTATTCCTTCAATAAGATCATTAATAGTTGTAAACTCTTTTTTAAAACAAGTTTTTACACATCCTAATTGTATAGGATAGTGACTATCGCTTCCTGTTATATAAGGTATATTTAACTTATTTGATAAATCTGTTATCTCTGATTTAGCCTTTAACTCTCCTTTTTGAAAAATATCTTTTCCATTTAGATCTATTGCATGTAGTCTTGATAAAATCTCATCCTTATGCTGAATAAGACTTTGAGATTTTCTTAAAGGATGACATCCTATCATTAGACAATTATAATTCTCGCCTAATTTTATTAATCTTTCTAAAGGTATATAATTAGGTTTTTTTTCATATTTATCAAGAACTTTTCTTATTTCTAGTATATTATTTCTATTACCACAAACAATAACATGGCCTCCACCTTTTACATTAACCTCCATTCCTAAAAAAATTGAAAAATCATTGATTAAATATTTATCTCCTACATATTCAAAGTTTCTTTCTAAATATTTATAAGCTTCTAAAATACACTTTGCATTAAAATGCTCACATAAAACGAATCCATTTAATCCATTTTCTTTTGCTACATCTACACTTTGTAAAAGAAGTTCTTTGCTAAACTTACATTTTTTACTTAAAATTCCGTGTACATGAAAATCAATATTCACATTGCCCCCCTATAAAACAAATACTTATACTTTAATATATTTAAGATACCTACAATTTATAAACAAATATTACATAAACTATAAATTTTCTTTTATAAATCTAATCATACTGTCTTTATTTTCTTCTAATTGTTTATAACGGTGTGCATTTACTCCTGAAGGATGTGGAAATCCTTTTAATATTTTAAAGTTATGCAAAGCACCTTCTTTATCAAGTATACTTATTACTTCTTCAACTCCTTTTCCAAGAGGAATTATCAAAACATCTTTTAACATACTTATTTCATGTAAAAAATTCTCATATACATATTTCATTAAAAATTCATTTTTATATATTTTAGGTGTATGTCCTGAATAGTTTTTATTATTTTGAAAAACAGGATAGGATACTAAAGAAGTAGTATGAATATATTTATCCTCTCCATTAAATACATCTTCAAAACTTTTAACCCCTATTGCCTCATTTAATTTAATTTCATCAAACATTTGAATAATATTTTTCCTTATTCCACCACTTAGTCGCCCTGCTAATTTACAAAGATATTTAATTCTTTCAATATCCATTTTTTCTTCTATACATTTTCTAGCCATTAATATTGAGTATGACATTTGCTGAAATCCTGGTGTAATACCAACAATTAAAATTTTTGCATTTTTATTTATGTATTCATTATGAGGAGTATAATATATTTTTAAATTTTTATATGAATCTATTAGAAAATCCTCAATAAACAAATCTTCCTTTGTATATTTTGTTTTTAACGGAAGATGTTTTATTTTCTCTATATAATCCTCTAATCTTTTTTTCAAAAAATCACCTCAAAATCATCTTTAATTTAATACTATTGTAACAATGTAAAATTTTTTATATACTAGTATATTATTACGGAGGTTTTTATGAATAATATATTGCATAATCTTAAACTTACCATTGAAAGCGACTTAACTAAAAAACTATTAGATGAAAAAGTTAGAGAACTAGTATTTTTAGATAATTATAAAATGAACTTTAATAATAGTATAGAAAAAGAATTTACTAATACTAAAACAGAGGAAAAACTTATAATATATAACTATAGCTCACAACACTATGTTACTCTTTTAAAAGAGTTAGAATGTTATTGGAAAAGTATTAAAAACTCTACGTATCAAATATTTTTAAATTCTAATAAAGATATTCTATCAAAAATCTATAATATTAATAATTGGGATTTTGCAAACGACATTCTTATTAACACCAACTTAGGAGATTATATTTGTAATAAAAGTAATAGTTATTATAGTAATTATATAAAAAGTCCATTAAAGCAAATAATAATATTAGAAAATAAAAAAGAGTCTAAGTGACTCTTTTTAACTATATTTAAATATTAAAGTTATTAAAAATATTTTTATCTTTTAAATCATCAATTTCTTTTTCATAAAACAAAGGAAACTTATAGTTATAATTTCCCCAAATTGTTAAAGGATATTTTATAAAGTAAAAGCTTACAAAAAATATTTCTTTTACTGAAAGCCTTACTAAAAACTCTATTATGCTCTCATCTTTAACTAAAAAATAATTTGAACAAGGTTTTGAATTTTTAATATCTTCAAGTATTAATTTATCACCATAATCTAATTCATTATATAGGTTTTTATATTCTTCATCATCTAATTTAGATAAGTAAAAATCTATTATTAAATTTTTGTCATTTAAATAGTATAAATCCTTAATAAGCTTAGTATAATCATTTTCTATGTCTTTAATACTTCTAGATATAGGCCTTAGCATAATGCTTTTATAAATGTTAAATCCTTCTAATACATTATTAATTTTTATACTAACACTACTTTCAAAATCCTTTTGGGTTATTTCTAACAAACTGTTCATTTATATAACCACCTTTATTTTATTTTTAGGTCTTCTAATATATCAACAGCACTATTTATAAGTTTAGGACAAACTTTCTCAAATAAATTTTTATCCATAATATCTTTAAATTCACTTTCTTTAGAAATATCATATCCTAAAAGATCCCTACAGTCTAAAGACTTATTTTTTTCTTTAAATTTCCCTTGAAATTCTTTAGTTATACTATCTATTGGAACTTCACTTGAAATGTCCCCATATTTTAGTCCTAAAACCATTAAAGCTCCTGTTACAGCTCCACATACATTTCCACTATTCATTCCTCCGCCAAATGATGAAGCTATTTTAAGTGCATCTTTTTCATTAACTCCTAGCTCATCAGAAAATGCTGCTAAAACAGACTGGCTACAGTTATACCCCATATTAAAGTATTTAAATGCTTTTTCTTTTTTACTCATATACACATCACTCTTTCATAATATTAGAAATTTATACTTTCTGATATTATTATATCAAAATGAGACTACCCTAAAATAGGATAGTCTCATTTTATGTCCCACAATATGTTTTGTAAGGTGTTAAACACTTAGGTAAAACTGAATACTCTTCTTGCTCTTTAGAATACTCAAAGGGATTAGAAATAACTTTAATAAGCTTTTCAAAAGGAGCATAATCTCCCTTATCTGCTGCATCTATTACTTCTTCTACTCTATGATTTCTTGGAATAACTGCTGGATTAGATTGTTTCATAAGATTATATACTAAATCTTTATTTTCTGACTGTCTATCTAATCTTTCTTGCCAGATAATATACCAATTTTTAAATTCTATACTATTAAACATATCTTTATCTAATTTGTTAGTAGTTAATGATTTAAATGTATTTGTGTAATCTTCATTATATTTTTGTATTATATTTAGCAAATTCTCTATAATGGATTTATCATTTTCCTCTTTATTAAATAATCCAAGCTTTTCTCTCATATTTTTTAACCAGCTTAATTCATATTCTTTAGGAAAATTATTAATAATATTTTGTGCTATTTTTACAGCCTCATTTAAGTTTTCATGTATTAAAGGAAGAAGTGTCTCTGCAAACCTTGATAAATTCCAATTGGCTATTACTGGTTGATTTTTATAAGCATAACGCCCATTAACATCAATTGAACTAAACACAGTACTTGGATTATAAACATCCATAAATGCACAAGGTCCATAATCAATGGCTTCTCCACTAATAGTCATATTGTCTGTGTTCATAACGCCATGTATAAACCCTACAGCTTGCCATTTTGAAACAAGACTTGCATGTGTTTTCATTACTTCATTTAAAAAATTAATATATTTTTCACTATCATCATTT
>JAEWEN010000067.1 GCA_023389275.1 Bacillota bacterium
GAGATTTTTCTCTAGTCGTTGAACCTTCTTCTATTCGAAGCTTGGCTGCTGATTATCCATTATATTAGCACTTAGGATTTAACCTTATGCCATCCTATTTATTTTTTCCACTTTCGTCACCTTCACACTTACCTTTATTTCATGGTTATGTTGTGGTTAAATAGGCTTTAGGAACTTCCAGCAATTAAAGGAGTTTTGGATAATTGCTTACCACTCTACACTCTTTACGAATGTAGGGAGCTATTTATTAAAAATATATTTATACATGTTTATATATACTTATTTATATTTTTAACAACTAAAGAGTTGCTCCTACCATAATACTTTTAGAGTCTCCAAGTGCTGCTTTGGTAAACTTATCCCCTTCTATTTTTATAACAGATAAGTCAAGTGTTTCATCTGACCATATAGCTTTTGCACTATGCTGCTTTCCATCATGAGTCATAACTGTTATAGAGTTCGAATTTATATTTGCAACATGATTATTTGTAAGAATATATCCGTTTTCACTAACTATAACACCAGACCCTACTCCTTGAGTTTTACTTTCTCTGTTTAATAAATCCTTTTTATTGTCTACAGTAACAACTCCAACTACAGCTTCTGATGCTTTGCTTGCTGCTGTTGAAACATCTGTGGTTACAGTTACTACTTTTTCTTCCTTTACAGGAATTGGTTTATTAGATGCCTCAGTTAAAGGCTCTACAATACTAGCTGGAGCAAATAACAGTACTAAAAACCCTCCTATAACTGCTCCTATAAGACCTGTTATAAAATACCCAAAGTAAGGAGGCTTTCCTCCTCCTTTAAACTCTCTATAGTTCATTAAATCCTCCTATACAGAATATATTTTTGTAGGTTTCTCCCTAGTTGCAACATCTAATGTAAAGTCTTTTCCTGGAGATATTCCCTCCATTTTTAAAACAGATAAAACTGTTTCATGTGCTAAAAAAGGATAGTTGTTTGTATCACTTAAATGTCCTAATAGTATATTTTTAATTTTGCCACTTAATACATCTATAATAGCTTTTCCTGCATTTTCATTTGATAAATGTCCAACATCACTTAAAACCCTTCTTTTAAGTTCATATGGATAAGGACCTACTTTTAACATATCAACATCATGGTTTGATTCAAGTAAAATAATATCTGAATCTTTTATGTTATTTTTAATCTCATTAGTTACATATCCTATGTCAGTTGCTATAGTAACCTTCTTTTTATCCTTAATAAAGCTATATCCACAAGGCTCTGCTGCATCATGTGGAACTGCAAATGGATTTACTACTATATCTCCTATTTCAAATGCTTTGTAACTTCCAAAAACCTTAATATTTTCATCTGTTATTTTACCAAGTGATGAATGCATAGCTCTCCATGTTTTAGTATTTGCAAAAATAGGTATATTATACCTTCTTGATAAAACTCCAAGACCTTTTGTGTGATCTGAATGTTCATGTGTAACTACTATCCCCTTTATTTCATTAGGATTTATTTTTTTCTCACTAAGTGCAGCCTCTATTTTTTTCCCTGAAAGTCCAGCATCTATAAGTATTTTGGTTTTTTCACTTCCAACATATAAGCAGTTTCCACTACTTCCACTATATAATGAACAAAATTCCATTGTTTATCTCCCTTCTAAGTAAAAAAGAAAATTTCTCTAATTATATATACCCTATTGTATAGTAAGTGTACATAAAGTAAAAGAATTATTATTTAGATTTAGTTTTGTATATAATGGATATAATCTATAATAAATACCTTTAGCTTAAATATATATTTTAGGAGGATTTTATGGAAAATTGGAACAAAAAAGATTTTACTTTAAAAGAAGCAGAACAATATATAAAAGATAATATAGATTTATTAAATAAGGGAAGCCTACTTGACCTTGCATCAGGCGATGGAAGAAACTCTATTTATCTTGCTAAAAAAGGATTTGATGTTACTGCTGCTGACTTTTCAATCGAGGCTTTAAAAAGACTTGAATCATTTGCAAATAAAGAAGACGTATCTTTAAAAACAGCTTTATTTGACTTAAGTATAAAACAAAATTTATTATTTCTTGGGAAGTTCGATAATATAATTATATGTAATTATAAAATAGATGATTCTTTATTTGAAGCATTAGAAAATATGCTAAATCCAAACGGAATACTTATGTATATTACATTTAACATGAAACAACATGAGAAAAATGGATTTAACAAAGACTACTGCTTAAAAGAAGGCGAACTTAAAGATAAACTAAATATAAATCTTTTAAAGTACGAATCGATAATTAATAATGAGAATTACAAGGATGTATATATTTTCAAGAAATAATTTAAATAAAGTTATTATTTTTTTATTTAAAAGATTTATTGACTTAATAAAAAATATATGATATTTTATATTTGTGGATAATAATTATTAGTTAATAAACGTAACGTTAAATTAAAGGAGTGGGTTTAATGAAAACATTAAAAGGTACAAAAACAGCGGAAAATCTTATGAAAGCATTTGCTGGTGAATCACAAGCTAGAAATAGATATACTTTTTATGCTAAAGCAGCTAAAAAAGAAGGATATGTTGAAGCTTCTAATCTTTTCACAGAAGTAGCAGACCAAGAATCTCAACATGCAAAAATATTCTTCCGTTATTTATCAAAAGACCTTAATGGAGAAGCTCTTAAAATAGAAGCAGACTTCCCTGTTGCACTTTATGAATCAACAGTAGATAATCTTAAAGCAGCTGCAGGTGGAGAAAACGAAGAGTGGACAGACCTTTATCCAGAGTTTGCAAGAATCGCTAGAGAAGAGGGATTTGAAGATGTTGCTAGATCTTTTGAAGAAATTAGCATAGCTGAAAAATTCCATGAATCTAGATTTAATCATATACTTGAAAATATACAGTCAGGCAAAGTTTTTAGAAGAGATACTGTTGTTGAGTGGAAATGTAGTAACTGTGGATATGTTCACAGCGGTGAGGCAGCACCTTTAGTGTGTCCTGCTTGTGCACACCCACAAGGATACTTTGAAGTATTTACACTTAACTAAACTCTTAACCCTCTATACAATTAATATTAAAAAACAAAAATCTATAGATACCTATAGATTTTTTGTTTTTTGTACTATAAATGAAAAATACTAAAAAGCTAATAACAGAAACTGTTATTAGCTTATATTTTCATATGTGTACAATTGTTAATATTACTTTATATAAGTTTATATATTACTCATTTATTCTTTTGATTGATGCACCAAGGGCAGTTAATTTATCTTCTATCTTCTCGTATCCCCTGTCAACGTGCACAAGATTAGTAACTTTTGTAGTTCCTTCTGCTATAAGTCCAGCTATAACCATTGCTGCTCCAGCCCTAAGGTCAGTTGCCTCAACCTCAGTGCCTGAAAGAGTTTCTACTCCTTCTAATACCGCTATTTTTCCTTCAACTTTTCCATTAGCGCCCATTTTTTTAAGTTCATCAATATGCTTAAATCTACCTTCCCAAATGCTTTCATTTATAAGGCTTCTTCCCTCTGAAATAGCAAAAAGTGTAGACATTGGCTGTTGAAGATCTGTTGGGAATCCTGGATAAGGAAGAGTTTTAAGATTTATTCCTTTAGGTCTTTTGTCAGTATAAACTCTTAAAGAATCTTCTCCTTCTTCAACTGTAATACCCATTTCTTGAAGTTTTGCTGTTATTGATTCCATATGTTTTGGTATAACATTTAAAAGGGTAACATCACCTTTAGTAGCAGCTGCAGCTATCATGTATGTACCAGCTTCTATTTGATCCGGTATAACAGAATAGTCATTTGCTACCATTTCATCAACACCTTGAACCTTTATAATATCTGTTCCAGCACCTTTAATATTTGCTCCCATTGAATTTAGGAAGTTTGCAACGTCAACAATATGAGGTTCTTTTGCAGCATTTTCTATAACAGTAAGACCTTTTGCCTTTGTAGCAGCTAACATAATGTTTATTGTTGCCCCAACTGAAACAACGTCTAAATATATATTTGCTCCTTTAAGCCCCTCTTCAGTGTAAGCTTTTATTACACCATGCTCTATTGTTACCTTTGCACCCATAGCTTCAAAGCCTTTAATATGCTGATCTATGGGTCTAACACCTATATTACAACCACCTGGGAAAACCACTTCTGCTTTACCGAATTTTGCAAGTAGCGCTCCTATTAAATAGTATGAAGCTCTCATTCTTTTAACTTCATCTCTAAGTGCAAGATGTGATTTTATTCCTGTGGCATCTATTTTCATGGCACCTTCAAGCCTTTCAACATTAGCTCCAAGGTTTCTAATAATTTCTTCTAAGCAATTTATATCTTCTATGTCAGGTAGATTATCAATTATACAAGTTCCCTTGTCGGCAAGGATAGCAGCAGGTAGTATAGCAACAGCAGCATTTTTAGCTCCACTTATTTTAACCTGACCACTTAGCCTTTTTCCACCTTCTATAAGTAATTTCTCCATATTGCACCCATCCTTTTCTATTTTAACCTATGTGTTATAGACATAACTTCAGCATTATATAACTATACTTTGTTATTATACCATTGAATCATACATTTTGTAACAGTTTATTTGTCTTTTTTATTTTCCATATTTTTCTCTTTTTTTCACATAGAATATAGTTATTTTAGATTTTACCTATTGAAAAAACTTATAATATATTGGATAATTAGCTTGGGGTGATTACATGGATTTTAAACAAATTGAAGCTTTCGTAAATGTAGCTAAATACAAAAGTTTTTCCAAAGCCGCAGATGCTATATATCTTTCTCAACCTACTATTAGTGCACATATAGCATCCCTGGAGCAAGAACTTGGGCTTATTCTATTTGACCGAAATGGTAAAGAAATAAGACTTACACATGGTGGGTCATTATTTTTAGAATATGCTATTAACCTTATTAATATTAGAAATATTGCTGTTGCAAATCTTGCTGATTATAACAACAAGATCTCAGGCAAATTAACAATAGCATCTAGTACAGCACCATGTAGATTTATTTTGCCAAAGCTTGTAACTTCATTTAAAAAGCATTATTGTGACGTTACATACGACATTAAGGAAGAAAGTACAAAAAATGTTGTCGAAATGATTATTGGAGGAGAATCTGAAATAGGTATTGTAGGAGAGCCTTTAAAAGATCCAAGACTAAGTTACTGTAAAATATCAGGTGATCATCTTGTATTAGTTAGTAATAACAAATCCCTACCTGAGGAATTAAGTCTTGAAGACCTTCAAAACCAACAGTTTATTCTTAGAGAAAAAGGTTCTGCAACACGTGCAAAATTTGAAGAAGCTTTAGAGGAAAACAATTTTTCTCCATCTAAACTTAAGATTTTCGCTGAAGTTAGTTCTCTTGAAGCAGTTCTTCAATTTGTTAAAAGTGGAGCTGGTATGTCTATAGTTTCTGAACTTGCTTGTGAAGATTATATTGATTCAGGTCTTATTAGAAAACATACTATTAAAAACTTTGATATCTCAAGGGATATATATGCGGTTATCCATACTAAAAGAACGCTATCCCCTACATCAAGAGCATTTTATAAACACATTACTGAAGGTAATGAATAAAATCTATATGAAATTATATTTATTAAATATTTTTGTGTAAAAAGTCTTGTGAAAATTCACAGGACTTTTTAATTTCTGAATAAATAGTAACATAAATACTTTTCTAACATATAATATATATTGCATTATTATATAGGTGGTAAATTATGTGGCCCTTTAATTCTAAGAAAAAACTTGATCCACATTTAAAATCATTTTCAAAACTTACATCTAGAAATAAGATTCCTGGAGTTTTAACATATAGAGGAAATATAAAAACTATAAAAAGCAAATTATCATATTCAGGTGTAAAAATACTTTTTGAACACAGTTTAATTGAATGTTTAGCTGTTTTAATACCTATATCTGCTATAGAGAAAATATCTACTTTTCCTGAAATAACCTCTATATATTATGACTGGGAAGCAACACTTTGTATAACAAGAGCCTCAAAATCACTTGGAATAAGCTCTAGTAATCAAAACATTACAGGTCGTGATGTTACTGTAGGAATCATAGATAGTGGAGTTTTCCCTCATAAAGGCTTAACATCAAAGGAAAATACTATTAAATATTTTAATGACATATTGTATGAAGGTACATCTCCATATGATGACTACGGTCATGGAACATATTTAAGCGGAATTATTGCATCAAACTTTGACTATGCAAAGGGGATAGCACCTGATGCCTCCTTATCTGTAGTAAAAGCCTTTGATAAATCAGGTAAATCAAATTTATCAAGTATACTAAAAGCAATAGAAACACTTTATATAGAATGTCCTGATATTAAGATTTTACTTTTACCATTTGAAATAAAAAACATGCCTTCTTTAAGAGTAGACCCTCTTTATAATATTATTAGTCTTCTTTACAGTAAAAACATAACTATAATAGCTCCTTCAGGAAATAGTGGACCTGCTCCTTTTACAATATCACCACCTGGACTTTATAAAGAAGTTTTAACTGTAGGTGGATGTAAATATGAAAATAACGACTTTAAAATAAGTGAGTTTTCATCTAGAGGTCCTTTAAAAGAAGACTATATAAAACCTGATATAGTATCTATTTCAGAAGGAATTATATCATTAAAATCAGATGTATTTTACAAACCTAAAACAAGACTTATAGAAAAAGAAACAATAGAAACAACTTCATTTGCAGGAACCTCTGTTTCATGTGCAGTAGTTGCTGGAATGTGTGCTCTTATAATCGAAAGATATGGAGAGTTAACACCTAAGGACATAAAATCTATTCTCTATCTTGGATGTAAAAGCATTGGTGAAAATAAGAATATACAAGGTAAAGGTGTTGTTCTTTTTAATAACCTTATAAAAGACAAAGAAAAAGCAAAAAAATAAAGCAAAGCTACTATAGTTTACTATAGTAGCTTTTTATATAACTTATTTTAAATAACTCATAGGGTCTTTAGTTTGACCATTTACCTTAACCTCAAAGTGAAGATGTGGTCCAGTTGACCTGCCTGTATTTCCAACCTCTGCAATTACTTGCCCCTTATGTACTACTTCACCTTTTTTAGCTATTAACTTACTTGTATGTGCATATACAGTTTCATAACCATTTTTGTGCTTTATAACTATGCATTTTCCATAGGTTCCTCTATCACCTGAGAAAGTAACTTCGCCTCCCTCTGATGCTTCTATTGGTGTTCCTACAGAAGCTGCTATATCAACTCCTTTGTGCATCCTACCCCATCTTTCTCCATAGTAAGAAGAATACCTCCCTCTAGATGGAACAGAAAACAAAGGTACTTTTGAGTTTACCCCTACTAAAACTACTTCATCTACAGGATTTTTAACAGTTTCTACACTTGAAACCTCCTGGCTATAAAGATAATCTCCTTTATATGTAAGCGACTTATTAGTTACCTTAAGTCCATTTTCTCCTTTTTTAATAACTTTTCTTTCCCCTTCTTTAAGGGCATTTGTTTTAATAATATTTGTCCTATATCCTATTTCCTTATTCTCAGAAACATTTTTAACTACTGCTTCTGTAAGAGCCATAGATAAATAAACCTCTGACCTTTCTTTTCTAGCCTCACTTATTTGAGGAGTAATTTTTAAAGGTTTAGTTGAAGCCTCTTTAAGTTTACTATCTTTTTTGTAGGACTCAAGTGCAGCATTTATTGCTCCTTTATTTATTATAGATGCATTAGCAATAGTTTCATTTGGCAGTCTAATAATAACCGCTATAGCACATATTGTTATTATTAAAGATGTAATAGCTATTATTTTTTCTAAAACTCCTGACCCCTTATAGGGATGCTCTGATTTCATTTTTTTATACCTCCTGTAATATAAATTACAAATAGTATTATTCCCAAACACTAGAATAATATTACATTTTATTTTTGACCTTTATTTATCTTGCAATATGACTTAAAATATTAAGTATATAATTTGGATTTAGGGGGATATTTTATGACAAGAAGAGATTCTATGATTCTAGGTTTAGTAACGATTCTAGCATCAGCTTTTATGTTTTGCTACATTTCAGGGTTTAACCCAACAGTTGTAAAGTGGACAGTAGCTGTAACTGTAGGCTGTCTTGCACTATTTTTCTTTGTTGGGTATAAGCAAGGACTTTTCCAAAGACCTGGTAATAAAAAATAGGACGTGATTTAGTGTCAAATATAAAAATAAGCTTAAAGTCACCAGGATTTACTCCTGTTGATAATACCTTTATAGATAACTACTTAAAAGATATACGTGGGGATTTTTTGAAAGTATATCTTTTTTGTTTAAGACAAGGATTTGCAGAAAGAGATGTAAACATTTCACATATAGCATCAAAACTTTGTATGCTTGATACAGATGTTTATAGAGCACTTGAAGAACTTAATAGAATGGGAGTATTAACAATAGAAGACCCAGGACATATAAAAATAAATTCTTTAAAAGAAAAAAGAAATGATGAAATATTATTTGATGAAAACCTTCGTGATATGCTTTTAGAACTTGAAAGAAATCTAGGTAGACCTCTTTCTTTTAGAGATATAGATGTTTTTAAATCTATTCTTTCAGACTATAACCTGTGCCCTGAGGTTATTACAATGCTAGTTGAATATTGTATATCTAAAAACAAACCAGATATTAGATATATGGAAAAAGTTGCTCAAAGCTGGCATGAAGCAGGTGTTAAAACACCTGAAGATGCTGGAAATCTTATTTCTGAATACGATAAAAAATGGGTTAAGTACAAAGAAATACTTAAATTTCTTGGAAAAACAGGATCTGATATTACAAAGCCACAGGAAGAAATGTTCAACAAATGGCTTTATGTATATAAATTTCCTAATGAAATTATTGAAAAGGCCTGTGAAATATGTATTTTAAAAACAAATTCTACAAATCTTAATTACATAGATAAAATACTTCAAGACTGGCATAAAAAAGGTGTAAAAACCGTAGAAGATACTGCTCCTAAAAAGCAACCATACTCACCTGCATATAAACCTGTTAAAAATAAAGATGAGTATGGATATGATGTATCTAAAATAAGAAAACAATTATTAGGACTAGGTGATGAATAATGTCTAGTATTGCAGAGATTTTAGAAGAATATGAAGCTTTAAGAAGTAAAAATGAAGCTTTGAAAAAACAAAGAATAGAAGAAATTTATACAAGGCTTCCTGGAATTAAGGCCATAGATGAAGAAATAAATTCAAAGGGATTTGAAATAGCATCTAATATTTTTAAGCTTGCTCAAAAAGGAATAGACCCTGAAGAATTTATTGCTAAAAAACAAAGAGAAATAGAAGAGTTAAAACAGAAAAAAGCTATTATACTTACTGAAAAAGGTTATCCAATAGATTATATGGACCTTCAATATAAATGTCCAAAATGTAGAGATACAGGTTATATAGGAAGTGACAAATGTAATTGTTTAAAACAAAAGATTATAAATTTGTACTTTAAACAATCAAATCTTTCAAAGGTTCTTGAAAGAGAAAACTTTAAAAAATTTAACTTTAATTACTATAGTAATATCAAAAGTGATACATATGGCCAATCTCCAAGAGATAGAATAACTGATATTCATGCACGCTGTGTTGCTTTTTGTGAAACATTTGGCTCACATAATCTAAATATGCTTTTCACAGGAAATGCAGGACTTGGTAAAACATTTTTATGTAACTGTATAGCACTTGAGGTTTTAAGAAAAGGGAAATCTGTTGTATATAATACTTCTACTAGTTTAATAGATACAATTAGAAACATTAAGTATTCAGAGAAAGATAAATCTAAACTCGATTATATTGTTAACTGTGACCTTCTTATAATAGATGATTTAGGAACAGAAAACATAACCTCTTCTTCTCAATCTGAAATATTTAATATACTAAACGAAAGACTGCTTAGAAAGAAAAATACTATAATATCAACTAACCTTTCACTTGAGCAACTTCAAATTAGTTATCATGAAAGAATTTTTTCTAGAATAATTGGTAACTTTGAGCTTTGTGAGTTTTTTGGTGAGGATATTAGACTTATAATTCATTCAAATAAGATTAGGAAAGGGTAGATTTATCTACCCTTTTATATTTTTAATAGCATTTTTTATAATACTTGCTGTTTTATCATCAATAAAAACTTCATTACCTAAAATACTTAACTTACTTTCTATATCTAGTGGATTTACATTAAATATACTTGTTAAAATAGTTGCAGCTGCTATATAAGAACCAACTAAGCTAGCATGTCCACCATCTTCATGATAAAGATCTATTTCAGGATTATTTTTCCTTAAAACCTCAAAAACCCTACCTACAGGAGCAAGTATACCATCTATTTCCTTTGCCATAGCAATATATGCATTTGTCATTTCTTCTTGTTTTTCCATTTCATCTTTTTGTGACCAAGTCATATATGCAACAGGAGTAGCCCCTGATTGTTTTATAAATTCATTTATAACCTTTGAACACTTGATAAGCTCCCCTTCCCCTGAAAAAGGATGAGCGCCTTGTTGAAGAACTACGTAATCATATTCACCATATAAAATATTAAATCTAACTTCCTTTTGATTCATATGATAATCAAGTGTTTTATAAGGATGTGCAAGCACAGCAACATGTATATCCCCTATTTCCTTAAATCCTTTTCCCATAACTTTAAACATAGCTGGCATATCATTAAAATATGTATGACTATTTCCTATAAATAAAACTTTTTTCATAAAATTCCCCTACCTTAAAATAAACTTTTATTCATCTACAAATTTTTTACCTACAGACTTTATAAATACAAAAACATAAATATTTATAAACAGACTAACAATAGCTAAACAATACATATAAGCTTTTATTTCAAAATTAAGATTAAATGGATAACTACATAAAACTATAACCTGAGTAATTAGAAAAACATACCATGTGTTTTTAGATTTTTCTTCTATTTCAAATCCATTTCTACTACTTATTTCATATATTCCTTTAAGAATTATATAAATAATATAAATATATACTATTCCTAAAAGAGATCCTATAAAGGATAAACCTTGCATAGCAAGTGTATTTTCTCCTAAGCTTTCAGGTATAAAAATAACACTTATCCATTTAAAAAACTCAACAAAAGATAAAACTATACAAGGACTTATCCCTTTTTTAAATATTAATTTAATATCTTCATCAAAAATATCATTATCTGAAAGGTTTGTTAAAGACTTATATATCAAATAAAATCCTAAAAAATCTGGAAGTATATCAAAGAGAAAATTAAAGTCTAAAAATATTAAAACTCCACCCCAAAATATCATCTTAAAGTGTTTGTCCATTTTTCATCCCCCTTAAATTTATAAAGTTTTTAATATCCTTTGGAGTAAACTCCCATTTATTTGATAATGAGGTTTTTGGATATACGCTAACACCTATATTATATATATTTCCACTAAAATCTCTAAAAACTAATTCTAGATAAAACTTATGAAACGTTCCTTTATCACTTTTTGATTCTTTAAATAAAGTTTCTAGTTCTAATTGATCATCTTTTTTTAAAATAATAGGAAAACTTGTTTCAGATATTAGTTTATTATTTATTTTAAATGAGTACTCATCTAATAAGTTATTTTTATCTTTGGTCTTTACCCCTTGAAACAAAACTTCTTTATTTATTTTGTAAGTTTGACCTTTAGTACCATCTGAAGAAGCAAATGATGATATAGATTCTAAAATGTCATTATTAATTATATCTATATCCTTATTTCTTATAATAATTTCTCCAATATCTGCTTCATATTCCTCTCCATTATTTAAACCATATATTATTTTATTTATGGTTTTATTATTTTTAATTTCATTAATTTCATCTCCATACTGTATTAAAACACTATAATAGTTGTAATAATTATCTTGATACCTTAAGCAATCTTCAATTGGAAAAGGCTGAAGGGATTCATCAGTAAAGGCATCAAAATATATTTTATTTTCAAGCCCAGGTATTTTTATATATTCTATTTTGTTTTTTGAATACTTATCTTGTACAAAATTTAGATAGAAAGAATCTCCTTTACTTAATTCAATAAAGTGGTTTAAAAATAAAGGCTTGTCTAATCTATATGTCATAGAATAAATAAAATTAAATGTCCATATTAAAATTAAAGCTACAACTAGCGATGCTATATGCTTTTTATTAAAACTCATATTAATCCTCCCTTATTTTTCAAAGATTATCTTTTGTAAAATAAAGTACCAATGATAAAATATATAAATAGAAAATAATTTAAGAGAGGTATTTAGTATGATACTTTACTTTACAGGAACAGGAAACAGTAAGTTTGTTGCTGATGCTATATCACATATTACAAATGACGAAATTATTTCACTTAATGATGTTATAAAAAACAATTTGCCTACTAATTTTCATTCAGAAAAACCATTTGTTATAGTAGCTCCTATTTATGCATGGAGGTTTCCTCTTATAATTGAAAATTTAATACAAAAAGCTAATTTTACTGGAAGCAATGAAATGTACTTTATTGGAACAATGGCATCTCAATCAGGAAACTGTAATAAATACTTAGAAAAAATATGTAATGAAAAAGGACTTAAGTTTAAAGGCTTTAGCAGCGTCTCAATGCCTAATAACTATGTAATTTCTAGTGTTATGCCAAATGAAGAGTCTGTTAAAAAAACTTTATCTAGTGCTATGCCAATTCTTAAAGAAATCGCAAATAAAATAAGTCTTAATAGTACAATTGAAAAAACAGATAAAACTCCACTTCCTTGGCTTTTATCAGGTATTATAAATACTTCATTTAATAAATTTGCTGTTACTAGCAAAAACTTTGTTGTTTCAGATAAATGTACTTCTTGTAAAAAATGTGAAAGGTTTTGCCCAGTAAATAATATTGAAATAGAAAATGGAAAACCTAAATTTAAAAATAGTTGTGTTAGCTGCTACGGC
Organism: Bacillota bacterium; assembly: GCA_023389275.1. Taxonomy (GTDB): domain Bacteria; phylum Bacillota; class Clostridia; order Clostridiales; family Caloramatoraceae; genus Clostridium_AB. The sequence continues at coordinate 12,985 of JAEWEN010000067.1, forward strand.
TGTATACACCGTTGTCCAGTTGAGGCTATTAATATTAAAAGAAAAACTGAAAATCATGGTAGATATGTTTGTCCTGAGTATAGTAAATATATAGAGATAGTTTAAAACTATCTCTATTTTATTCTTTGTAGTAAATAGGTATATACATAGCATTACTATTTGTAACTATTCCACCTACTCTTGTGTAAATTCCGCAAAACTTATTTCCTGAAATATATGACCCTATAATAGGATACATAGGAAATATCCCTTTTTCTAAAAGTCCTTTTCTTCTTATGTCTATCGTTTGAATATCTACTCTTTCTTGATAAACTACTAATTCATTATCTATATTTTTATTTTCAAAGTTATAAACAATTCCGTCTCCTTCTCTTTCTAAAATAGGCTTTATACAAAAATCTATTGTATCTAAAAGACTTGGGTCTAAAACTGTTTTTGGAATATATTTTTCAATAAAATCCCTTTCCTCTTTTGAATAAAAATCAGTTTTTAAAAGTTCATATATAAGAGCAAAAAATACTTTTGTTTGGTACACAAATGTTTTAGGCTCATTTAAACTTATTGTATTTTCTTCTAAAGCTTTAAGTATTTCTTCTCTATTTTCAAAGTGTAAAAACCAATCTAATGGAAAATATCTATATATAGCATCAAGCTTTTCTCCATAAATACATAGTTTATTATGATCTACATAAACATCGTATATGTTTCCCATAATAGTTTTGTATCCTAACTCATCTACTATGTTTTTTAAAATAAGTGTGTTATACCAATCTTCATAGTAGGTATTACATAAAAACCCTATGGTTTTAACATTGTCTAATTTATTTAATATTTTTTTAAATGATTCTTTTATAATGCCTTTCATATTTTCATTAGGACTTTTATATAAAATATTTAATTCTTTTTTTATGATTTCACTAAGTCCAATAGATTCAACAAGACCAGCTGGTGTTTCGCTATTAAACTCTAGTATTTTCACCTCTCCTGTAGATGAAACTACAAAGTCTAATCTTCCTATAGAAGTTAAAATATCTGATTTGTATTTTTTAATTACATCAAAAAGCCTTTCATCTATCCCTAAATTCGGAAGTAATATTTCACTTTCCATAACTAGGTTAAATGTTTTATTTATTAAATGTCCTATAAAGTTTGTAGCACTTTCTATTTCATTTTTTAACTCTTTACTTAAAAGCAAATAATCTGTAGTAAATGATTCACTATCTTTTGTATGTCCTCCAGTAAAATGATAATCAAACAATGCTTTTTCATTTACATTTTTAAAGCTATCTTTACTTCTTATAACTTGAAGCTTGTTTTTATCTCTTACACCAATAGGTGTCATAAAAACAGTATCATCATTTGTTAAGTAATCACTACTCCATCTAATTCCTATACCATTTGCCTTTTCACCATTTAAATAAATACCAAAGTTTCCATAAGCAACTTTTTCCTTAAAAGAGTTTTCACTTGATGATAAAACCATATCCTTATGTATAGGGCAAAATTCTTGAAGTATATATTTCTTACCATTGTTTTTTATTTTGCTTATTAAGTCGCTCCATGATTTATCACTGTTTAATATTCCTATATAAACCTCTTCACTATACCTTCCATAAATAGCTTTTATAACCCATTTATCCTTTTCCTTTATTACTTTATTAACATCACTTTCCTCAAGCATTTTTGTATATGGAAGAGTTTCTTTTATAGCTTTTTTAGCCCTTTCACTTATTAAATTACTATCTAAAATATCATAAAGATATGCAAATAAGCTTTTGGCCTGTCCTATTAAAACTCTTGGATCATTTATCATTAAAACATTTTTAGAGTTTATAGCTTCCATTAAACCTTCTACGTCATTTATTTCATTAAAATGCTCTGTTGGAAAAAGCCTTAGTATAACATCTAAAGGTTTTTCAAAAGCATATACTTTTTTATTTTTAGTGTATATATTGTTAGGTCCTATTTTTATAAACTCTACATTTTCCTTTTTTAAAATATCTGTAAAAAAGTATGTAAGATGCATTTCCTCATAGTGACAAGGATCTATAAATAGCCCTATATTAAGCTTTTCCTTATTTGTAAACTCTTTTATTACAGAGTAAAATTCCTCTTTAAACTCTTTTTTAAAGTTTTTATTAGGATCATTTTTAGGATTTAAATATGAAGAAAATATAATTTCCCTTTGCATACAAGGTTTATCATAGTTAAATTCACTAAAAAATATATCCTTTCCATTTTCTCTAATAAAACCATCAAATCTACACCAAAATACCTTTAAAAAGTCACTTTCAAGGCTTAATACTTTTTCCTTATTAAAAAAATCTCCCATGTAGCTTTGAAATGCTTTATGCTTCCCATTTATATTTTTAATAATATCTATTACAACACTATTTATAATTTCACAGGATGTATAAAACTTTTCTAAAATATTTTTATCTATATAAAAAGGAAAAGGAGAATAAACTTCCTCTTCCCTAGATGAACTAATTTGATAATAGTCAAATATTAATTTGTCTGTCATATTTCTAATCATATTTTAACTCCCTAAAGATCCACCATGTGACCCTGAATATCCACTTGAGCTTTTAGGCGAAGACCATCCCTTTGAAGAATCTTTATTAATACTTCCTGAAGATCCACCTCTAAAATATGCCCCTCCATAATGTCCTCCGCTGCTGCTTCCTTCCTCATTTTCTTCATCTTCATTTACATCTAAATGAATTTTACTTGGCTGAGGTTTTGAACATCCTGAAAAAAGCATACCTACTGATACAGTTAAAGCAACAGCTAAACTTTTCTTCTTATCCAAAAACATACACTCCCTATTAAATAATGCTTATATTAACATTATCTTTTAAATAATTTATATATCCATTTAAGTCCTCTTTTATATTGTCTGTAACTATTAAAACCTTATTAAATCCATAGTTTTTTATTACCTCTAAAGAAGGCAAATCCTCATCTGTAACTTCATATTGGTTATTAAACTGATTTTTATTTAATTTTTCATTTTCTAAAAACCTATTATTATCTAAAACAAATGTATATATATTTCCTTTTCCTTTTTCAATTACACTTGATGTATTAATAAGATTTGATATATTGTCTTGGTTTCCAATAATACCAAATTCATTAAACAAAAAGTTCATTGTAAGTATTATGTGAGACTTAAATTTATTATTTAAAGTCCTTCCTATTTCTAAAGAATCGTTAAATGCAAGGTCTACTACTATAATAGAGTTTTCATCTAATAATGACTCTATTTTTTTAAGTCTTTTTATATTTTTATCTTTAATATCACTTAAAGTGTTTAACTTAAAGTTTGGATATTGTTTTAAAGATACAAAAGGAGTAGCTCTAAAATAGCACTGAAAATCTCCTGCTACATCTCTATATATTTTATAAACATTTTTTAAATCTATATTTTCTAAATACATTTTCAATCCCTAAAATACAATTGCAAAAACATTTTGTAAACTTAAAAGATGAGTATATCCATTTTCACATTTTACAGTAACCATATGTTGTCCATATTCTTTTACGATTCCTGTAATAACTGAAGTTGGAGTATCTTTTTCATATTCCTCTGGTGTTTTATAAATATATATTTCTTTCATAGAACCACCTCATTAAAATTATTTAATTTATAAAATTGTACCATATTTTACCCTTTAAAAAGTAACAATATTTATTCTAATTTTAATTTAATATATATAGCTAAACACTATAGGTCTACTATTTTAATATTTGCAAAATCAATTTCATATGGAAAAATTTATATGTTAACATAAAGTTTGGAATATCATTTTTGTACTATATTTTCTCATTTGGAGGTTTGTTTTGTGAACATAAAACTCGAAAATGTCACTAAAGCATACAAAAATTTTTTAGCAATTGAAAATCTTAATATTGAAATAGAAAGCGGTAGTTTAGTTTGTATTTTAGGTCCTAGTGGCTGTGGAAAAAGTACTATTCTTTCACTTATAGCAGGACTTGAGGATTTATCATCTGGAAATATTTATTTTGATAACAAAAATGTAAATGATTTATCACCTGATAATAGAGATATTGGTATGGTATTTCAAAACTATTCTCTTTATCCTCATATGAGTGTTTTAGATAATATAACTTTTCCTCTTAAAATGAAAGGTATAAAAAAATCTATTCGCTTAAAAAAAGCTTTAGAAGTATGCGAAATGCTTGAAATAAAAGATCTTTTAAAAAGAAAACCTAAAAATTTATCTGGGGGACAGCAACAACGTGTTGCTATAGCAAGAGCTATAATTAAAAACCCTAAAATTCTTCTTTTAGATGAACCTTTATCTAATTTAGATGCAAGACTTCGAATAGATTTAAGGGAAGAAATTAAAAAGGTGCAAAAATCCTTAGGTATTACAACCCTTTTAGTTACACATGATCAAGAAGAAGCTTTAAGTATATCAGACAAGGTTATTCTTTTAGACAAAGGAGTAGTTAAAGAACACTCTACCCCTGAAGAAATGTATTTAAATCCTTGTAATTTATTTTCTGCCTCCTTTTTAGGAAATCCTAAAATCAACCTTTTTAAAGGATTTATTAAAGATGAATCTATATACATTAAAGGAGAAGAAAATCTTAAATTATCTGCTGATTATATTAATTATGCTACTAAAAATGAAAACATAACCTTAGGTATTAGACCTGAAGACTTAATATTATGTAAAGATAATGGAACTTTAAGTGGAGAAGTTTTATCTATTCAAACCCTTGGTAAAGATGTTTATGTTAAAGCACTTATTAATGGCTTAACTTTTACATGTTGTACCAACTGGGACAAGCCATTAAATATACATGATAAGATACACTTTAATATAAAAAGACTTCATATACTGGAGAGTTAAAATGAAAAAACTAATAACTAAAAATACAGAACTAAAAGCTTTTATATATTTACTTCCAGCTTTATGTGTTATTACAGTATTTCAAATTTACCCTATATTTAAGTCATTTATTATGGGATTTTATGTAAAGTTTGATTATTTAACAGATACTGTTTATGAAACAGGGTTTGATAATTTTAAATATGTTTTAAGTGATGAAAATTTTATACTAGCTCTTAAAAACACTACTATATTTGCAGGTATTGCAGCTCCTGTTGGAATTATTGTGGCTCTTTTATTCGCATTGATTTTAAACTCAATTAAAAGATTTCAAGTTTTTTTTAGGAGTATGTTTTTTCTTCCATTTGTTACTTCAACTACTGCAATTGCAGTTATTTTTAGATGGATGCTTAATAAAGACTATGGTATTGTAAACTCCTTTTTAACTACACTAGGTATGGCAAAAATAGATTGGTTAACTAATCCTAAAATGACTATTCCTATTTTAGTTTTTCTAAGTGTTTGGAAAGGCCTTGGCTACAGAATAATTATTATATTAGCTGCACTTCAAAACATAGATAAAAAATACTATTTAGCTAGTAGAATTGACGGAGCTTCTAATTTAAAAAGTATATTTTATATTACTCTGCCACTTATTAAACCAAGTATTATATTTTTATCAATTACCTCTGTTATTTCATCATTTAAACTATTTGATGAGGTTTATATTTTATATGGACAAAAACCTGGTCCTATTCAAAGTGGACTTACTATTGTTTATTACATATTTGATAAATTTTATAGTCACTGGGAATTTGCAACAGCAGCAGCTGCTGCATTTATATTGTTTTGTATTATATTATTTTTTACTGTTATTCAACTTATATTTACTAGAAACAAAGACTAGGAGACTAATATGATATTAAAATCAAAACGCAAAAAAAGTTTAAGTAAAATTATATTTTATTTTATATTAGCACTTGGTACTTTAGGTGTTTTTATGCCATTTTTATGGATGATACTAACTGCACTTAAACCTTTCAATGAAGTAATGATAATGCCTCCAAAATGGATTCCCTCTACTTTTCAATGGGAAAACTTTAAGGAAGCATTTAATGCAGTTCCATATAAAAAATATTTATTTAATAGTATATTCGTAGCTGTTTGTGTTACTTTAAGTGAAATTATAACAACTGTTTTAGCAGCTTTTGCATTTGTATATATACCTTTTAGATTTAAAAAAATATTGTTTGTTATTTTAATTGGAACAATGATGGTTCCTGGGGAAATTTTAATGATTCCTAACTATGTTACTCTTAGTAACCTTAACTGGATTAACACATATAAAGCTCTTATTTTTCCTTGGTGTGCTAGTATTTTTTCTATATTTTTATTAAAACAGCAATTTGAATCTATCCCAAAGTCATACTATAAATCAGCAAAAATAGATGGATGTTCTGATTTTAGATTTTTAGTTACTATACTAACCCCTATGTCAAAATCAACACTAGTATCTATTGGAATACTTAAATTTATAAATTGCTGGAATTCATATGTATGGCCACTTATAACAACAAATTCAGATGAAATGCGTACCTTACCTGTTGGACTTATGGCATTTTCAACAGAGTCAGGTACTGATTATCATATATTAATGGCCTTTTCTATCCTAATGATTTCACCTGTAATTTTACTTTATTTAATAACTCAAAATTATGTTATTAAAGGTGTAAACAGCTCTGGATTAAAAGGATAAAATATTATAAAAACGGGGGATAAAAATGAAAAAAACGCTATTATCTTTTTTATTATGTTTAGCTATGCTATCAACTTTACTTGTTGGTTGTAGTAGTAAAAGTGAAGAAACAAGTAGTCAAAAACAAGAAACTTCTACTCTTCCAACTAAAATAACAAAGCCAGTTGAAATATCATTTTGGCATGCTATGGGTGGAAAAAATGAAGAAGCTATTAAAAAAATCACTGAGGATTTTAAAAAGCAAAATCCAAACATTACAGTTACATTAGTAAACCAAGGTAAGTATCCTGAGCTATTTGAAAAACTAATGGCTTCTGCTAAATCTAAACAACTACCTACTATGAGTCAGATTTATTCAAATCGTTTATCATGGTATATATCTAAAAATTTAGTTGAAGATTTAACTCCTTATATGAATGATAAGGAAACAGGATTTAAACCAGAAGAAATTTCTGATATTCCTAAAATGTTTTTAGATGATGGTATTTGGAATGATAAACAATATGCACTACCTTTTAATAAAAGCCAAATGGTTCTTTACTACAATGAAGACATGTTAAATAAAGCAGGTATTAAACCTCCAACTACTTGGGCTGAATGGACTGAGGCAGCTAAAAAGCTAACTGTAGACAATGATAAAGATGGTAATCCTGATGTTTATGGATGCGTTTTTGCAAATAACATTTCTACAGATATTGCTCCATGGCTTAAACAAGCTGGTGGAGATACAATGAATGAAAAAACTAATGAATTATATTTTAATACTGGCTCTACTAAAGAAGCTGTAGGATTTTTAAATGGTATGATTCAATCAAAAACAGCTCGTTTAGCTGGAGATGATAAAGATGCTAATGTTCCGCTACAAGATGGACGTGCTGCTATGTGTGTAGCTTCAACATCTGCTCTTCCTTACATAGAAAAAGGAACAAAAGAAGGTATTAAAATAAACGCTGTTAAACTTCCTTCAAATAAAAACGATGCTCAATTATTTTATGGTACAAATGTAACTGTATTTGCCTCTGGTACTAAAGAGCAAAAACAAGCTGCTTTCGAATATATAAAATTCCTAACTAATACAGAAAACACTGCTTATTTCGCAGCTCAAACAGGATATATTCCTGTAAGAAAATCTGCTAAGGAAAATCCTGTATTCTCTAAAGTTCTAAGTGAAAAACCTATTAAACAACTTTCATTTAACTGCTTTGACACAGGATTCCAAGGAACTAGAAACATAGGTGGTAAAAATGCACTAGATGAGCTTGGAGTACAACTTGATCTTGTATTTAGTGGAAAAAAATCTATTGATGATGCGTTAAAAGATGCTCAAACAAATGGAGAAAATGCTCTTAAAAAAGCTCAAAGTAATTAACAAACTGGGTAGAATTATCTACCCTTTTTTATTTATAAAAATTTAAGTATAATTTAAACTCTTCTTCTTTTAAAATATTATAAACCTTTATGTATTGACAACAATCTCTGCCTAATATAAGATTATAGATGTTAGCCCTATCTAACTAAATCATATTATAAATTACATATTAAACTTATAAAAGCTATAATATTAAAGTATTTATAGATTTTTTTACGCATATAAGTTAGCTTAAGCTAACTAGAAGGGAGTGACTTTATTATAGTATCTACATATGAAAAACCTAAACTTAAGCCTAATTATTTTCGGATTATACTTTTAAGTTTACTTGTAATACTCACTATAGTTTCTTTACATATAGGAGTTTCTGAGTTTAGTTTAATTAGACTACTTAAAGGAGAAGAAGCTGATAGTTTTATAGGAATAATTAGCAGATTTCCTAGAACCCTTAGCATTATAATTACTGGTGCAGGTCTTAGTATTGCAGGTCTTATAATGCAAACTATTACAAATAATAAATTTGTCTCTCCTTCAACTGCTGGAACTATGGAATGGTGTAGACTAGGTGTAATGCTTGCTATTTTATTTACAGCAGGTGCATCACCTTTAGTAAAAGTTTCACTTGCCTTTGTAGTTTCACTATGTGGAACACTATTATTTATGAACTTACTAAACAAAATGCAGTTTAAAAATGCATTTATGGTTCCTTTAATAGGTATGATGATGGGAAACGTAGTTAGTTCAATTACTACATTTGTAGCATATAAGTATGAAATTATACAAAACATTTCATCATGGCTTCAAGGAAACTTTTCATTAATAATAAAGGGCAATTATGAAATTCTTTATTTTGGAATTCCATGTGTTATTATAGCTTACATATATGCTAACAAGTTTACAATTGCAGGTATGGGAGAAAGCTTTGCTACAAATCTTGGACTTAATCATAAAAAAGTTGTTCTTTTAGGATTAATTATAGTAGCTTTTATTACATCACTAATAGTAGTTACTATAGGAAGCATTCCTTTTATAGGTCTTATTATTCCAAACCTTATATCAATGTTTAAAGGAGATAACCTAAAAGGAACCTTATTTGATACAGCTATTTTAGGTTCTGTTTTTGTACTAGCCTGTGATATTATAGGTAGAGTTTTAATTAGTCCTTATGAAATTAACGTTAGTGTTGTTATTAGTGTTTTAGGAAGTTTAATATTTATAGCAATACTATTTAAGAAAAAATAAACTAAGAAAGTGGTAGTTATTTAATGTCATATAAAAAGAAAGTTATTATATTAATGTTATTAACTTTTATAATGGCTGGTATTTTTATCTTTGCAGGATTAAATGAAAGTAATATAGATTTTTTTCTTCCTAGAAGATTATTAAAAGTTTCAGCTATTTTAATAACATGTTATTGTATAGGGTATTCTTCAGTTACTTTTCAAACTATTACTAACAACAAAATATTAACCCCAAGTGTAATGGGTCTTGATTCTTTATATCTTTTTATACAAACAATAATTGTATTTTTCTTTGGATCAAGACAGTTATCTATGATGACAGGCTTACCTAATTTCCTACTATCTGTTGGATTTATGGTACTATCCTCATGTCTACTATTTCTTCTGCTTTTTAAAAACGAAGGTAAAAGTGTTTACTTTTTAGTTTTAGCAGGAATGATTATAGGTGGCCTTTTTAGTGGATTAACTACATTTATGCAGGTTTTGCTTGATCCAAATGAATTTTTAATTCTTCAAGGAAAAATGTTTGCTAGTTTTAACAACATTAATGGGGATATATTTTGGATATGTGTTGTAATTTTAATAATAGTAATACTAGTAACAATAAAAGACTATGGAAAGCTTGATGCAATATCTTTAGGAACAGATATTGCAATAAACCTTGGTGTATCTTATAAAAAGATGGTTTTTAAAAACCTTTTAATTACATCTATTTTAGTATCTATATCAACAGCTTTAACAGGTCCTATTACGTTTTTAGGAATATTAGTTGCTAGTTTATCCCGTGAAATACTAAAAACATACCATCATACATGGAGAGTTTTAGGCGCAGTATTTTTAGGAGCATTTTCTATTTTACTAGGACAAATACTTGTAGAAAGAGTATTTGAATTTGATACTACAATTAGTGTTATTATAAACTTTATAGGTGGTATTTACTTTATTTACCTAATGCTAAAGGAGGGGAAAAAGTGATTTCAACTAAAAATATTACTAAAAAATATAGAGACAAAACTGTTATAGAAGATGTTAGTTTAACTCTTCCTAAAGGTAAAATAATAGCTTTTATAGGAAGTAATGGTGCTGGAAAAAGTACATTAATATCTATTATTAGTAGAACACTTAGTAAAGATAACGGACAAGTTTTTATAGATGATATAGAGCTTTCTAAATGGAATACAAAGGAGCTTTCTAAAAAGCTTTCTATACTTAAACAAGCAAACACATTAAATATTCGTCTTACAGTTAGAGAACTTATTAGTTTTGGAAGATTTCCTTACTCTGGAGGAAAGCTTACTAAGGAAGATGAGGATATTGTTAATAGAGCAATTAAATATATGAACCTTGAATCTTTAGAAAATAGATATTTAGATGAATTAAGTGGTGGACAAAGACAAATGGCCTTTATTGCCATGGTTATAGCACAAGATACTGAATATATATTTTTAGATGAGCCTCTAAACAATCTTGATATGCATCACTCTGTACAAATTATGAAAACTCTTCGTGACTTAGTAGATAATATGGGAAAAACCATAATGGTTGTAATTCATGATATAAACTTTGTTTCCTACTACTCTGACTATATTGTTGCTATGAAAAATGGAAAAATTATAAGTCAAGGAGATACAAAGGATATTATAGAAAACTCTAAGTTAAAAGAGATTTATGGTATGGACATAAATGTAAAAGAAATTGATGGCAAAAATATTTGCCTTTATTATAATTAAAACTTTAAAAGGAGATTTATTATGAAAAAGCTTTTAACCTTAATTACTATTGGTATACTTTCATTATTTATTTTTGTAGGTTGTTCTTCTTCATCTAATGAGAATAATAATCAATCTAACTCAAGCCAAAATAAAATAAAAATTACCCATTCAAAGGGAGAAACTGAAGTTCCTACAAACCCTAAAAAAGTAGTTGTTTTTGATTTAGGTATTTTAGATATTATAAGCTCTTTAAATATAGACACTGAAGTTGCTGTACCAACATCACTTCCTAAGTCACTTTCTGAATATAATAGTGCTAAAACTGTTGGTTCAATTAAAGAGCCTAACTTAGAAGCTATACATGAATTCAAACCTGAAGTTATTTTTATAAGTGGAAGACAAGAAGACTACTATGATGAGTTAAATAAAATTGCTCCAACTGTTTATGTAGATTTAGAAACAGCATCTTATATGGAGGACTTTTCAAATAACGTAAAAAACATAGGAAAAATATTTAATAAAACTAAAGAAGCTGATGCAAAATTAGCCGAAATAAATTCTAAAGTAGAAGAAGGTACTAAAAAGGCTTCTGCTTCAAATGAAAAAGCTTTAATTGTACTTACAAACAACGGAAACTTAAGTGCTTATGGTAAAGGATCACGTTTTGGATTTGTACATGATGTTTTAGGAGTTAAAACTGCTGATGAAACTATAAAAGCTTCAACTCATGGACAAGAAGCAAACTATGAATATATTGCAAAAGTAAATCCTGATATATTATTTGTAGTTGACCGTACTACAATTACAGGTGGAGAAAAAACTGCAACTGCTACACTTGAAAATGACTTAATAAAGAAAACTAATGCATATAAAAATAAAAAAATCGTATATCTAGATCCTGAAGCTTGGTACTTAGTTGGTGGAGGAATTTCTACTGTTGAAACTATGGTTGATGAAGTAGTTAATGCACTATAGTAATAAAACAAAAAAGGTGTTGAAATAATTTCAACACCTTTTTTGCTTACTAATCTTCTATACCTTAAATTTTAATATCATATTATTTATGCTATTAGATATTTCTAATTGATTTTCTACTGCTTCTACTACATTTTCAAGAAACTTATTTGACTCATTTACCTCTTCTTGTATATCAGATATATTTTCAGATGACTTTTGTGTTGTTTCAGCAAGGCTTTGTATAGCTTCTGCTACTTGATTTACTGTTGCTGATATTTCCTCACTCATAGATGCTAAGTCTTCACTCATTTTATTTACTGTTTGTCCATCTTTTTCATACTGAATAGAAACATCTATAAAGTTTTCAAATTGAGGAGTTATATTTTCTCTCATAAATTTAATTAAATCTCCACTATTTGTTGCAAGGCTTTTAAAAGCATTTTGTACATCAGCTATAGTTTCCTTTACATTTTCAACTTCCTTTGCAGACTCTTCAGCTAATCGTCTAACCTCATCTGCTACTACTGCAAATCCTCGTCCAGACTCTCCTGCTCTTGCTGCTTCTATTGCTGCATTTAATGCTAAAAGATTTGTTTGCTCTGATATAGCAGCTATAGTATCTGCCATTTTCTTAATTTCCTCTACAACCTTACCTTTTTCAATAGCTTTTATTATATGACTTTCTACACTATGATATGTTTTTCTAGTTTCCTCAAATGCTTTTTCACTTTCAAATTTAGATTTAGTAGCTCTTTCCTTTATTTTATCTGAGTTTTCCTTTTCATCAACAGCTTTATTTGCAAGTACTGCAACTGTTGAGTCTACTTCCTCACTAGATGCTGCAATTTCCTCAGCTGATGAGCTTATATCCTGTACACTAAAGTTAATTTCATCTGTTCTACTATTTATATTTTCAAACTTTTCTTTTATTCTAACTACTGTATTTGCTAGATGCTCACTTGAATTATCCATAGTTTCTATATTTTCTATTAAGTGACCAATAAGACCTGCCACATTTTCCCTTGATCTATTTAAAGCAGATGCTGCTTTTCCAAATTCATCTTGAGTATATATATCAAGTGGCTCTGAAAAATCATACTCAGATAACCTATTTGCAAAATCTATTGTTTTTCTTAAAGGATTTTTAACTGTTTTAATAAGGAAAACAGTTGATACAACAGCTAGTAAAAGTGTAACTACTGCTATGTAAAATGTTACTTTTACTGAATTTCCAAATACATCTCCACTTTTATCCATACTATTTTTAGCCCATTGTTTATTTAAATTATTTAACTCTTCAGTTAACTCTACCATTTTATCATATTCACTCATTAAATTATTTAAACTTAAATTAGCCTCTTCTATCTTTCCTTGTTTAATTAAACTTTCATACTCATTAAATTTTTGCTTTATAGATTCCGCTTCACTTTTAATATTATTGAAAAATTTTCTGTCCTCATCACCACGTACTGTTTTTTCATAGGAATCAAATGTATTATTATTTTCTTCTCTTATGCCTTCTATTTTTTCTAAAGACTGATTTATCATATTTATATCAGTTAATGTAGACATTTTAAAAATCTGATATTTTATTTCTGTTACATTTGTTTTTATATCTCCAATTTCTGATATAGCAAGTAAGTTGTTATCATATAAATCTTTCGATGTTGAATTTAGCTTATATAGACTAGTTAAACTATAAAATCCAAGTAAAAATAGAAACAAAATAATTATTGTGAATACAGATACTAATTTTGTAGATACTTTTATGTCCCCAAATTTTTTCACAATAGCCCCCCCTATCATTTTCATTTCTTTATTTATCGTCAAATTTCTAATATATTTTACATTATTCTACGTTTTCTTCTTTAAATAAAATAAAGCTATCCTTTAGGATAGCTTTATTTTATACCTTAAATTTTAAAATTATATTTTTTAAATCATCAGATACCTTTGCTTGCTTTTCAGCAGACTCTAATATATGTTTAACCGAGTTTGTAGACTCATTTATTTCCTCTTGAATATCACATACATTTTCAGATGATTTTTGAGTTATTTCTGCAAGGTTTTGTATAGCATCTGATACTTGATTTACTGTAGCTGATATTTCCTCACTCATAGATGCTAAGTCCTCACTCATTTTATGTATAAATTCTCCATCCTTATCATATTCCTCAGAAATTTCTATGCTTTCTTTAAACTGAGGCTTTACTTTTTCATCCATAAATTTAACAAGTGCAAAGCTATTTTCTGATAAACTTTCAAATGCTTTTTGCACTTCAACTATAGTTAATTTTACATTATCAACTTCCTTAGCAGATTCTTCAGCTAATCGTCTAACCTCATCTGCAACTACTGCAAAGCCTCGTCCAGACTCTCCAGCTCTAGCTGCCTCTATTGCTGCATTTAATGCTAAGAGATTTGTTTGCTCTGATATTGAAGATATTGTCTCTGCCATTTTTTTAATTTCTTCTACAACCTTACCTTTTTCAATAGCATTTAATATTCCTTTTTCCACATCACTATATACTTTAGTTGTTTCTTTAAATGCAGCTTCTCCTTCAGACTTTGACTTAGCAGCTTTTTCCTTAATATCTTCTGAATTTTCTCTACCCTCTGTAGCCTTTTGTGCCAAAATATTTACTGTAGAGTCAACTTCCTCACTTGATGCTGCAATTTCCTCTGCGGAAGAACTAGCTTCTTGTGTAATATAACTTATTTCATTTGCTTTATCATTTATATTTTCAAACTTAACTGTTATATTTTGTACAATATTAAATAAATCCTTACTTGCCTCACTTATATTTTCAGCATCTAATATAAGGGTTTTTACAAGGGATGCTGTATTTTCTCTAGCTAAATTTAAAGCAGAAGCTGTTGCTCCAAACTCATCATCTGTATATACATCTAAAAGAGTTGAAAAGTCATACTCTGAAAGTCTACTTGCAAAACTTTGTATTTTTCTAAGTGGATTTAATATACTTCTTACTATCATGTATGAAACTAATAGCGTAAATACAACAACTACAGAAACTAAAATTATATTTCTTACTATTATTTTATTTAAAGCCTTTTTATCATTATTTATTTTTTCTTTAATAATATTTTCATTTAAAGTTGTTAAGTCTTTTGCATAGGTTTTCATTTTTGTGTGAGATGCTTTAAATTCCTCAAACTTTGCCAAAGCAGCCTGTTGATTCCCTTGACTTATTAAGGTTATACATCCATCAGTTGCTTCTCTAAAGTTTTTAAGTTCTCCATTAAGGTTATTTATTATATCATTATCTTTATCTGTTATTTTTAAAGCTGCATACTGCTGAAACTTAGAATTATCATCTTCCCTATATTTATCTATATTACTTTTATATGTATTTACTTCTAAAGGATTATTTTTTATAATCATTTCCGAAACATTTGCCTCTATTTCTAAAAGATTTTTTTCAATTTCCTTTAACATAGTTATACTATTCATATTTTTATCGTAAATAGATTCAATAAGCTTATCATTATCCTTTAAATTAGATATACTGTCTATTGATCCACCACATATTAAAGCTAGCATTACTGAAAATGCAGCTACTAATTTAAAGGATACGCTTTTAAGTTTTTTCATAATATGTACCCCCATAGTTCATAAAATTTTATATCTTAAATTTTAATATCATATTATTTAAATTTTTTATCGTTTCTGTTTGATCTTGTATTGTCTGTGCTACA
>JAEWEN010000094.1 GCA_023389275.1 Bacillota bacterium
CTCTTAATATCCCTATACTTTTCTACCGCTCTTAGTTCACCAAATAGTGCATTTGTAATACCATCCAAGTATGATTTAGGCTTTTCAAAAGTTTCTGATTTACCCATTGGTACTTCATTTCCTGTGAAATCTTTATAAATCTTTCTAAACAATATATTATGTCTTCGTTCGTCATTTCTAATAGAACTTATTATTTCTTTTTCGCTATTAGTTGGAGCTATACTAATTAAATAATCATAAAATAATTCATCCTCTCTTTCACCCTGAACAGCATCTTTTATACCTTCAAGGGCTTTGTTTAATTGAGATTTGTTAATTATTTTATTATTTTCACTTGGTGATATAAACATTAAATATTCTCCTAAAATTATTACTTCCTTTTCATAATATTCATAATAAATAAATTTGTCCACTACATACATAGTTAATGAAGTTAATTTTTAGAAAATACTGCTATTCGATTAGGTGAAGTTATGTATTTATATCACATGCTTTATAGAACAAAGAATCATTTATATCAAATATCATTACTAGCAACTAAATCAATAAATAGATGCATAATAGGGCTAATCCACTTATTTTTATGGAGTATTTTTAACTGTTGATTTGAAGTAATAAAATCAGGAAACTTCTTTTTTATATCAGTTGATACTACTAATGATAAAGAATACTCTCTAATAGGATATGATTTAATCAAACTTAATGGTAAACCAATATCTTGATAAAATATACATAAGGTATTAAATTTTCTCCTGCTTTAGTTAATACCATTTTCCTTCCAATCTTTTCAAATAGTTGAATAGATAATTCTTTTTCTAAGAATCTATCACATATTTTTTAAATTTACATAATATGTTGATGAAAATAGAGTTAACCTCTATAAATATATAATTAGGAGATGATATTTAGATGTGTTGTTTTTTCAGATTTAGAAGATGTTGTAGAAATAGTAATTGGGGTTGTAATTCAAATAATAATGGCTGTGGTTGCAACTCAAATAATAACTCAAATACTAGAAGATGTAGATGTCGTTGTAATAATAACTCAAATGGTAGCTGTAGCTCTAATAATAGTTCACATGGCTGTGGCTGCAATTCTAATGGTCATGGTTCACATGGCAATGGAGGATGTAACTCTAATAGCAGTTCCTTTATTTGCGTATGTTCATGTAGAAGAAGAAATTCTAATGATTGGGACGACTGCTAAAATTAAATCTTTTTCTTAAAATAAAAATAACAACAATAAATATAAACTGCATTTACTCAATTTTTATTTAAATATTTAAAAGGGAAGTTATATAAAGCTATAATTTCCCTTTCTTTATATGGCTTAACTTAAATTAAACTTTTATTCTACTTAATTGATATACAAAAAACCTCAGTGTTTTTTCCTTTTTCATCATATGTACTATAAACAAATTCAAAACCTAATTTTTTATAATAGTTAGAAGCATTTTCTGTTCTTAAATATAATGTTTCAAACCCTAATTCTCCAACAATTTCCTGTACTTTACTAATAAGCTTTTGTCCAACTCCTTTTCCTCTATAGTCTGGAGTAACATATAGTGAAGCTAACCAAGGTGTAAAATCTTTTTGAGTTTTTAAATCATTTTCAAAAATAGATACTGTTCCAATACATTTATTGTCTATTAAAGAAACAAATGTAATTGGAAAGTCCTTTTTATTTGTATTACTAAAATACTCAATAACATTTTCTAAAGTCAATTTACTTCTTGATCCATGTACAAATTCATTATATATCCAATTTGAAACTATATTAATACTATCTGGACAATTACATAAATAATCTATATACAATCAAATCCCCTCCATTATAAAAAATTAAAAGCCAACAAATCCGCTGACTTTTAAAGTATAAGTATATTATTAAACCAATCTATTTATTTCTACTACAAAATACATTTACAAAAGATAATGAAATAATTAGACTCTAAAAATTATGAATCTAAAGCCATGTTAAGCGATTTTTTCAAGGTCTCTATAAAATTGTCACACTTTTCATCACTTAATTCTGAAAGAGAAAGATATGGATTTAAATCTTCTAATTCCACAAGTAATAATTCTCCATTTTCAGTTCTACATGCATCAACTCTTTGTATACCCCACTTTAAATTGTTCCATTCTATGAAACATTGGGCAAAGGCTAAGTCATTTTCTGTAGGAATATATTGTTTAAGCTCCCATCTTTTATTTTTATCAGGTGCATAAAGTGCATATTGAAATTGTTTATCAATAAAATAAAAAGATACCTCATACTTAAACTTTATTAAAGGCTGTATTAACATATTTTTACTATCTAAGTTAATTTGTTCAAACACCTGTTCTTTAGATAAAATTTTCATACCTATTGAATCCGCACCATCTTTAGGTTTTACAACATAGGTTTCACAATCCGGTAATTTTTCAAATAAATTCAATGTATCAATAGTTGGAATCACAGGGAACTTATCATTTGTTAATTCTATAAGATATTCTTTTCCGTTCATATCTGCTTTACCATTAAATGAATTATAGGTTTTAATATTATTAGAAATAACTCTTTTACGAAATGCTTGATATTTTTCTTTAAAGTTAGCTACTGGACCTGCATTTCTAAACACTACTAAATCAAAATTTGTTTCAAAATGTTCAATATCCTCTGGATGACAAATAACTAACTTAAATTCTTCTCTTAATTTAGAAGTTAAGAATATATCTTCTTCGTAATAACGTCTTCCCTTTGCTTTATAATATAAGTCTGTTATGAATAATATTGTTTTCATAATATTCTTTCCCCCATTTAAGTAAGTTAAGTAATATTTATTATAACTTATTTTGTAAAATATTCATAATTAATATAATACATAAAAATATTTACATGATTATATATAAAAAGCTAGGACATTAGTCCTAGCTGTATATGCTTAATCTATTAGATTTATCTAATATGATTTTCACTTTTAAATTTCTGCATAAATTCCTTAAGTTCTTTATTTGAACTTCTTTTTTCTCTTTCTAAATTTAAATCTAATATTGCCTTCCTAACACTTTCAGCAGTATTATTAGATTTTCAAACAAAATTTTCTATAATATCGACTCCTTAAACTATTCTTTTAGTATTATACCATATATTTAAATATAAACCAAACTTTTTTCCCTTATACTGTTTTTGATTCATAATACATGTAGATATAGTTACCCCAATACCCGTTGGCTTTCCAAACTGTTTAGAAACCTATTTTTTATGCTCATTAACTTCAACTCTAACTTACTTATCAGCTAATTCTTTATAATATTTACACCTATCTTTTCTGCAACCATGAGGGTGTCTTTGTGAGTCTCTACATACAATTTTATAATCATATTTAATACAAATACCTAAATACTTTTTAGCAAGTATACAACTTGTTTTTAAAGCAGTATATATAAAGTTTTTACAACAACATGGTCCAGCTTCATTTGCAATAGACTCTATTATTTTAGAAACAACATGCATAGTTATAGATGTTTCACGATTTTTAGGACAGGCCGCTCCTAAAATAACACTAAATGAAGCACCGATGGCAGGTGCTATACCACATACCCCTGTTAAGCCACAATAAGCACCAATAGCTTGTTTACGTGTACGATTTAAGGCTTCAACTATTTGCTCATTAGTTATTTTTATACTTCCATTATTTCTTATTGCAGCTAAAAATGATCCTGCTGCAATCCAAGCATGCTCACATCCTAACATAGGAATAGATGTATTATTAATTATATTTTCAGCTATTTTTAAAGGATTTGTATCTTTAGATGAATTTATTAAATATAGTATATTTTCAAAACACTTTTCTCCATGACAATTATCACAAACATAATGTCCTTTAGTGCAATATACATACCCTAATTCTACTTTATTACAATGTATACACTTGAATTCTTGTCCTATTTTAAAATACTCTAGCTTTTCACCACATATTAAACAATTTTCACTATTTTCTTTATTGTACTGACCAGTACTTACTGGTTCTCAGCAACTGCTATTTGATATATTTATTTTCTTTACCAAAGTAAATCCCCCATAAAAAGTCTAAAGTTAAAGTAATAGGAAGAAATTTTATATAAACCTCTTCCTATTGCTCTTTTATATTAATGATGATTTTTTTCCTCTGAATAAATCTTATATCCATTCATTATTTCATCAAACTCGTTAATTTTATTATTTTCTTTTGAAAAAGCTTTTGCTATTTCATACTCATATTCACTAAATTCATTAATTAATTTAGATCCTGCTGCAAAAGGTATCACTATACCTTTTGTTTCAAAAAGTGTTAAAGGAACTTCATACTCTATTTCCTTATAGCATATTTTGGCTGACATAATATGCTCAATACTATATTTATTAAAAAAGTCATCCCATACTGAATCTGATAACATATCATCTTCTACTCTTACCTTTTTATCAGTAAGCTTTAAAACAACGTTTTCATCTTCTTTTAAAGTAAATAAATCTTTTCCTAAGACCCATTCTTCTTTTTTAAAATTTGTAACTTTGCTTTTAAAGTATTCCATATCCATTTGCTTTTCTCCTTTGATAAAACTAAATTTACTACTTTAAACATAGCACCCATTTTGTTATAATGCTAGTTATTTTTTTACAATACGATATTTTTTATAATAAAATAATAACGAATACAAACTTGGAATAGCAACTATAACTGAAATACTAATAAATACAACTTTATCAGTATTAAAGAAAAATGATAAAACAAACATTATAATAGATATAGGAACTGCTAAATATCCTACTAATTTGTTTCCTACTTTCCAAGTATCCTCATCTCTTATTGTCCATGGTAATCTAAGTCCTATATATCTGTTAAAAGGAATTTTAGGTGACAGATTACCATAAATCATTAAAAATCCTGATAATAATCCAACTGTTAATAAATCTTTAGTTCTAGGTGCTATCAACCCATCAACTGAAGATAAGATTTCAAATAAAGAAAAGATAATTAATGTAAATATAGAAAGTCTACTTAATAGTCTCGCTGTCTTAACTTTAGGATTATCCTCTGATAGCTTTGTAATCTTAGGTATATTTACATCAAGTATAATTGCTGCAAATATGATCAGTGTAAATATTATAAAATACTTAAAATCTGTATTTGGAATAAAGTATCCTAAAGTTAGTATAGCTATAGATGTCAGTAATAATATTATCCTTGTAAAATCAAACTTTTTCATAGTATCTCCTTTATTATTTTATTTGTTGAAAATATCTAAGAAGCTTCCAAGAACTTCTTGTATTACTGATGTATTAATAGAATAAATAACAAATTGACCTTTTTTATTTGAACTAACAAGTTCTGCTTCTCTTAAAATATCCAAGTGCTTTGATATGGAAGGTTTAGACATATTAAAATAGCTGGCTATCTCCCCTGCACTCATATCTTTTTTGTTAAGTAGCCTTAGTATTTCTCTTCTTGTTTTATCACCTAAAGCTTTAAATACTTTGCTCATATTAATATTTTAAAAAACTCCTTAATTTTCTATAGATATTTAACTAAATAGTTAAATATCTATTTACATTATATTCCATATAGAAAAATTTTACAACTATAAAAATCTAAAAAGAATTCTTCTGTTTTACCTGTTGTATGATATTTATATAATAAAAGATCAATAAAAAGATTATAATAATTTCTTTTTTATTGATCTATCTCAAAATATATTTTTCTTATTTTATAGCTGTTTAGTAAAAATAATTCCATCACAATATGTACCATCTTTTAAACGATAGCCATTTTCTATACTACCTACTTCAACCATTCCAAGTGAACGATATAGGTTTAACGCTAATTTGTTAACAGATACTACACAATTATATTGTAGAACCTTAAACCCATACTCCTTACCTCTTTTAAAAGAATCTAAAACTAATCTCTTTCCTATACCTTTTCCTCTATAATTTAAACGTACACCATAGCTCGTATTACAAATATGTGATCGTCTGCCATATCCATTAGGATGAAGAATATAAAATCCTACTATATTATCTCCATCACAGGCACATATAGTTGCAGTTTGACCTGAGAAAAATTTCTTTGCTTCCTCTATACTTAATGGTTCTTCTTCCGGATAAGCTACTGCTGAGTCTACAATTTCATTCCAAATTTCAGTAATCTGTGGAATGTCTCTTATTTCATATGGTCTTATAATTATATCCATAACTAACACCTCAATTTATATTTAATACCCTTTTTAAGTATAACATTCTTTATTTATCATATGTAGAAAATTTCCTTTATAATAGGATTTATAGTAAATTTTATTGTAATTTGTCTTATTTTAAGTTAATTTAGTATAATTAGCTTATGTTTAATATATAAGGAGGTTTAATATGAATAAACTAAAGAAATCAAAATTTTTATCTCTCATACTAGTAATTGGAATGCTGTTTTCTTTACTTACTGGATGTTCTACTTCAAGTAATGGTTCTAATCAAGTAAATCAAAATAAAGAAACAGTAAAAGTAGAGTCTAATTTAGCTAGTAATGAAAATATAAAAACTAACTCTAATCTTAAAGTACACTTTATAAACGTTGGACAAGCTGATTGTATTCTTGTTCAAGATGGAAACTCTAATATGCTTATTGATGCAGGAAATAATAATGATTCTAACACTGTCATTAGCTATTTAAAAAAACAAAATATTAATAAATTAGATTATGTTATAGGTACACATCCTCATGAGGATCATATAGGATCACTTGATGATGTAATAAAAGAGTTTAATATAGGTAAAGTTTATATGCCTAAAGTTACTCATACTTCTAAAACATTTAAAGATGTTGTAAATGCCATTAAAAACAAAAATCTTAGTATTACAACACCAACTCCAGGTACAAGCTTTACTTTAGGATCTTCAACTGCAACAATTCTTGCACCAAACAGTAGTGAATATGAAGATTTAAACAACTATTCAATAGTTATTAAGCTAACCCATGGAAACAATTCATTTATGTTTACAGGGGATGCAGAGGATGTAAGTGAAAAAGAAATGATTAAAAAAGTATTCGATTTAAAAGCTGATGTTTTAAAATTAGGACATCATGGAAGCAGCTCTTCTTCTACAGTAGAATTTTTAAATAAGGTAAATCCTAAGTATGCTGTTATTATGACTGAGAAAAATAATTCCTATGGACATCCACATAAAGAAGTTATGGACAAACTAAAAAGCAAAGGTATAACTGTTTATAGAACAGATGAAAATAATACTATTGTTGCAACTTCTGATGGAAATAAAATAAGCTTTAATACAAGCAAAGGAAGCTATTTATATGGTAGAGCAAGCAGTAATTCAAATATAAAAGAAAATATTAATAATACTAAACCCTCTACTAACTCTAATAACAGTAAAATAGAATCTTCTAAAGCATCTACATCAGATAAAAAGAAGGTTTATTATACTCCTAATGGAAAATCCTATCACTTAACTAGCCAATGTAGAACACTTTCTAGAAGTAAAACTATACTTTCCGGAACACTTGAGGAAGCAATAAGTTCTGGTCATGCAGATCCATGTGATGTATGTAATTAAATTATAAAAGACACTTCTAATGAAGTGTCTTTTTAACTCATTTTATATACTCTAACTCCCCCACCTGGATTACTATAAAATAATGATCTATTATTTGAATCGTAAGCATGTGAAGCACATATTAAATCACCGTTATTATAGTCTACTATAATTAGAGTATGATATGCATTACCATTATAATCAAGAAAAGAAAGAGCATCTCCTCTTGATGCGTAATTGTAAATTTCTCTAAAAGACTCTAAGTTTTTAAAATATGACTTATCAAAATCTTTATAAGAGCTTGCATTTACTTTCCAATAAGTCGAAAAGGCATTAGCTCCTCTCCAAGTAGAAGATATAGATTTTACATCCCATTTATTTCTTGACCAGCAAAACCAGCTTTTCATACTATATGAATTACTTCCTATCATAGGCTTACCACCTACATGTAAAGCCTGTGAAATAAAATTAGCACAATCTCCCCCTAAACCTTTGTAGCTAGGATAAGCATCATTATAATTAATAGCATACTTCATAGCATATTCAACAGCTTTTTTAGGTGAATATCCACGATTAATATTTAAGTTATCCTTATATATTAGATCATCATAAACTCCTACTAAAGCATTTTTATAAAGAGTTTCAATTTGATAATAGTTTAGTCCTTGATATTTAGGGTTATTAAATATATTATCATATAATTTCTTGTTATCCCTCATTTAAAATACCCCTATTTAATTTTACTTAAAAGGCGTAAGTAGTGATTTGCCTCTCTTAAAACATGATCTGAAAGCAGTGGTAATATTATAGATTTAACGTTGCAATTTAATATCCCCTCTGTACCTTGTTTTTTAAAGTTTCTTATATCCTGTGTAAGTTTAACACTTTCTCTTGTAAATTCTTCTAATTGTTTTTTTACTTCAGTTAATGAATTTTCTTTACTACTTAATTTTTCAAATTGTTTTACAAAATTATCTGCTATTTTAATAAGCTTTTCTTCTGTAGGATCTAGCATGCCCCTTATAAATTTAGCGTGCTCTTCCATAATATGATTCCAAAATTTTTCTTCATTAAATAATTCTTTTAAAGTATTATCTTCTTCTTTTTGCTGAAGTTTTACAATACTTTTTAAATATTCTTCTGCTTCCTCAAGTATGTGATCTATCATAAGAGGATAATTTGTGGTAAACATTTTACAATCATTTACGTATGCTTTTATTTTATCTTTAAACTCAATAACTTCCTTTAAAACTTCAATTATACAATTATTTATTTCCTCAATTGCTTTAACTATATTTGGGGTAACATCTAATTTGTTATTTCCCCTTTTTATTAATCTTAGCTCTTCATCAGTTATATCTGTATTTATATGAATACCTGTATAAAATTCTGTTTTCTTTTCTGCGTTTAAAGTAAAATTTGTAACTAATTCTCCTGATGTTAAAGCCTCATTACATATTAATCCAGGTGAAATTCTAATATTTTTTCTTAAAAGCTCCTCAAGCTTACTTTTAAGTTTTTCAGCAAACAACTTAAAGTTTGAATCTCTAGGAGTTAATGAAAGAGATATAAACATCATATGCTCTTTCATTATTCTTAGGAAAAAAATATTAAGTTCTAAAGATTCCCTTACAAATTTATTATTAGATATCATTAGTTACTCCTTAATAAAAATTATATTACTAATAATCATATTCTTATTTATATTAAGAAATAACTCCTCTATCAACTAATTCTTTAAATACTTCTATTGCTATTTGCTTAATATCTTTTTTCATTTCTACTATTTTTACAGAGTCTTTTTTAATATCTGTGTGGAAAATTTGTTCTATCTCGCTTATTTTAAATTTATGAGGTACTAAAGCTATAGGTATATTAAAGCTTTTGTATCCTACATTTATATATTTATTTATTATTTCAGCAATATCCGGACAGTCTGCTATAATTTTTAAAAATCGTTTTTTATCCTCAGCAATCTTTATCTTATGCTTAGAATCAGGCTCTATTTTTTTTAACTCTTTAACAATTTTTTCTTGATGATAAATATCCTTTTTTATATCATCCATACTTATTTTCACACCATTTATGTCTAGCTGCTTTATAGAATTAATAAAATTAAATACCTTATCTATAACGTCATAATTAGAAATTATATATAAACAGGTAACTATTATTAAAATAGTCTTAAATATAACTTCTTTAAAAATTACACTTCTAAGCCCATTTATAAATAACTCTATATATTCTGGTTCTAAAAATATATACAAATGTACTTAATTTTAGATATTTCGCACTTTTGTTACTTAAGTAACCTTAAAGCCTTGGTTGAGCCAGTGCATAAATAAAGTTTTTACTTTATTTATCTCCCACAACCGTATTCTTAAATTTTATATAAAAAGATTTTATTTAACCCTCACTTTTTAGTGATAAAATATAAACTCCTTTACAGGTTTATTTATATTTGTGATTAAATACTTTTTAAACTCTATTTTTAAGAATTTCTTTTACTTTTTTAAAGTTTGTATATAAGCTAATTTCTTTATCATCTTTTCTATTTAATATATTTTTACTAG
>JAEWEN010000098.1 GCA_023389275.1 Bacillota bacterium
TTTAAGGAGTGGTGTAAATGAGATGTATAGCACATCATAAAGAAAAACTAACGATTAAAGGAATCTCTAGAGATCATAACTTAACTATGGATATGTCGGCTCCACTAGGAAATAATGAGGGAATGACTCCTGGGGAGGTTCTTTTAAATGCAATTGCAGGATGTAAGATTATATCATTTATGTCTCTTGCTAAAATGAGCAGTTTAAAAATAGAAGACTTAGTAGTTGAAGTAGAAGGTGAAGTTGATAAAGATGGATTTGTGGAAGGAACTCAAATTCCTAAAAAAGCTATAAAATCTATTAAAACAATTTACAAAATTAAAACAACAAACTCTAAGGAAGAAATAGAAAATCATTTAAAATTAGTAGATCAGCTTTGTACAGTTGGAAATGTAATAAGTGATAAAGTAGAAAAAACAAATGAAATAATAATTGAAAACTAATATAAAAAGTAGTAGTTACATAAAACTACTACTTTTGTTTTTTTGTTGAACTATATCTAGTTTTAGTATTAATATTATAAGTGACTAATGGAAAACCTATATTAGAGTAAACTTAAAAGGGAGGATTAGATGTGAAATTAAGTATGCATAATATGGTAAGTAGTTTAAAATCAGTACACAACAATCTACCTATAGGAATAATAGCTACTTGTGTAGGTGCAACAACACTTTCTAATATATTTGCACTTCATGAACTTATATATTTAAAAGATGTTTTTATGAATTTAGCAGCATTTGTAGCATTACTTGGAGTTTTGAAAGTAATTATATATAAAGATAAGGTAAAAGAAGAACTAAACTTACCTGTTGTAGCAAGTGTTTTTCCTACATTTGGGATGCTTACAATGATACTTGGAAATTATTATTTAAAGTTTAGTTATATTTTAGGAAAAGGAATGTGGACAATAGGACTTACTATATATTTAGTTTTATCTGTTATTGCTGTTTATAAACATATAATAAAAAAGTTTAACTTTAATACTTTTGTCCCAAGTTTTTTCATACCTTTTGTAGGAATACTAGTAGCATGTGTTAGCAGTACAGGAATGAATGAGCCAATACTTACAAAGTATATTTTTTATTGGGGAACTATTACTTACTTTATACTTTTACCAATAATGATTTATAGGATTTATAAAGGGCATATTGATACTATAATTTTTCCAACAGTAGTTATAATGGCAGCTCCTCCAAGTCTTGTTGTTGTTAGCTATTTAACTATTTTTGACACATTTAATAAAGGTTTTATAACCTTTATGATTAGCCTTGTTTTAATAATGACTTTATTTGCTTATACAAGAATACCTATTTGTTTAAAAGAGGATTTTAATGTAGGCTTTGCAAGTCTTACATTTCCACTTGCTATATCTACATTAGCTACATTTAAAACAAGTATGTATTTTGAAAATATAAATATTACTTTTAGTCATTTTCTACAGTTAGCAGGTGTTATAGAACTATTTATTGCAACATCGATTATAGGATTTGTATTATATAATTTATTTATATTATTATTTAGAAAGCTTAGTGCAAAAGATGCAATGGAATAAAAATAGTAATGGAATTATCCATTACTATTTTTAAATTTTGCATGCTTCTTTTAATCCTAAGCTAGGTATACGAAGAAGTTTGTTTAATACATTATTTTTTAAAGCTACCATAGGTAGGTCTATATCTTCCTTTTCTAAAAGTTCATTAAGTACTTCAATAAAAACTCCTTTTTCTTTCTTTACTGAGCAGTTTTTTAAAACAGTATCAATACATTCACAGCTAGAAAATTCTCCTCCCCATTTTCCAGAAAAACAAGTACTTACTCCACAACTTGGACTTCCATCAATTCCTATAATACCTAAAACATCAAATCTATCTGGTTCATTTAAATAGGCTTTTATTTGAAGTATATATGGAACTAGTATTTCTTTGCATTTTTCTTTATAAAATGGATTATCAAATTGATTTTTACTATGTCCCCATCTATTTGCACCGTACATTAAAAATTCAGGACAAGGCAATTGTATTAATTGTATATTGTGACTTGCACATTCCTTTAAAAACCTTTTTCTAGTTAGGTTTTCAGAAACTTTTCCTTCTTGATTATGATAAAAAACCTTAGATGCAGTATTTAGTATACAGTGACTTACAAAAACAATTTTAGATTTGCTCATTATAGCCCCTCTCTACTTAAATATTTAAAAATCAAATGTGTTTTGAACTATAATATCATTTATTTAACAATATATGAAATTGTTGTTTTAAATATATTTGTTTTAATCTATAGGCAAAGCTTTAAAAATAGAAAAAATTAAAATAAATATTGTAAATGGTATTGATAATTATTATCATGTATGTTAATATTGGTTTGTATTCAAACTAATGCTAGCATATTTTAAATTTGGAGGATAAAACTATGATGATAAATAAACGGCTAATTAATATATGTAAAGAGTCTAAAAAGTACATAGGATTAACTGTTTTAGTAAATTTAATATCAATGTTATGTAATATTATAATCATAATGATAATAGGACACTTTATTAATCAGGTTTATAAAGGAGAAGTTAATATAAGTGCTAGTTTTCTTTTAGGATTTACATCCTTAATTTTACTTCTTTTAATTACAAGATTTGTATGTAATATTTTATATTCAAGATTTTCAAATTTAGCATCTGAAAGTGCAAGGGTAAAATTAAGAGAAATAATATATAAAAAGCTTTTAAAATTAGGGACAAGATATACTTCAGTTGAAAAAACGTCTTCAGTTGTTCAGGTAATGGTTGAGGGAATAGAGCAATTAGAGGTTTACTTTGGTAAGTACCTTCCACAGTTTTTCTATTCTGTTTTAACACCTGTAATACTTTTTATATTTATGAGTTTCATATCATTTAAAGCTGCTATTGTATTTATTTTAGCAGTGCCGTTAATACCAATTTCTATTATAGCTATTATGAAAATAGCAAAAAGAATATTAAAAGATTATTGGAAAAGCTACTCAGATCTTGGAGGAACTTTTTTAGAAAATCTTCAAGGGTTATCTACGTTAAAGGTTTTTAATATAGACAAAGAAAAGCATGAAAAAATGAATATAGAAGCAGAAGGCTTTAGAAAAATAACTATGAAGGTTTTAAGTATGCAGCTTAACTCAATAACTATTATGGATTTAGTAGCTTTTGTAGGATCTGCTGCAGGGACTATAGTAGGGCTTATTCAATTTAAAAATGGTGAAATATATGTAGGAAGCCTTATTGTAATTATTTTACTTTCCTCAGAGTTTTTTATTCCATTAAGACTTTTAGGGTCATTTTTCCACATTGCTATGAATGGAATGGCAGCATCTGATAAAATGTTTTCAATACTTGATGCAAAAGAAATAAGCAAAAACGTTTTATTTAGTATTGATAATGAAAATATAAATTCAATAAAACTAAACAATGTAGGGTTTAGTTATGATGGAGAGAGAAAAATACTATCAAATATTACAATGAATATTGAAAAAGGTGGAGTTGTTGCTATTGTTGGAGAAAGTGGTTCTGGGAAAAGTACAATAGCCTCACTTATTTTAAATAGTTATACTGTAAATAGTGGTGAAATACTTATAAACAATAAAAATATAGATAATATAAATCAAAATGAAATATATAAAAATATAGGAATAGTATCTACAAATAGCCATATTTTTAATGGAAGCATATTAGATAACCTTTTAATAGGAAATAAAAATGCAACAAAAGAAGAAATAAATAATGCATTAAAAGTTTCAAGATTATATGATTTTGTAGGTAGTTTAAAGTATGGCATTAACACTATGGTTGGAGAAGGTGGAAACCTTCTTTCTGGAGGGCAAAAACAAAGATTAGCACTTGCTAGAATTATACTTTCAAATAAAGATGTAATAATATTTGATGAGGCTACATCAAATATAGATGTAGAAAGTGAAGAAAGTATATGGGATGCTATATATGAAATTTCAAGGGATAAAATAGTAATTGTAATATCCCATAGATTAGCTAATGTAAAAAGAGCTAAAAACATTTATGTTTTAAACAAAGGTGTTATAGCTGAGAATGGAAGTCATAATCAGCTTTTGGAAAAAGGTGGACACTACACATATATGTTAGAGAAGCAACTAGAACTAGAAAAAATAAGAGAGGTGTAATTTATGGATAAAAGACAATCGGGATTCAAAATTATGAAGCGACTTATAGTAGAGCTTAAACCTCTTGCACCTATTATGTGTATTACTATTTTTCTAGGGGTTTTAGGTTTCTTAGCAGCAATATCTATAGCAAGCTTTGGAGCAATCGCTATAGGAAGTTATATAGGTGAAATAACTTTTGTAAGTTTTAACACAGCTATTTTAATTATGATAATCTCAGCTATTTTAAGAGGATTTTTAAGATATGGTGAGCAGTTATCAGGACATTATATAGCTTTTAAAATACTTTATATATTAAGGGATAAAATGTTTGGTGCTCTTAGAAAGCTAGCACCTGCTAAGCTTGATGGAAAAGAAAAAGGAAATCTTATATCTTTAATAACATCTGATATAGAGCTTTTAGAAGTATTTTATGCACACACAATAGCACCTATAAGCATAGCTATTATTACAAATACAATAATATCAATTATATTATTTTTAATAAATCCATGGTTTGGATTATTAGCAGTAGTATTTTTCTTAATAGTAGGATTTGTTATACCTTATTTTTCTTCTTCAATTGGAGAAAAAGCAGGTGTAGAGTATAGAGATATATTTGGAAAAAGCAACTCATACATATTAGAGTCTTTAAGAGGACTTAATGAAATACTTTTATTTAGAAATAATAATGAAAGACTTAAAAAATTAAATCAAAATTCTAAAGATCTAAATAAAAGACTAGAGAAAATTAAAACACATGAAGGAATAATTAGAGCTGTAACAGATATAACAATAGTTGTTGCTATTTTAACATTTGTATTTGTAGGATATTTAGAATATTCTAAAGGGAATATTTCGTTTTCATGGATGATAGTTTCAATAGTTATAATAGCATCATCATTTGGACCAGTTGTAGCTTTAAGTAATCTTTCAAATACACTTCTTCAAACATTTGCTTGCGCAGAAAGAATATTTAACATATTAGATGAAAAACCAGAAGTTGAGGAAGTAGTAAGTGGACAAGATATAAAAGGAGAATCTATAAGTTATGAAAATGTAGGTTTTTCATATAAAGGAAGAAAAGAAAAAATATTTGATGGGGCAAATATTAAAATAAATAAAGGGGATAAAATAGCTTTAATAGGAGAAAGTGGAATAGGAAAAAGCACTTTTGTAAAGCTAATAATGAGATTTTGGGATGTTGATAATGGAAATATAAATATTGATAATGTAAACATAAAAAATATTAACACAAAATCTTTAAGAAAAAGCCAAACACTAGTAAGTCAAGAAACCTATCTTTTTAATGAATCAATTTTAGATAATATAAAAGTAGGGAATCTTGCTGCAACAAAAGAGGAAGTTATTAATGCAGCTAAAAAAGCATCTATACATGATTTTATAGAAAGTCTTCCTAATGGATATGAAACAAAAGTAGGAGAATTAGGTTCTAGCCTTTCATCTGGAGAAAAACAAAGAATAGGACTTGCAAGGTCATTTTTATCAAATAATCAAATACTTATATTAGATGAGCCAACAAGTAATCTTGATGCTCTTAATGAAGGGGAAATTTTAAAATCTATTAATGAAAACTGCAAAGATAAAACAATAATATTAATTTCCCATAGAAAATCTACTACAGCTATATGTAATAGTGTTTTTAAATTAGAAAATAAAAAAATCACTTATCTTATTAAGGGGGAAATAAGGTGAATAAAATAAAAAGATATTTATACATTACAGTAGGGTTAATAGCTTTTGCATTAGGTGCAATAGGAGTTATAATCCCAGTTCTTCCTACTACTCCATTTTTGCTTTTAGCATCTTTTTGCTTTGCTAGAGGATCTGAAAAGTTTAATAACTGGTTTGTTGGAACTTCACTTTATAAAAAACATTTAGAAAGCTTTGTTAAAAAAAGAGAAATGACTTTAAAACAAAAAATATGCATATTAGCATTTGCTGATTTTATGATAGCTTTTCCGCTATTTATAATAGACAGTTTAATAGTTAAAAGTTTATTGGTTTTAGTAATTGTTTTTAAATTTTATTATTTTATTTTTAGGATTAAAACTACAAAATCTCAAGTTATTAATGAAATAGAATAGGAGCTTATTTATGACAAGATTATCATCTATGTTTTTCATGCTATCTTTACTATCTTTTTATATACCTAAAATATTTAAAATTAAAAATAAGAAATTTATTAATTTTCACATAGTTATGGGTATAATGTCTTTTATATCTATGTTAGTAGTTTTTATTAGGTCTATAGGAACAGAGGATTTTATAAAGTATTTAGGATTTACACTAATACTTATAGGAATATTAATCTCAGGTTATTTTAAAAGAAATAAAAAAGCTGGAAAGATACACTTAACAATTACAATAGGATTTTTTCTATACTTAATTATAAGTATAAACTTTCTATAAAATAAAAAATAACTAGGTAAAACTACCTAGTTATTTTTCTGTTTTTTATAAATATAAATATTCCACCTAAAATAATAAATAAACACACACATATATTTATTATTTGAAAACTTACACTTGTTATATTTAAACCTTCACGAATAATAGAAGCTGGAACTATAGCCAGTCTTTTAACTCCGTATAAAACTAAGGATAAAACAAAACAAATTCCTAAATTTATTATAGAATATAAAAATGATTTTTCGAATTTTTTATTTCTAGTGAAGAGTATAAAAGCTAAAAATAAAACTATCCATGAAACAAACAAAATAAGTCCTATATCTATTCTCATTTCAAGCCATTCACTTTTAAAACAAATTAAAGCTAAACTTAAGGAAATTAAAAAACTATTATATAGTAAAGTAAAGTATTTCATTATATTTACTATTCTGCTATACGGAAAATAACTGAAAGCTTAGTTCCATCAGCAGGAAGAACCTTATCATTTCCTGTAAATTTAACTTGTTTGTTTTCAACTGAACCTGTTGGGTATGCAGCATTACTTGTAATTCCAACAGCACAGCTATCTAAACATAAAATACATCCTGTGTTGTATTCCTTAGCTCTTTCTAGATTTCCACCAAAACGAATATCCATAGGTTTTTTCTCAGTTGCTGTTATAACTTCATCAAAAGGAATTTCTTTATCAGATCCTTCTAATTTAACAAATACATTTAATTTTTGCCCGTCTATAGAAACACCTTCACCAGCTTTAGCTTTCATATTTTTCATTGTTAAGTTGTTTCCAGGTTTTGCTCCAATTGAAAGTAGTGCTTCATGAAACTCTTTTTCATCAGCAAGTCCACGTAAAACTGCTTTTTCTCCATTAGATCCATTTTTAAAAACTACGCCATGACGAGTACCTTCAGTAAAATATTTACCATTTACTTCAGCAGGTACAATAACTTCTTTTTTCTCTTTGTTAACAACTACCTTTTCACTTGTTTCTTTAGCTTCTTCCTTTGGCTTAGAAGAACCACATGAAACAAAGCTAAAAGCCATAACTATTGTTAACATTGCTAAAAGTATTTTTTTCAAGACTTTTTCCCCCTTTATTTTTTATCTTTTATGAATAACATAATAAGTCCAATAATAATTGATAGGACTCCTCCCCCTCTTATCCATAGTGCTGTAGAGTGACAGTCCATAACTTTTTTACAAATTCCTATACCTATAAATGATTCAAATGTTACACAAATAAGTAAAATACCTATTATAATAATAAGAATTGTATTGTACTTGTTATTTTTAAATATAGAAATAATACTTGCTACAAGTAGGATTATTCCTAAAATAACAGCTACTTTTCCTGTATAAAAGCATTTCATATGAGTCATGTTTCCACTTGCAAGTTCTATTAACTTACTGCAAACAGGTGAGAAGGCAGTAATTCCTGCTAAAGTTAAAACTGACACTAAAGCTAATATGTAAGAAAATAGTTTAGATAAATTTTTCATACATCATTTCCCCTTAAAAATTAAATTATTACATAATGCGCCACATTATTAAGTTATTTATATATTACAAAATATTCCTTGTCCAATAGTTTTTTGTCATATTAAAGTGGTATTTTATAGAAATTACCTATTAATATAAAATTTTGACATAAATTATGGTATTTTAAGATGATAACAATTTTAAAAATGAATTTTGTAGAAAGGTGAATAAAAATGTGGTTAATACCTTTTAAGAATATTTTATGTAGAAAATCTCAATCAATTTTTACAATAATAATAACAAGTATAACTATTTTTGTTTTTGTATCTTCCTTAGCTGTTTTTATTAATTTGCAAAATGGTATAGAGCTTTCTAAAAATAGACTAGGAGCTAATATTATTGTTCTTCCAAATAATTCTACAACAGGTATTTCAGATACTATATTTACTGCAAAACCTGAAAATACTTATATGAATAAAAATATACTAGATAAAATATCTAGTATAAATACTATTGAAAATATAACACCTCAATTTTTTACTCAAACACTAAGTGGAGGGTGTTGTAGCTATGGAGAAAATATAAGACTTGTAGGATATGATGAGAAAACAGACTTTATGTTAAAGCCATGGTTTGATAAGCAAAGTTTTAATAAATTAAAAGATAATGAGGTTATAATAGGGTCTAAAGTTGAAGCATTTTTAGGAAATAAGGTTGCTATTTTAGGTTATCCTTTTAAGGTTGTAGGTACACTTTATCCAACAGGAAGTGGTATGGATGAAACAATATATATGAATATAAACGTTGCACGTAGTTTAGCCTTAGAAGAGGAAGACCTTAAAGCATTTTTTAAAGAAGATAATCCTAAAAACTTAATATCTGCAATTTACATAAAAACAAAAGCTAATGTAAAGCCTGAAAATACAGTAAATGAAATTAATAAGCTTAATTTAAGTGTAAAAGCTTATTCTACTAGTGAAACTATAGAAGGTTTAAAAAGCCAAATAAATTCTATAGGAATAATAATTATATGGTTTTTTATATCTATAATTTTAATATCATCACTTTCTTTAATAGGTAGATTTAACTCTACTGCAAACCAAAGAAAAAAAGAAATAGGAATACTAAGAGCCATTGGAGTTCAAAAAAGTGGTATTGCTAAAATAATATTAGTAGAAGCTTTAACACTATCTTTTATTGGAGGGTTTATAGGAAGTTTTATTGGAATTGTTTTTATGAATCCTATACTTAGTTTTTTAAGTGATAACTTTAAATTACCAACAGGAAATTTAAATATTGGATATTTTATTATATTTTTAATATCTGGAATAATAGTATCTATGATTTTAGGAATAATAGCATCTATTTACCCACTATTAAAATCAGTAAAATTAGAGCCTCAAGAAGCTATTGCTAAAGGGGAGGTTGAGTAGTATGGAAATTTGTAGACTTGAAAATATAAGTAAAACATACTCTAAGGGAGAGAATGTTTGTCCTTTAAAAGATATTTCCTTAAGTATAAATTCTAAGGATTTTATATCTATAGAAGGACCTTCAGGAATTGGTAAAAGTACTTTGCTTTATATTATTGGAGGACTCTTAAAAGCAGATACAGGTAAAATATTTATACAAGATATAGATATATCTACTTTAAATGATAAGTCTCTTACAACTTTAAGAGGAGAAAAAATAGGGTTTATATTTCAAGAACCTAATCTTATAAATTCTTTAACTCTTGAAGAAAATTTAGAAATTTCATTATTAGTTAGTACGGGAAAAAAAGATAAGAAAAAGGTTAATGATATTTTAGAAAGACTTGGACTAGATAATAGAAAAAATTTTCTTCCTCATAAATTAAGTGGCGGTCAAAAAAGAAGAGCAGCAATAGCTAGAGGAATAATACATAATCCTTCCTTAATTCTAGCTGATGAGCCTACAAATGATTTAGATGAAAATTATGCTAAGGTGGTAATGGATATATTAGGTGATTTAAGCTGTAAGGGAAGTGCAGTTGTTATGGTAACTCACAACACTAAGTGGATGGATAAGGTAAATACAAGATATGAAATAAATAATGGATACTTAAATAAAAAATAAGGCTTAGATTTTAATCTAAGTCTTATTTTCTGTTTTTAAGTGATAATAAAGTTTCTTCAGTATTTATAGATGTAAAGTTTGGTTTAGATGAACCGATTTTTTGTGACGTATATATTCCAGTATGTCCGGAAAACAAATAGCTAATTATACATACTATAAACAAGTAAATAGCAGCACTAGAACCAAATAACTCTATGCCCATAGCAAAGCAAGCAATTGGAGTATTAGTAGCACCACAAAACACACCAATAAAACCTAAAGCAGCTAAAAATGGAATAGGCGTATTAAGTATTGTAGCAAGGTAGCTTCCAAAGGTTGACCCTATAACAAATAAAGGGGTAACCTCTCCTCCTTGATAACCTGCACCTAGTGTAATAGAAGTAAATATTAGCTTATTTAAAAATGTAAAAGGTGAAACATCACCATTAAATGCATTTTCAATAAGAGGAAGAGAAAGTCCTAAATACTTTCTTGTATTTAGAAGAAATACTAAAAGTATAATAATACATCCACCTATAAAACTTTTTACTAAAGCATTTTTAAATTTTGAAAAAACCTTTGTTTTTAAATAGTGTGTAAGATTTGAAAAAGTTAAAGCTACAATACCAAATAAAGCAGAGGCTATAATAACTTTTATTAATAATAAGTATGTAAGGTTTGGAACAGACCCTATACTATAGTGTGTGTGATGTACGTTAAAACTTGTTGTTACAATATTTCCTACTAAAGCAGAAATAAGAGCTGGAAATATAGAATTATGATTAATAACTCCAAGTGCCAAAACTTCAATAGAAAATATTGTTCCTGCAATAGGAGTTCCAAAAACAGAGGAAAAGCCACCTGCAATACCACATATTATTATTACTTTTCTATCTAAGTTATTTAGTTTAAATATTTTTCCTACAAATTCTGAAAGAGCTCCTCCCATTTGAACAGCAGTACCTTCCCTGCCAGCAGATCCTCCAAATAAATGTGTTGTAATAGTTCCAAATAAAACTAAAGGAGCCATACGAAATGGAATACTTTCATTTTCTCCGTTAGCTTGTTCAATTATTAAATTATTTCCCTTAGAAGAGTTAAGGCCATATTTAAAATAAATAAAACTTATAAATGCACCTGCAAATGGAAGTAAATATAAAAGGAAGCTATTTTCCCCTCTTATATTAGTTACATATTCTAAACTTTTTAGAAAAAATGCTGATGCACATCCACAAAGAATACCAACAATTGAAGAGAGTACTATCCATTTTGCTATGTATTTTAATAAATTTAAATGAAAATGGTTTTTCAATATATCTTCTCCTTTCCTTTTTACAAAAAATAAACAGACTTCTTCTAGGATAAATTATTTCAAATTTACTCTAAAAGAAGTCATTAGCTCTTACGGCGGTTAATGGCGAACTTCATCACCTATGAAACTTAAATTTATTTTACCAAATAAAATATAAGTTGCCAACAACATAGTTTCTATTTAATCCTTTTAAGTATAATAAAATCCTTATATGGATAAAATAGTTATAGAGTTTAAAGGGAATAAGGAGGATTTTATTTTGAATTTTAAAAGGATATTTATATCTCTACTAATGATAATGTCTATAGTTTTAATAGGTTGTAGTGAGAAAAAGCCTAATGTAAAAGAGGTTAGCAGTAATAAAGAAAAAATACAAGTAGCAGTTTCTATAGTACCTCAAGAAACATTTGTAAAAGAGGTAGGTGGAGATTTAGTAGAGGTTATTACAATGATACCTCCAGGAAATAGCCCTGAAAATTATCAGCCTAGTCCTAGTGAAATGGTTAAGTTTAGTAATGCAAAAATTTACTTTGGAATAGGAGTACCAACAGAAAAAGTAAGTATTCTTCCTAAGGCAGGAGATTTTAATAAAAATATGAAAATAGTTTCTTTAGAAAAAGAAGTAGAAAAGCTATATCCACATATAGAATTTAAAGGTGAACATTCACATGACAATAATCAAGGAACTAGTTGTAGTCATGATGGAGTAGACCCTCATATATGGATGTCTCCTAAAAGAGTTAAGGTAATGATTGAAACTATTAAAAATGAACTTATAGCAATAGATGCTAGAAACAAAGAGACTTATGAAGCAAATGCTAAAAACTATATAGAAAAATTAGACAAAGTTGATAAAGAAATAAAAGAATCATTAAAAGGATTTAAAAATCAATCTTTTATAATATATCATCCTTCATTTGGATACTTTGCTGAGGATTATAATCTGAATATGATAGCTATAGAAGAAGGTGGTAAAGAAGCTACTGCTAAAAAGCTTAAGGAAGTTATTGATATAGCTAAAGCTAAAAAGATAAAGTTTGTTTTTTACCAAGAGGAATTTGATAGTCTACAAGCTGAAACAATAGCAAAAGAAATAGGTGGAGGAGTAGTTAAAGTAGCACCTCTTGCTCCTGATTATATAGAAAATCTAGAAAAAATAAATGAGAAGTTTAAAGAAGTTCTTAAAGGAGAAGGGTAAAATGTATTGTATAGAAATAAAAAACTTAAATGTTAATTATGGAGCAGTATGTGCACTTGAAAATATTAATTTAAAAATAAAAGCTGGAGAATTTCTAGCTATAATCGGACCAAATGGAGGAGGAAAAACTACTTTTTTAAAATCTTTAATAGGTAGTGTAAAGCCTACATCTGGAGAGGTTTTAATAACGGGAAATATGCCTATAGGGTATGTTCCCCAATTTACTTTTTTTGATAGAACATTTCCTATAAATGTTTTAGATGTTGTACTTATAGGAAGGCTTAAAAATAAAATAAGATTATTTCATAGATATTCTAAAAAGGATGTAAAATATGCTGAAAGCATAATGAAAGACCTTGGAATATTGCATCTTAAAAATAGGCAAATAAGCCAATTATCTGGAGGGCAAATGCAAAAGGTTCTTATTGCAAGGGCGTTAGCTACTGATCCTAAAATTTTAATACTTGATGAGCCTACAGCAAGCCTTGATTCTAAAACTAAAAAAGAAATATATGAGATTTTATATAAACTAAAGGGAGAAAAAACTGTAATTATAGTAACACATGAAGTTGAAAATATTACATCTTATATAGACAGTATTGCTTATATTAATAAAGAGCTTAAACACTATGGAAAAAGTAGAAACCTTGATAATTCACTTATTAAAAAAGGATATGGAGATTTAAAACTTCACCTTAAACAAAAGGCTATTCTTAAAAAAATTGAGAAGTTTAGAAAGGGTAAAAAAGATGAAAACATTATTTAGTTATGCTTTTATACAAAATGCTTTTATAGCAGCTATTTTAGTAAGTGTTATTTGTGGGGTAGTAGGAACAATTATAACTGAAAAAAAGCTTGTTAGTATGAGTGGTGGAATTGCCCATGCATCATTTGGTGGAATAGGACTTGGATATTTTATAGGAGTAGAACCTATTGCTACAGGACTTGTTTTTTCAGCTTTATCTTCTATTGGAATATCAAATATAAAAAGAAGAACAAATACAAATGCAGATGCTTTAATAGGGATGTTTTGGTCTGTTGGTATGGCACTTGGAATAGTTTTCATTACTTTAACTCCAGGCTATCCACCGGATATGACATCCTATTTATTTGGAGACATATTAACTGTTTCAAAGGATTATATAAAAATAATAGGTGGGTTAAGTTTAATAATAGTATTATTTACAGCGATTATATTTAACTACTGGAAAGCATACTTATTTGATGAAGAGTTTACAAAGGTTTTAGGGATAAAAACATTAAGATTAGAATATATATTATTTATATTAGTAGCTTTAAGTATAGTAATTCTTATAAAAGTTGTTGGTATAATACTTGTTATTGCACTTTTAACAATACCACCATCTATATCAAAGTTATTTACTTATAATTTAAAGAATATGATAGTAATGTCTATTTTACTTGGAATAATTTTTAGCATAGGGGGACTTTTTATATCTTATAAATACAATATACCATCAGGTGCAACTATTATACTTTTATCAGTACTTGGTTATTTTATAGGGTATGGTTTAAATAAGATAGTTTTAAAAAGGTAAGTAATAATAAGGGGGGAGTAGTATCTTAGAGGGGTTTACAATTATATTTTTTAGTATAATACTAGAGGCTATCCCATTTGTAATGATAGGAGCTTTTGTTTCATCTATTATTCAAATATTTATATCAGAGGAAACAATAGCAAAAATAATACCTAAGAATAAAATTATAGGACTTATATCAGCTTCTTTAATAGGACTTATATTTCCGGTTTGTGAATGTGCAATAGTACCTATAGTTAGAAGATTAATTAAAAAAGGTGTACCTATATATATTGGAATAACCTTTATGCTTGCAACTCCTATAGTAAATCCAGTTGTACTTGCATCTACATACTATGCTTTTTCTGATCATGTATATATGGTTTTTTTAAGAGGATACTTAGGTGTTATAGGAGCAATTTTAATAGGATATATAGTATACATAACTCAAAAATCTAACCCTATTAAAACATTATCACATGATAAAGTTTGCTGCATAGGATGTTCACATAGTAAAAGTAAAAAAGGGGTATTTTCAAATCTTTTAAGTATTGTAGAACATACTAGTTCAGAGGTTTATAACGTTGGTAAGTTTTTAATAATTGGAGCATTTTTATCAGCTCTAATGCAAACCCTTGTTTCAAGAAACTTTATATTATCAGTAGGTGAGGGAAACGTATCCTCAACATTTGTAATGATGGGACTTGCGTATATTTTATCCCTTTGCTCAGAGGCAGACGCATTTATAGCAAAGACTTTTTTAGGACAATTTACAGTAGGTTCTATAGTATCTTTTTTAGTAGTGGGACCTATGATAGATTTAAAAAATACACTTATGCTTTTAAGTTCATTTAAGGTAAGTTTTGTACTTAAACTAATATTAATAGTGTTTGTTGTATGTTTTATAATGGCTATGATGATAAATATGTCAGGAGTGTGGGGGTAAAACATGAAAAGATTTAATGTTAATGAATTTTTATGGATGATAATTTTGTCCCTATTTTCTGGGTATATTTATTATTTATTTTCATCAGGTAAAATAGCTACATATATACATCCTAAAATGTTTAAGTATGTAATATTTGCTTTTATAGTATTTTTAATACTTGCAATTTTTCAAATTAAAAAGATTTTTTCAGTTAGAAAAAATGAAAAGTTTAAAGTAGGATATTTAATATTTTTAATGCCACTTGTATTAGCTTTTACATTAGACCCTACTAGTTTAGGGGAAAAAGTTATAGCTAATAAAAGAGTGAATATATCAAACAATGTATTTAAAAACTCTAATAAATATGTAAGTGAGGAACAATCGAAAAGCATTCCAGCTGATATAAAAGAAAATACAGTTGATGCAGAAATGTTTAAGGATACACTATCGAATATATATGATAATTTTAAAATAATAAAAGGATCTGAAGTGGAAATTTCAGGTTTTGTATATACAGAGAATGGATTTGGTGAAAATAGGTTTGTTGTTTCAAGACTTATGGTAGGATGCTGTGCTGCTGATGCAGAAATAATAGGAGTTTTATGTGAAGTAGAAAATGGAGAGCGATTTGAAAAAGATAAATGGGTAAAAGTAAAAGGAATAATACAATCTACTACTCAGCATAACCAATATACAGATAAAAAAGAATCAATACCTATTATAAAAGTAACTAGCATAGAAGAAATAGAGGCACCACTAAATCAATATGTATATTCATAAAGCTAAGTGCTATAGCCCTTAGCTTTTATTTTATATTGTTATATATTACCTATGTGTAATTTATATATTTTATGGTATAATAATTATTATCAATAGAAAATAATTTTCAATAAATTATATAAAAAGAACTTTAGAGGTGAAACATGAAGACATTAGTAATACTAGCACATCCTGATATAGATAAATCAAGAATAAATAAAGCTTGGATAAATAGATTAAAGCAAGAAGAGAATATAACAATACATGATTTATATAAAACTTATGGTGATAATCCTATAGATGTAGAAAAAGAACATAAGCTAATGGAAGAACATGATAGAATAGTTTTTGAGTTTCCGTTTTATTGGTATAGCTCTCCTTATCTTCTAAAAAAATGGCAAGATGAAATATTAACATATGGCTGGGCATATGGTTCAGAAGGAAATAAGCTTCATGGAAAAGAATTAATGCTTGCAATATCAGTTGGAGGGTCTAAGGATCTTTA
This sequence comes from Bacillota bacterium, assembly GCA_023389275.1. GTDB lineage: Bacteria > Bacillota > Clostridia > Clostridiales > Caloramatoraceae > Clostridium_AB. The sequence goes on from JAEWEN010000098.1 coordinate 16,360, forward strand.
TACTGCAGGAGGTCGTAACGAATATTCTTTAAGTGAGCTTACAAAGCCATTTCAAGGAATTGCTATAATGACAGGAATGAGATTTATTCCTACTTTTGCACTATATGGTGTTATGAAACTTACAGATAATCAGGTTTTAGAAAGTGCTGAAGACTTAGTTAAACATATAAATAAAGATTTTTAAAAAAGAGTAGGATATCCTACTCTTTTATTTTAAATTTTTTTAAGTCACTTTCATTTTTAAATGCTATAGTTACTTCTCTATCATCATATAAGTACAAAATAACATCTTTTGATTTATTTATGATAAAGTAGTCTTCAAGTCCTTTTTTACCGTAGCCAAAATCTTTTTCCATTAAGTCACATATTAAAAGAGAATATTTTAAATCAGAAACTTTACAGTTTAAATAGTAATTTTCAATATGTGATAAATCTTCATCATCAGAATTAGATGTTGCACAGTTTAAAGTTTTTAATGGACTGCTTCCTTTAACATATGAGTTTAATCTAATAAGATTAAATTCATTTTCATGATGCTTATATTTTAAAGAATTTGTTCCAAATATAATTTCATCATTTTTATCAAATAAATTATTAAATATATTAATACAGTTTGCCTTGCAGCTTTCTATATATTTAACAGTATTATGTGATGGACATATATTTTCTTCTAGTGTAATGTTAATTGTTTTTGGATTAAAACCTTTTAAATAATTTTTTAAAGTACTCATTAAATCACCCTTTCTTTATTATATTTTATAATACAAAATGAGACATTAACATAGAAGTAATAGCTGAAATTACAAGTATTAAACTATCTAAAGAAAAATAAAGTTCCTTTGTAGTTACATCTTTAGGATTTTTCCCAATATAAAACATAACTGAAATACATAAAAAAATTAGTCCACTTAGAAATAACGTGTTTTTAAAACTGCAAGATATAATTGTTGAGATTACTATACTAATAATTAATAGTGTAATAACCCAAATAAATATAGAGTATAATGGTTTTAATATAAATTTTAGTTTAATCATATGAAAAAATCTCCTTTTCATATTTAAATTGTATTTATATTATATATTACTAGTATATTGGAATTTGTTATTTTTTGTATTTAAGATAATGTGATAGCTATAGATTATTTATATATTGTATAGATTTTAATTAAAAAAAGAGTAATAAGTTATCTTATTACTCTTTAATATTTCAAATTTTACTGATTGCTATTTGAAGATTGTGCTACGTTTAAAGAAAGATCGCTTACTCTTTCAAGGTTACTTATTATATCTAAGAATATAGTACCTATTGTAGCAGTACAAATACCTTTGTTTAGTCTATCTATATGTGATTTTCTAAGTTCTTGTTCCATATAGTCTGCTTTGTTTTCAAGAAGACAAACTTCATCTAGTTTTTTCTGGCTTGGTTTTTCAAGTGCAGTAACACTTATTTCTAAAGAAGAATTTACTAGTTCACACATACATGATAATTCTTCTTGTGCCATTGTAGATACTTTAAGTTTTTTAGTAGCTTTAATTCTTGCGTAATCTACTATATTTTCTGCATGGTCTCCTATTCTTTCTAAGTCATTAACTATATGTAATAAATCGATTACTTTTGCGTGCTCTTTTTCTGGCATATCTAATTTTGATATTTTTACTAGATATTTTGTTATTTCCTCTTCTAGTACATTTATAAGTTTTTCATTTTCATATGCCTTTTCAATAAGATCGTTGTCATCTGTTTCAAAAGCTTTCATAGAAAGAGCAACATTTTCTTTTGCTTTTCTTGCCATTCTTTCAATGTCTTTTGTAATTTGTGCAATAGCTATTGACGGGTTTTCAAGTAGTCTATCATCTACATATTTAGTTCCGTATTTTTCAGTTTCATCTTCCCCTCTAATTAACTTATTAGACATTTTAACAAGTAAAGGTGTGAAAGGAAGTAAAATAGCTGTGCTTACAATATTGAAAACAGTATGAGCATTTGCTATTTGTCTTGTAACATCATGTGAACCTATAATAGGCAGTTCTGTTACCGCCCATGTTAATACTCCAAATAAAGGAATAAATATTATAGTACCTATAACGTTAAATAATAAATGTATAATAGCTGCTTTTTTAGCTGTTTTTGATGTTCCTATACTAGATATAATTGAAGTAACACAAGTTCCTATGTTACATCCAAATAGAATAGGAATTATCATAGTTATGTTCATTATTCCTGTTCCTGCAAGTGCTATTAATATACCAGTTGTTGCAGATGAACTTTGAAGTATTCCTGTCATAACAAGACCTGCTAGTATACCTAAAAACATATTGCCATCAAGTTTTTTAAGTACCTCCATAAACACAGGAGATGATTGTAATGGATCCATAGAATTTTTCATAATATCCATACCTAGGAATAACACTCCAAATCCAAGTATTATACTTCCTAAGTGTTTAACTGTGTCTTTTTTTGCAAATAAAAGCATTAAAGCTCCTACACCTATAAATATAGGTACAATACTTTGAATATCTAATGTTACTAATTGACTAGTAATAGTTGTACCAATATTTGCCCCCATAATTACTGCTGTTGCTTGGTATAGGTTCATAAGTTGAGCATTAACAAATCCAACAATCATTACTGTAGTAGCACTACTACTTTGAATTATTGCTGTAATAATAGCTCCTGTTAGTACCCCTTTAATAGGGTTAGAAGTTAGCTTTTCAAAAAAGACTTTAAGCTTATCCCCCGCTGCATTTTGTAAGCCATCTCCCATCATATTCATACCGAATAGGAAAAGACCTAATCCCCCAAATAAAGCAATACACATTTCTAAAATATTCATAAACTCCTCCAAATAATTATAAAAATAAGGTTTTTCAGCATTAAATGACAATTTTATTAAGTGCACAACTAATATCATACAAAATATTTTAGGGTTTGTTAATAGGTAAAGTTAAAAGATTGTTATAAAGGTTAAAATATTTTAACTCTATTAAATATTTATAGTAAAGTTTGGGAAATACTAGATTAATTTGAATATAATTTTATGAAATGATATAGTTATATAGATGTTAAATTAATAATAGTCAGTTCATTTAGACCATCCTGACTCAAAATAAAACTAGGCTATTGTAGGTGTATTAAGGATATATAGTTACTTGGCTTAGTGACTATATGTCCTTTTTTTCATTTGCAATTTAAAGGAGGAAGTATGTTTTTATTAAAAAGTAAAGTAGAATTCGACATGGCACACTATTTAAGTGGTTACAAAGGTAAGTGCTCTAATATACATGGGCATAGATACACTTTAGTGGCAAAATTAAAATCTAATAGTTTAAAAGAAGAAGGTCAGCTTAGAGGAATGGTAGATGACTTTTCAAATTTTAAAAAGGTTTTAAAGGAAATTGCAGAGGAATTTGACCATAAGCTTATTATTGAAAATAATAGCGAAGGTGAAAAGGTAGCAGAAAGTTTAAAGGCTCTTCCTAACGATTTTAACATTCTTATGCTTCCCTATAGACCAACAGCAGAAGAAATGAGTAGAGATATTTTTAGAAAAATAAAGTCTAAAGGTTTTAGTATTTACGAAGTAGAGTTATATGAAACTCCTTCAAATAGCTGTATATATAGGGAGGAAGAATAATGTTTAATATTATTGAAAAGTTTTTATCAATAGATGGTGAAGGGCCAACAGCAGGAGAAATTGCTACATTTATTAGGTTTCAAGGTTGTAATTTAAGGTGTTCATGGTGTGATACTACTTATTCTTTTGAAAAAGAAAATATAACTGAGGTTTTAGATGAAAATGAAATATACAGTTATATAAAATCAAATAATGCTAAAAATGTTACTTTAACAGGAGGAGAACCTTTAATTCAAAAGGGTATAGAAAAACTTTTAAATATTTTAAATGAAGATAAAAATTTACTTGTTCATATTGAAACAAATGGATCTGTAGATATTTTACCTTTTAAAGAGAAGTTTAAAAATATAAGTTTTATAGTTGATTTTAAATTACCAAAAAGCACAATGTATGAAAAAATGTATTTAGATAATTTGAAAAATGTAGATGAAAATGATGTATATAAGTTTGTAATAGGTAGTAAAGAAGATCTTTTATGTACATATGAAATAATAAAAAAATATAAGCTGGATTCTAAATGTATGGTTTATTTAAGTCCAGTTTTAGGTGAAATAGAACCTAGAGAAATTGTAGAGTTTATGAAGGAAAAAAGCTTAAATAATGTAAAGCTTCAAATTCAAATGCATAAGGTAATTTGGGATAAGGATACAAAGGGGGTATAGACATGAAAGGAAATGCAGTAGTAGTATTTAGTGGTGGACAAGATTCTACAACTTGTTTATTTTGGGCAATTAAAAACTTTGAAAAGGTTGTAGCTGTTACATTTGATTATAATCAAAGAAATAATTCAGAAATAGAGTGTGCAAAAAAAATTACAAAGGATCTTGGAATTGAACATCATATACTTAACATGGAACTTTTAAATCAATTAGCTCCTAATGCTTTAACTAGAAGTGATATAGAAATTACTAAAGGTGAAGAAGGTGAACTTCCTTCTACATATGTTGAAGGGCGTAACATGCTTTTCTTAACTTTTGCAGCTATACTTGGGAAAACAAAAGGATGTAATAATATAGTAACAGGGGTTTGTGAAACAGATTTTAGTGGATATCCAGATTGTCGTGATATGTTTGTAAAATCTCTTAATGTAACTTTAAATCTTGCTATGGATAATAATTTTGTAATTCACACTCCTTTAATGTGGATAGATAAAGCAGATACATGGGAAATGGCAGATAGTTTTGGAAAGCTTGACTATATAAGAGAAAACACTGTTACTTGCTATGAAGGTATAAAAGGAGATGGATGTGGTAAATGTCCTTCATGTATACTTAGAAACAATGGTCTTAAAAAATATTTGGAAAGAAGGGGAAAGTAGTGAGTGCTGGAAGAAGTGAAAATGAATTAAATGATATAACTTTACTTGGAAACCAAGGAACAAAGTATGAATTTGGATACAATCCAGGTGTTCTTGAAACATTTGATAATAAACATACAGAAAATGATTATTTTGTAAAGTTTAATTGTCCAGAGTTTACAAGTCTTTGTCCTATGACAGGTCAACCTGACTTTGCAACTATTTATATAAGTTATATTCCAAACATTAAAATGGTTGAGAGTAAATCATTAAAACTATATCTTTTTAGCTTTAGAAATCATGGAGATTTTCATGAAGATTGTATGAATATAATAATGAAGGATTTAATAAAACTTATGGATCCAAAGTACATAGAAGTATGGGGTAAGTTTACTCCAAGAGGAGGAATAAGTATAGACCCTTACTGTAACTATGGTAAAAAGGGTACAAAATATGAGGAAATGGCTAATTTTAGAATGATGAATCATGATATGTACCCTGAAAAAATAGATAATAGATAAATTAAAGTTAAGAAGGTGTACAAAAGTTGACAGTAGAAAGTATTAAAAAAGTATTTGAAGTAAAAAAAACACCTTTCCCATGGAAAAGAGCAATATGTGCAGCAATTTGCTCAGGATTTCCTATTTTAGTAGGTGTTTTAACAGGACATTTAAGTCTTGGAATGTTATCTAGTATAGGAGCTTTTTCTTATTTGTATGTGTTTAATGAGCCATATGCACATATAGCAAGAAAAATGGCATGTGTTGTTTTAGGAATTAGTTTATGTGTAGGACTTGGAACTCTTGTTGCAAGTTCTCCTTTTCTTGTTGTTTTATCCCTTGGCATTATAGGATTTGTAGCTACATTTTTATTTGGAGTATTTAAAATAAAAGGGCCAGCAGCTATATTTTTTGTTTTAAGTTTTGTAATGACAACTGGTATGACAATTGATCCATCTCAAGCTTTTACAAGATTTTTTGTAGTGTTTTTAGGCGGAGCATTTTCATTTTTAGTAAGTACAATAGGTTGGGTATTTAATCCCCATGGTCCTGAAACAAACGATTTAATTAAAACATATAATCTTTTATCAAAGCTTTGTGCAAGTATAGGAAAAAGTGATTTTAATAATATAAAACCTCAAACAGTAGCTTCTTTAAAAGATTCTGAAGAAATTTTATCTAAAGGACATGTAAAAGGAGTAAATAAGTTAAGATTTTCAAGATTAAACTTTATAAATAAACAAGCTAATAAAATATATATAGAATTAGTTAATATATCTAGAAAAACAAATGAAGAAATGCCTTTAGAAATAAGTGATATGATAAAGGATCTTTCAAGTGGAATAAAAATTAAAAAAAGAAAAATACAGGTTATTAACTTAAATAAAGATTATAAAAATAGTAAGTATCAAGATCTTTTAAATATTATTTATGAAACAGAAAAAATAATGAATTTAGATTTAAAAGATATTAAAGTTGATAATGATATATTTAAACCATCTTTAAAAATGAGAATAACTAAGGCTTTTGATAAAGATTCTATTGTTTTTATAAATTCTATTAAATATAGTGTTATTTTATCAATTGCTGCTTTAATAGCATTTTCATTACCATTTACAAGGGCATACTGGATACCTTTAACATGTGCATCTGTAATGCTTGGGTCAACTATTATGTCAACTTTCCATAGAGCAGTTCAAAGGTTTGTAGGTACATTTGTAGGTGTATTAATAGCAGCTGTTGTTCTTAGTATGCATCCAAAAGGATTTATGATAGTTATATTAAGTATGGTATTTATAGGTGTTACAGAACTTTTAATTGTAAGAAATTATGCACTAGCAGTTATGTTTATAACTCCTAATGCGCTTTTAGTAGCAGAAACATCTACAAATATACATAATATTTATTACTTTGCATCAGGACGTGTTGTTGATATAGGAATAGGGGCACTAATTGCTTTAATAGGTATATATATTACATGTTATAATTCATCATCAAATAGACTAGAGGGACTTATTTCAAAAGTTTTAAGAAGCCAACAACAATTAATTGTTAGATTGTTTTTAAATAAAAATAATTCACATAATGTTTATTGGGGATTTGAAAAAATGGAGATACATCTTTCAAATCTGAAACTTGCATTTAATTCTGCAATGCAAGAGGTAAATAGTAACAGGGAAAAGCTAATATATATAGATGAGATTATAAAAAGTCTTGAGCATATTAGTTATTTAATAAAAAGTAAGTGCTTTGAAAAAGGTTACATAAATATAGAAGAAAGTGAAATGGAGAGACTTCTTTTTATTTTTGAAACAATGGCTACATATGTTGAGCAAAAAACAAATTATGTTTTTAAGGAAATACCTTCTTTAGAAGATATATCTGAAATATGTGAAGAAATAAATAAAATGCAAAAAGTTTTATGTAATGTAGGGTAGTATAATTTATACTACCCTGTTTTTTAGT
>JAEWEN010000004.1 GCA_023389275.1 Bacillota bacterium
TTTTAATATTTATAAATTTAATAATTGATTATTGAATAATTATTTTTTTTCGTTTATGATTATATTAAAGGTATTATCTTATTACTTGTTATTTGTTATCTTGTTTTGATGTTCTTGTATATTTTAAAGTATAAATAGATATGGAGGAGATTGAATGAATATAAACAATTATATCGTTCCAAGTACTATTGAAGAAGCTATGAAACTTGTTCAATCTGGAGGAAGAATTATCTCTGGAGGAGCATTTGTATGTATGTCTTCAGCAACTGTAGACACTGTAGTTGATCTTCAAAACCTAGGACTAAACTACATTAATGAATTTGAGGACAGAATAGAAATAGGTCCTACAACTACTTTAAGAGAAGTTGAAACTAGTGAAATATTAAACCGTAACTTTAACGGATTATTTGAAAATGCTATAGGTAGAATTCTTGGAGTACAACTTAGAAACCTAGCTACAATAGGTGGAAGCATTTGTGGTAGATATGGATTCTCAGATGTTATATGCTCACTTATAGCACTAGATACTACATTAGTATTTAATAAATTTGGTGAAATAAAACTTGATGACTTTATGAATAGACCTTCAATAAAAAGAGACATCTTAACTAAGATAATCATTAAGAAAACTGGCGTTAAAGCATCATATGAAGCTATCAGAAACTCAAATGGTGACTTCCCTATGATAAGCTGTAGCGTATCTAACCTTGATGGACAATTTAAAGTTGCTGTAGGATGTAGACCACTTGCTGCTACTTTAGCTAAAGATTGTATGGAAATATTAAATAGCGGAAAAGAATTAACTGACGAAGTTATAAATGAAGCTATATCAAAAATAGACAACCTTGAATTTGGTAACAACTTAGCAGCTACTGAGGAATACAGAAGAACAGTTTCTAAAGTAATAGTTAAAAGATGTTTAATGGAGGTTATTTAGTATGCAACAAGGTATAATTAATATAAATGGCGAAGATATATCAGTTGAATTTGAAGCAGATGATAAGCTACTTGAACTACTTAGAAAACTTGGATATGCAAGTGTAAGAAGAGGTTGTGAAACACTTTCATGTTCTATTTGTACTATACTTCTTGATGATGTACCTGTAAACTCATGTGCTGTTCACGTTGCTAAAGCAGTAGGTAGAAAAGTTACAACTGTTGAAGGTGTACCTGAAGAAGCTAAAAAAGTAGCACAAGCTATGGCAGAAGTTGGGGTTGACCAATGTGGATACTGTGCACCTGGATTTGTAATGACAGTTTTAGGAATTAAAAAACAAATTGAAAATCCAACAGAAGAAAAAATCGTTAAATATCTAAGAGGACATCTTTGCAGATGCTCAGGATATGTAAGTCAACTTAGAGCTATAAAAAGATATCTTGGTATGGAGGGTTAAAATATGTGCGCTATTAAAAAATCACTTCCAAAAGTAGATGCAATGGCTAATATTCTTGGAGGACATGTATATGCAGACGATGTTGCTCCAAAAGATGCTCTAATTATAAAAATTCTTAGAAGCCCAATTGCTTTTGGTAGAATAAAAAGTATAAATAAAGAAAAAGCTGAGGCTCTTGAAGGTGTTGAATGTGTTTTAACATATAAAGATGTTCCACAAATTCCTTTTACAAGAGCAGGACAAGCATATCCAGAAGAAACACCATATGATTTCTTAATTCTTAGTGAATATGTAAGATTCATAGGTGATGATGTTGCTTTAATCGTTGCTAAAACAGAAAAAATAGCTTTAGAGGCTATGAAACTTGTAGAAGTTGAATACGAAGAGTTTGAACCAGTTCTTGATATGGAAACTGCAATAGACCATCCATCAATTGTTCACCCAGAAGACGGAATAATTGTACATCAAGATAAAGGATATGAGCCAAAAAGAAATATAGCAGCTAAAGTTGACATTGCAAACAATGGAGACATGGAAAAAGCTTTAGCAGAATCTGATTATGTTCACTCAGGAACATACTATATACCAGCTACTAACCAAGGTATGATGGAAACATTTAGATCATCTGCTTATATTGATGAAAGAAACAGATTAGTTGTTACATCATCAACTCAGATTCCATTCCATAACAGAAGACAAATAGCAAGATCACTTGGTATTGAAGAACACCAAGTTAGAGTTATAAAACCAAGAATAGGTGGAGGTTTTGGTGCAAAACAAAACTCAAACACTGAGTTCTATCCAGCAGTTGTTACTTGGATAACTAAAAAGCCAAGTAAAATAACATTTACAAGAGAAGAAACTTTTGAAGCTGGAAGCCCAAGACACCCAATGAAAATAGATGTTACAATCGGATTTAACAAAGACGGTAAACTTAAAGCTATCGACATGAAAGGACTTTCTGACACAGGAGCATTTGCAGAACACGGACATGCTGTTTTCCTACAAGTTGGTATGAAATCTATTGGTATGTACAACAAATGTGATGCTGTAAGCTTTAAAGGTAACGTTGTTTACACTAACCACTCTACTTTCGGAGCATACAGAGGATACGGTGCAACTCAAGGAGACTATGCACTTGAAAGCTGTATAGATGATGCTTGTAGAAAATATGGACTTGATCCAATTGAATTTAGAAAGAAAAACGTTGTTCGTGAAAAAGAATTCGCTGTACCATTTGGATTCTACGGAGCTAAAGCACCAGACCACGGATATTCACTAGATAGCTGTCAATTAGTTGCTTGTATCGAACGTGGACACGAATTAATTAAGTGGGACGAAAAATACGGTAAGAGAGAAATTTCTGCTACTAAGAGACGTGGTATGGGATTCGCTATAGGTAGACAAGGTTCAGGTATCCCAGGAGTTGACATGGCTTCTGCTATACTTAAACTTAACAACGATGGTTCATTCCAATTACTTATAGGGGCAACTGACCTAGGTACTGGTAGTGATACTATACTATCACAAATCTGTGCTGAAGAATTAACTGTTCCATTTGAAAAAATAAACGTATTCTCATCAGATACAGACTTTACTCCATATGACTGTGGTGCTTACGCATCAAGTACAACATATGTATCAGGTAATGCTATTAAAGGAACAGCTGCTAAAATGAAAGATGAGCTTATTCGTGAAGCTGCTGCTATTCTTGAAGCTAATGAAGAAGATTTAGTTATTAAAGATGGTGCTGTAGTAAGCCAAGCTGACGACAGAAGCATTACATTTAAAGAAATTGCTCATAAGCTTGGATGTTCATGTAAGCAATTAGTAACTTCTGATTCATTTACAGGTAAAGGTTCACCAGTTCCTTACATTGCTGGATTCTGTGAAGTTGAAGTTGATATTGAAACAGGTAAAGTTGATGTTATAGAGTATGTTGGAGTATGTGATATCGGTACTGTTATCAACCCAACTCTAGCTAGAGTACAAGCTGAAGGTGGTATACTTCAAGGTATTGGTATGGCTCTTTGGGAAAACGTTAAATATGACGAGAGAGGAAAACTTGTTACAAACAGCTTCCTTAAATACCCAATGCCAACAAGAGATAACTTTAAGAAAATCACTGTTGATTTTGTTGAAAGTTATGAGCCTACAGGACCATTTGGTGCTAAGTCTATAGGAGAGGTTGTTCTTAACGCTTCTGCACCAGCTATAAGATCTGCTATTAAAGATGCTGTAGGAGATATTAAGACTCTAGACCACATGCCATTTAGCCCTGATAAAGTACTAAAAGGTATAATGGAATTAAATAAATAATTTTAAATAAAAAATCTAAGGTATGTAAATACCTTAGATTTTTCTTTTTTTACTTTGATTAAGTTTTGTAAAAAACTGAAATGTAGCTGTAACAGTCATAAGTCCAAATGCTATAGCTCCTGCTACAGCTATTGTTTCTATTCCCTTTGAAAGAGCAAGTCCTAAATCATCTTCTACTACATATTTTACAGTATTAAAAGCAGTTATCCCTGGAACCAAAGGATATATTCCTGCTATTGAAAAAACAGAAGCAGGTGTTTTTTTATGCCTTGCCATAATCTCACTATAAACACCTATACCAGCAGCTCCTAAAAAAGTTGCAACAGCTGGTGAACCTGTAAGACTTTTCCCAATAACAAATAAAATCCATCCTATAGAGCCTGAAATTCCTGCAAGGGCAAGATTTTTTCTTTCTATATTAAATAGTACAGCAGGAAAAAAACTTCCTAAAAAGGCTAATACAATCTCTATTAATCTATCTCCACTTAACATATTTTTTCTCCTTATATAAATGCATTTCCAATAACAAGAGTAATACCAACACCTGCACCTAATGCACAAGCAATTAGTGCAGCATCACCTATTTTTGCAAAACTAGATAGTGTATCACCACTTAAAGCATCTTTTATACCAGTTGTTATAGCAAGTCCAGGTACAAACACCATTATGGCCCCAACTATAACCTTGTCTATATTGAATCCTCCAATTGTTGCCTGAAAAAAAAGTGTCATTCCTCCAGCTAATATTCCAGCTAAGAAAAGCTGTAAAAATTCAAAAAAGCCATATCCTGATATAAATTCTTTAAGAGAAAATATAATCATGCTTATAAAAAATGCAATAAATCCGTCTAGAGGCGTTCCTCCAAACAGCCAACTATATACAAATGCATTAAAAGATGCTGATAATATCATTATAGGACGACTAAAATAAGGAGTATTTTTTATTTTTTCTACCCTTTCTAATGCTTCATCATAATCTATTGGATTTTTTTCAAGTTCCCTTGAAAATTTATTTACAAGATCGATTTTATGAAGATCAACTTTTCTATCTTTAACTCTTCTTATTACAGTTAAAGAATGTGGATCATATATTTTTCCTTCCGACGATATAAATATTCCAGTTAATGTACAATAACAGTCACACTCTATACTATAACTTTTACAAACACGTTTTATAGTTTCTTCTACTCTATATACTTCAGCTCCACTAGTAAGTAAAATTTCCCCTAGATTTAAAGCGATTTGAAGTATTTTACCTGTTTCCATAAAATCACCTTATCCCCTAAATATAAATTTATTTTAGTAAATGTATTTTCTCCCCTAACTATTATCCTATAAATTTTATTTTTGTAAATAGTGATTTTAGTACAAATTATTATATTTCATATTATTTTAAACGAAATTTAAAATAGGCCTACCTACATTTATTGATAAAGTAAATAGACCTAAAATTCACTCTTTTATGAATCCATTTTCTATTGTGTATATATTAATATTCTCATCTATATAGTCATTATTTCTCAGTCCTAGAATAACAGTTATTTTTCTTTCTTCAGTTAACTTATAAAAAATATTTATTAAATAGCTTATATACTTTTCATCTAGATTTTTAAAAGGATCATCTATTATTAAAACCTTAGGTTTTTCCATAATAGCTTGAGCAATTAAAAGCTTTTTCTTTTCATCTTCCTCATATTCTTTAAACTTTTTATCTAATAAGTCTACAATATTTAAAATATAAAATACATCAGTTATATCATCATTGTCTAAAACACCTTTTATTGAGGATATAACCTTTAAGTTTTTAAACCCTGTATACTCATTTATAAATCCTTCATCACTAAATGCTACTCCTAAGCTATCTAATATATTCAAATCTTTATCTTTCAAGTCACTTCCTAAAACCTTAACAGACCCATTATATTTAGTGATTATTCCTGCAATACTTTTTAAAAGCTCTTTTCTACCTGAAAAATCACTTCCTATAATTCCATAAATACTTTTACCTTTTAAGCTTATATTTATATTATTTAAAATCTTTTTTTCATTTTCTAAAATACTTAAGTCTCTAATCTCAACTACATTCACATATTCCCCTCCTTTATTTAATTAATTTTAGATATTTTTATTGATGAAAATGTTAAAAGTAATATTACTAAAATAATATATGCTAGTGAATAGAAAAATCCTCCATATATTTTATTTTCCACTGAATATAAGGTAAATAATGTATTCATTGAAGGAAAAATCCTTGATACAATTGTTTCATTAAATATATAAAACATCATTTCTACTAAAATTAATCCTAAATTTAAAACTATTCCACCATAATATATTTTAAATAAACATGTTCCAATATAAAAAATAAGACCTGTTATAAAAATTCTTATCATACACATAGTTATTGATATAGTTATACATTCTATTGGATTTAGAAAATGTTTTACACTATTAAAATTTTCACTTCCACCAATTAACAAAAATGCTCCTTGACTCCAAATATTACTAAAATCATTTAAAAATCCTGCTGAAATAAATATAAATAAAGATGTACATATAATGAAAATAATAGAAGATATAAAAATTGATATTACAAATGATATTCCCCTTTTTTCACCTAAAGGTAGTCTTAATGTATACATATAGTTTAATTTATCTAAAAACATTCCTGATATAAAGACAATAAATATAATATTTAAAAAAACTCCTACAATAAAAAAATCATTAAAAAAATATAATATGTAATCGTTTGCTGTAAAAACAGTATCAAGACTTGACTCATTTACAGAAAACATAGTTGCAGTATATCCTATAATAAATGCAAGTAATGCTAAAGAAATAATAACTGTTTTTTTATAAAACATTCTTTTTATATTTTCAAAGCTTAAACACAAACACCTTTCTAACACTTAATCACCTTCATATTTATATAGTTTCTATAGAATATACATATGATAAAATACAAAAAAAATACCCCCTACTAAAATTAGTAAGGGGCAATATTTAAAGATTTCTTGCGATCATAACTCCATTTGCACTAGCTTGCATAAGCCCTCTAGTGTGTCCAGAACCGTCTCCTCCAAAATATAATCCTTTTATATTAGATTCAAACTTTTCATCTGTTATAACCTCATTTGAGTAGAATTTAACCTCTACTCCATATAAAAGAGTATCTTCCATAGCCATACCATTAAATGCACCATCTAATGCTTCAAACATTTCTATTAAATCTTTTATAACTCTATATGGTAAAACTAAAGATAAATCTCCAGGATAAGCATCTACTAAAGTATATTTAACACTATTATTTTCAAGGGCTTCTTTTGTAGTTGCTTGTCCTTTTATTAAATCACCTAATCTTTGTACTATAACCTTATTTCCTGATATCATATTAGCGTTTCTAACTATGTTTTTTCCGTAATCAATTGGTTTATCAAAAGGCTCATTAATATCAAGGGATACTAAAAGTGCAAAGTTTGTATTTTCTGTTTTTAATTCTTTTTCTTTATAACTATGTCCATTAGCTACTGCTAAATTTTCTTCATAATATTCTGTTGATACTATACCAGATGGATTTTGACAAAACGTTCTTACCTTATCATTAAATGTTTTAGTATAGTGTATTATTTTACTTTCATAAAGGTCTTTATTTATCTCACTTAAAATTTCGTCTTTTACCTCTACTCTAACCCCTATATCAACAGCTGTACTTTTTTTATTTATACCTTTGTTTATACATTCTTTTGAAAGCCACTCTGACCCTTCTCTTCCAACTGCTACAACAACTTTATTTGAAAGGTATGTATCACCTTTTACTACTACACCTTTTGCTTTATTATCTTCTATAATAATTTCATCTACCTGTGATGAAAATCTAATATCTACTCCAAGACTAATTAATTCATCTTGCATTTTTTTGTATATATCAAATGACTTTTCTGTTCCTAAGTGTCTTAGTGGTGAATAAACAAGATTTAAATCATGTTTTGATAAGTCATTTTGGTATTCTAAAAATTTATCATACATTTCATTTGCACCATAAACAGTAGGGTCTGCTCCGTAGGATAAGTATATATTATCTACATATCCTATAACATCCATAGCTTTTTCTTCCCCTACATACTCTGCAATTCTTCCTCCAACTGCTGTTGAAAGAGTTAATTTACCATCACTAAAAGCTCCTGCACCTGAAAATCCTGTTGTTATATTACAAGGATTACATCCAACACATTTTTTAGTTTTTCTTTTAGGACAAACTCTATTTTCAAGACCTCTTCCTTTTTCAAACATAATTATATTAGCATCTTTATTTATTTTCTTATATTCTAAAGCAGTAAAAATCCCACATGGACCAGCTCCGATAACAATTAAATCATACATACCTTACACCTCATATACATACATTTTTATTTTTTATATTTTTAAATTTCGTTCTTATACGAATATTATTTCCTTTTTCTTGCCTACATTCATATAATATCAGAACTTTCTTCTAATGTACATAGGTATTTTGACTTTTTTCATATATTTTTCATCTATATTTTTATATATTTCGTTTATTACCGAATATTATTTATATATTTATCTTTAATAATACGTTTAAATATTATGTATAATAAAAGCATTCTAAAATGTGCGACTTTTTAGAATGCTTTTATACTACTATTTATTAATAAGCTCTACTAATTTAGTTTTAATGTATTCTTTTATGTCTATATTATCTATAGTTAAAATATCTTCATCTTCAAAAGATGGTTTAACTTTAAAGAAGTTAATAACAAGTGTATCTTCACTTATTATATAATCTTGCATTGAAAGTGGAGAGAATCTAACCTCAACATCTTCATATTTACACTTTCCAGCCTCATCACCAATTTCTTCAACAAGATTGTCTATATTAAGCTGCTTTAAAGGTCTTATCATCATATTTGTATATTCAAGATCTTCAAGCATCCACATATTAAAGTTCCAAAGTCTTGCTTCACTTTTAGTTTTTTGTGAAAGCATTTCTCTATTTGTAATTGAGCTTAAAACTTTTCTAGCTCCCTCTGCACTTAGCTCCTCATCTACTTTGTAACTAAGAGTTAAGCCTTTCATATTAACTATTTCTTCTAGAAAAATGTCTGAAACCTTTTCTTTTTCACTTACAGATTGCCAAAAATATAGCATTGACTCTAGTTCTTCAAGATTTAAATTTAATCTCTTAAGCATAACAAATCCCCCTTAATGGTAGTAGTTTAAAGTAACTCTTGTTAAATATTATACAATATATAATATTAATTAAAAAGGGACTTTCTATTGATATAAGCTATTATATTCCAATTTTATCAAGTTACATATTACATTCTTCATGTTTATATACAATACTTACTATTTTATTCATTAAAAATAATATTAAAAATACTATTAAACTTCCTACTAATAAAACTAATCTTAAAATATTTTTGTTTTGAGTAAATTCAATTATTAATGTCCAATTTCCCATTGAAAAATCATAATACTTTCCATATACATTGTTGTTATCATAATTTTTATAAACCTTTCTAGGGTTGTAATCAATGCTATGTTTTACCTCATTTATATCAATACTATCTTCTCCTATTTTTCTTAAATTATTTTTACCTCCTGTTAAAAAGTATCCATCTGAGTTTACTAAATATATTTCCATATTTTTATTTTGTTGATAGTTTTTCAAGTAATTCGAAAGCTCTAATAGTGATATTCTAACAGCTATTATTCCAAGTCTTTTATCTTTGTGTATTATAGGACCTACTAAATCTACATACCATTCTCCCTCAACGCTTATAGGTTGAGACATTGTTGATTTTCCATTTAAAGCTTCTACTACATAATCTCTATATAAATACTCTTTAGTATTATCTAAATATCCTGTTACAAGGTTTTTATCATCATTTATAATAATAATATCTTTATAAAACCTTTTGTAATACTTTATAAAGCTAACCTTATTATCTATTCTCTCTTTGTTCATAGACACAATATCACTATCTAAAGTAAAGCTTAAAAGATCATACTGAAAATCATTAAGTAGATTTCCTATTTTATCTTTTTTTATATCTCCAACTAAAGTTATATTATTAATAGTTGTATATGTTATATGATAATTAATAACTATATACATTATTAATACAGATATAATAAAACAGCTAATGTATATAGTGTAAATTTTCGCTGTTTTGTGAAGAAGAAGTATTTTACTTTTTATTCTCCTGACCATTTTCTTCTCCTCCTAAATCTATATTTAAATCATTTTTAACTTCATCATTTATTATTTCACTTAAACTTAAATCAAATTTTTTTCTTAAATATATTTGAACTAAAAATACGCATAATCCTTGAAGAGCAACTGTTATTTGTCCTATTGTCTTTGTTTTTTCCTGCTTCATTTTACTATAGCTATAATTACTCTCTACAATTAAAGTCCACCCTAAATCCCCTACGTCAAAGTATCTACCATAAACATCTTCTCCTCTATAGTCTTTATACTTAGTAGTTGCTAAATGGTCTATACTTATTTTTAAGCTTTTCAAATTAACTTTTATTTTACCAACAGCATCAGGAGCAAATCTTGACTCTGTTAACATAATACCTTCTTTATTCACTACATAACTTTCCATACCTTCTTCAGTTTTAGATGTTTTTAAAATATCTGATATCTCTGCCATTTTTATTTCAAGATATATTATACCTACTGATTCTCCATTTGAGTTTACAATAGGACAGTATATATTTATTACATATTCACTACCTTTATTTTCTACTTCTTTACTTATTTCCTTAGTTGCTATAGCCTTTTCAAAACTAGAATTTTCATAAATAGCCTCTGGTTTTTCTAAATAGCCATATAAAATATTTCCCTTTGTATTCATAACAATAAGTTTTTTATATCTGTTTTTAGTGGACATTAAATAACTTGATATTCTAACTACTTCACTTGGATTTAATGTTTTTATCCCGTTTATATTACTTACAAAAATAATTTCCTCTTCAATTTCATTTAAAAATCTTTTTAAAGAATCTTTTTGTTCTTTTCCAAGCATATATAGCTTGTTTGATATTTCCTGTTCATATTGTTTAAAATTAGTTAAATACATTACTGTATAAGAAGATATTGCAACTATAATAGAAACTAAGGTTGTTAAAATTACTTTT
The DNA here is from genome assembly GCA_023389275.1 of Bacillota bacterium. Taxonomy (GTDB): domain Bacteria; phylum Bacillota; class Clostridia; order Clostridiales; family Caloramatoraceae; genus Clostridium_AB. Next base: position 10,886 of record JAEWEN010000004.1, read on the forward strand.
TTAGTATTATGAGATATTTTTTGAAACATAAAAAATCACCCTCACTTTTTCCTTATATACAATATTCAGGAAAACCTTGAAGGTGATTTGTAATTCTTATTAAATTTTTTCTGATACTTTATCTATTACTACAGCTATAGCTCCATCTCCAGTAACATTACATGCTGTTCCAAAACTATCTTGTGTTAAGTGAAGTGCAACTATAATTGATATAATATTTTCTGGTAGCCCAAGCATTGTTGAAAATAGTCCCATAGCAGCCATAACTGCTCCACCTGGAACTCCAGGAGCTGCAACCATTGTTACTCCAAGCATTAATATAAATGGGAAAAACTTTGTAAATGATATATCTCCTCCACTCATTACAATTACAGCCATAGAGCAGGTTGTTAAGTTTATTGTGCTTCCTGAAAGATGAACTGTTGAACATAGTGGAACAACAAAGTCTGCTATTTTTGATTTAACACCATTTAACTTAGTTCTTTCTAAAACTATAGGTATTGTAGCTGCTGATGATTGAGTTCCTACTGCAGTAAAATATGCTGGAATCATATTTTTAAGTAATCTAAATGGATTTTTTTTACTTATAGCTCCCGCTATAATGTACTGAATAAGCACAACTATAATTTGTATGCTTATAACCATTAAAAGTACTTTCCCAAACATCACCATTATACTTCCTATTTGTCCTGCAAAAGTCATATTTGCAAAAACACCTAAAATATATATTGGTAAAAGAGGAACTATTATTTTCCCTATAACTTTTTCAACTATTAAATAAAATTCTTTAAGACCTTTTTTTAAAACTTCAGCATTTGTTGCTGCTACTCCAAGCCCTAATGTAAAAGCTAAAACAAGTGCTGTCATAACACTCATAACTGGAGGAATTTCTATACTAAATAAAGCCTCTACTAATCCATTTTTAGGGTTTGCAAGTTCTGTTAAAGTAGCACTTTGAGATAAAATTTTAGGAAAAACAATTGAATTAACAGTAAATGCAATTGTTCCTGCAAAAATTGTTGAAAAATATGCAACTCCTGCTGTTATTCCAAGTAATTTTCCAGCTCCACTTCCAAGGTCTCCAATACCTGGTGCTACAAATGCAATTATTATTAGTGGAATAGTAAAAGTTAAAAAGCTTCCAAATAATGCGTTAAAGGTTGAAAGTATAGCTATTACTGACTTTGGAGCAATACTTCCAATTATAAGTCCTAGTATAATAGCAATTATTATTCTAGGTAAAAGTCCAATTTTCTTCATTAGTAAATCACCACCCTAATTAAAAAGATGCTTTTTAAAAAACTAAAAATAGTATAACAGGATTTGTGATTTATTAAAAGAGTTTATGACATGGAAATATAATCCTTATTCATTTATCTGAATTTTTATGATATTTCCTTAAAATATATAAAATAAAAAAGGACTATTACTAGTCCTTAATCTTCGTAAAAATCTAAAAATGAATGTTTTTCTCCACCTTTTTCCCATCCAAGTATTGAGTCCATATTAACATTTTCTGCTGCTTTAAATATAGATTTATCTACATCTTTAAAGTTTTCTTTTAGTTTTGCTATCATTTCTTTTATTTCATATCTTTTACTTCCTATTTTTTGTGCAGCTACCATACAAGCACAGTTTAAAGGAAATATTCCACTTGATTGAGTAAACTTTTGAATATGAACTTCTTCTATATAGTACATTGGTCTTATAAGCTGAATTCCTTCAAAGTTATTAGCATGAAGCTTTGGCATCATTGTTTTAAAGTTTCCTGTATATAAAACATTTAGCATTGTTGTTTCTATAACATCATTAAAATGATGACCAAGTGCTAATTTATTACATCCAAGTTCCTTTGCTTTACTATAAAGTGCACCTCTTCTCATTCTTGCACACATATAACAAGGATAATCCTTTGCTATTTTATCAATAACCTCAAAAATACCTGAATCATATATTTTTATAGGAATATCTAAGTATTTACAATTATCCTCCATTAAAGCTTTAACATCTGGATGATACCCTGGGTCCATTACTACATACTCTAGTTCAAATTTAAATTTACCATGTCTTTGAAGTTCTTGAAATAGTTTTGCCATAAGCATACTATCTTTTCCACCTGAAATGGCAACAGCTATTTTATCTCCTTCTTCAACTAAATTATAATCGTTTATTGCTTTTACAAACTTTGACCAAATATTTTTTCTATATTTTTTAATAATGCTTCTCTCAATTTCCTTAAGTGGTTTTCTTTCATTAAAAGGAATAAGTACGTCACATCCATTGCCTGCTATTCCTGACATAAAATCACCTCTTAATGTATTATACATTGAAATAATATTTTTTTCACTTATGTTTTAAAAAAGCTTTTCCACAAATTGTTGATAACTTTACAAATTTTTTATGTATTGCAAAATACTTAAATAAAGTTATATTATCTAAATATATTATGTTTATAAGGGAGGACTTAAAATGCACCCAATACTTGAAAAAATATCTGACTGTGTTGTTGATATGGAAGAGGATTTAATTGAAGAACTTATTGAAGAGGCTTTAAATGAACCATCTATTTCCATTGATGATATTTACACACTAGGTCTTAATGATGGAATGCTAAGAGCAGCTAAACTTTATGATGAGGAAGAATACTTTATTCCAGAGGTTATAATTTGCGCTGATACTTTAAACCTTGGAATTGAAAAGCTACGTGCAAGTGGACTTTTGAAAAAGGAAAACAAAGGTAAAATAGTTTTAGCTGTAGTTAAAGGCGATACTCATGACATTGGAAAAAATATTGTAGGTATAATGCTTGAAGCATCAGGATATGAAGTAATAGACCTTGGAACAGACTGTAGTGAAAGTGATATTTTAGATGCAGTTATTAAACATGACCCTGATATTGTAGGTCTTTCTAGTATGATGACTACAACTATGAATCATATGAAAACTATTGTAGATTTATTTAAAGAAAAAAATATAAACAAACCTATAATAATAGGTGGTGGTCCTATTACAGAAAAATTTGCTAAAGAAATTGGAGCTACTGGATACTCTGAAAATGCTCCTGAAGCAGTAGAACTTGTAAGCAGACTTTTAAGCTAAGGTGACATAGTCACTTTAGCTTTTTACAATATGTGCATATTCAGCGGATATAACATTAATTAAATCATTTGGATTCATTTCTATTTGCATGCCTATTTTTCCGCCACTAAAAACTATTGTTGATAATGTTTTAGCACTTTCTTCAATAAATGTTTTGTAAAGCTTTTTCATACCAACAGGAGAACATCCCCCTCTTATGTATCCAGTTACTTTTAAAAGATCATTTAAAGGTAACATATCTACTTTTTTCTCCCCAGCTACCTTAGCTGCCTTTTTAAGATCTATTTCTTTATTCACTGGAATAACAAATACATATATTTCTTTACTTTGTCCTATTGTAACTATAGTTTTAAAAATTTCGTTTTCATCTCTTCCTACTTTTTTAGCAACAGATATTCCATCTATTTTACCATCTGAAGCATCATAGGTTTTCATTTCATAAACTACCTTTTCTTTGTCAAGTATTCTCATTGCATTAGTTTTATTTACCTTTGCCATATTCCCACCTCCAATAATTATTATAACATTATGCGCAAAGTAACAATTTTCTCATTTTCAGTACCCCGTTCTCCATATAACCCTAAATTTTCTGTATTTATATGTATTTTTTTGTTTTATATTGCTTTTTGAATTTTAAGTATTATAATAAGTATTAAATTATTAAATGGAATAAATAGTTAATTATAGATTTTATTAATACAAAAGGAATATATTATAGCTTATTTCTATTATACTTTTTCTTTTGATTTTTGTAACATTATGTCGATAGATAAAATTCAACTATAAATTACATAAATATATAGATTAAATTTAAGGGAGGTTAACCTATATGAAAAAAAGATCTAAAATTTTTTCTTTCATATCTATACTAACTTTACTAGTAGTTAGCTCTGTAGCTTTAGTAGGATGTGGAAGCAAAAAAGAAGACACACCAAAACAAACTAATGAAAAAACAGTTCTTAAAATTTTCATACCTGGTTATGAAGATGAACTATACAAAGGACTTTACGATGCAGGAATAAATGACTTTAAAAAGGCAAATCCTAATGTAGATGTACAAGTTGTACCTGCTGGATGGGATGAAGCTAATAGTAAAATTGTTTCTTTAATTCAAGCAAACGAAGCACCTGATGTTATGATTACAGGTTCAAGATCACTTAGACAATTTGCAGAACTTGGTGCTATTGAAAAGCTTGACGGATTTATAACTGATGATTTTAAATCAAAGCGTGTTGAAAATGTACTAGAAACAGCTAAAATAAATGGCTCACAATATGGTATTCCTCTAGCATTTTCTTCAAGAGCTCTTTACTACAGAAAAGACTTAATAAAAACTGCTCCAACTACTTGGGACGAGCTTTATGCAGCTGCTGAAAAAGTTAAAAAAGAAAATCCTAAAATGCACGGATTTGCAATTCCAACAGATATAACTTCTGGAACTGATGAATTATTTAACTTTATTTATCAAAACGGTGGTAGCGCAACAGATGAAAAAGGAAATATAAAACTTGCTACTAAAGAAAATATAGCTACTTTAGACTACTTAAAGAAATTTAATGATGCTAAACTAATACCAGATCCTGTAGCAACAGCTAGAGGAGATCAATCTAAAATGTTCCAAAACGGAGACCTTGCAATGTTTATTTCAGGACCATGGGAGAAAAAAGTACTAGATTCAAGTGCTGAAAAAGCTCCATATGGAGTTGCACTTCTTCCAAAAGGAAGTCAAATGGCTGAAACATTAGTTACTGACTCATTCTCAATATCATCTCAAAGCAAAAACAAAGAACTTGCATGGAAGCTTATTGAGTTTATGGGACAATTTAAGTATCAAAATGCTTACGATGAAGCAATTGGATTCTTCCCAATACTTAAAGAAGAAGAAACTCAAGCAAGATACAATGATGAGTTTTTAAAACCATTTAAAGAAATGATTCAATACGGAGTAGCAGAACCTAAAGTTCCTGTATGGGATACATTTAATAAAAGCTTTACAGAAGCTGTTCAAAAAGCTATAACTGGAAAAGCTTCATCAGAGGATGCTTTAAAAGAAGCTGAAAAAGAATTAACTTCAAAGTAAAAAATAAAAGGTAGCTGTTATCAGCTACCTTTATTATAATTTCAAGATTTAGGAGAAAAATTATGTTTAATACTACTTACAAAAAACGTTTGACTCCCTACTGTCTTATTGCACCGGTTTTAATATTTATGATTATTGTATATGGATATCCATTACTTTTAACATTTAAATATTCTTTTCAAAATGTATCTTTAATAGGTAATAATAGCACTTTTGTAGGATTTGAAAACTTCAAAAACGTATTAACTAATCCAAAACTTTATTCAACTATAATATTAACTTTTAAATGGACTTTACTTACTGTATTTTTAAAAATAAGTATCGGTTTTATTATGGCACTTTTCCTAAATGGCAAAATATACATAAAAAAAGTAAATAGATTTTTAGTTTTAATTCCTTGGGCTATTCCCCAGGTTGTAGTTGCTATATTATGGTCTTGGATTCTTGATGGACAATATGGATATTTAAATTACTTTTTAGAACAAATAGGTATTATTAATGGACCACTATCATGGCTTTCAGATACAAGTCTTGCTTTTATATCTACAGCTGTAGTGGATGCTTGGATGGGTATTCCGTTAATTACTATGATGTTTTTATCAGCTCTTAGTAATATTCCAGAATCACTTTATGAAGCAGCTAAAGTAGATGGAGCAAATGTATTTAAAAGATTTATCCATATTACTATACCTAGTATAAAAACTGTACTTTTAATTGTTTTAAACCTAACTACAATATGGACATTTAACTCCTTTAACGTTATATATGTTTTAACAGGGGGAGGTCCTATGAGAGCCACTGAAACTATAATTATAAAAATATATGAAGAGGCTATTGGAAAATACAATTTAGGTATAAGCTCTACCTTATCTGTAATAGTTTTTGTTATTTTAACAGTTTTAAGTTTAGCCTACTTTAAACAAATAAATAAAGGAGAGAATTAATGAAAAAACATATTATATTTAAAATTATAAATACTATTTTAGTAACTGCTATAATACTTTTTCTAATATCTCCTTTTTTTATAATGATATCTACATCAATAAAATCTTACACAGACGTTACTCTTTGGCCTCCTAAATGGATACCAGATACAGTTCACTTTGAAAATTTTAAAGATGTTTTAATAGGAGATAACAACATAAAAACCCCTCTTATTAATAGTATAATTGTTTCTTCTAGCACAATGATTCTTTGTGTAATAATAGGTTCATTTGCAGCCTATGGTGTTTCTAGATTTAACTTTAAAGGAAAGAAAATGTTTTTATTTTTAGTAATAATGACTCAAATGTTTTCACCTGTTATTTTAATAGGACCTATGTATCAAATAATGAGGGATTTAAACCTTTTAAATACATATGTAGCACTTATTATTCCAAACACTGCATTTGCACTTCCTATGACTGTTTGGCTTTTATACGGATATTTAGAAGGAATATCTAAAAACCTTGAGGAAGCTGCTATGATAGATGGCTGTACAAGAAGGCAAGCTGTTACTAAAATTCTTATGCCACTTTTAGCACCTGGAATAATAACCTCAGGATTATTTGCATTTATTACATCTTGGAACGACCTTTTATATGCACAAACCTTTATAACTAAACCTGAGTTTAAAACTATTTCTGTAGCACTTACATCTTACCAATCTTTATTTGAAACTTACTGGCATAAAATGATGGCATCTTCTTTAATATCAGTACTTCCTGTTTTTATATTATTTTTATTTATACAAAAATATCTTGTAAAAGGACTTACAGCTGGAGGAGTAAAGGAATAACCTTTACTCCTTTTGTAATATAGACATTTTTAATATCATATACCAAATATATAGATTATAACTATTATACTTTTATAATTTATTTTTATACTATTATGTCGATAGATAAATATAATTAGTTAAATTATTAAGATATATATTAGGGGGCTTAAAAATGGATCTAAATTATGGGATAATTCATTCAGGATATAGACACCTTAAATATACAAGATGTCCAAAATCAATGTATAATCAAAAATCTTTTAATAGAAAACTTCTAAAAAACGAAACTTTTGCATTTCAATTAATACTTAATTCACTTGAAGAATTTCATTGCTGTATTGAAAAGTTTAATCATATTGTTTGGAAAGGTCTTATAAATAGAATAAGAGTTGATATAGACTGTGATAATTCTTTAATTAAAGAAAACGTTAAACTATCTATTGTAGACTATATTCCAGATGATAATGGTAGTCTTACTTCAGATATTATATCTGATAAAAAAAGTATATTAGTAGAACCTGGTACTGCTCAAATAATATGGGTTAGTGGAAAGTTTCCTAATGAAATAAATAAAAATGCTAAGTTTAACATAAATTTATATTATACAAAAGACTATGATGATGAAATTTTACTTGGAAGTATTCCTTGTAGTTTTGAAGTATTAAACACTTCACTACCTAAAGAATCAGAGTTTTTCTTAGACCTTTGGCAGCATCCATGTAGTCTTGCACGTTACTATGATGTTTCTTTATTTTCTGATGAGCATTTTTACATAATAGATAATTATATAAAAGAACTTTCTACAGCAGGTCAGAAAACCATAACTATTATAGCAAGCGATTTCCCTTGGGCAGGACAAGCTTGTTTTAAAATAGAAAAAAATCCATCTAATTTATTTGAGCATAATATTGTTTCAGTAAAAAAAGATATAAATGGTAATTTAAATCTAGACTTTACAGCACTTGATAGATATATAGATATTTGTTTTAAACATGGTATAAACGAAGAGATTGATATTTTTGGTCTTATAGGTAACTGGCATGGAAGTGACTTTAAAAGTCCACTTTATCCAGAATATAAAGATCCTTTTAGAGTTAGTTATTTTGATGAAAAAGATAAAACATTTAAATATATAAGTAATAAAAAAGATCTTCACACATATATTCGTATTTTACTAACACATTTTATTGAAAAAGGCTTAATAGATAAAGTTAGAATTTTTTGTGATGAACCAAATAATCCTGAATTATTTGAAACTAGTAAAAACTTTATAAATTCAACTGTGGAAAATATTAACTTAAAGTATAAATGTGCAGTTCATGATCCTAGTTTTTTAAATAAACCTGATTGTTTTGTAACAGATAGTTCTATATCACTTCCAATGATAGGACAAAACTTTAACCAATTTAAAGAAATTAGAGATGAAATACTTAAAAAAGGTGATTTTATAACATGGTTTGTTTGTTGTCTTCCACACAGACCTAATCAATTTATATCTTCTCCTCCTCTTGAAAGTAGGCTTGTAGGACATATAAGCTATATGTTAGGTGTATCTGGGTTTTTAAGATGGAATTACTGTTTATATACAAATGATGTTTATTCTAATCCATCATATAAGTTTCCAAGATGGATAGCTGGAGATACTTTCTTTGTTTATCCAGGAAAAAACTTAAAACCTGTTAGTTCAATAAGATGGGAAAACCTTAAAATAGGTATTGAAGAATATAATATTATGAAACTTCTAGAGAAAAAAGGTTATAATTATAATGATATACTTGAAAAAGGTCTTTTAAAAGTTACAGGAGAACACTGTGAAATGAAAGGCGATGTATTTAATTTTAATATGGGTTATTCACTTAAAGAAAACGACTATGAAATTTTCCGTGAAAACCTTATAAATCTTTTAGACTAAGAGGTGACATATGGATTTTTTAACAAATGACTATATAAAATCTACTTGTGATGAAATAGATATTTCTAGTTTATCTAATGATTTAATAGACCTTAAAAATAATGTATTTTCAAACAAAGAACATACTTCTTTGTTTGAAAATTATTTATCAACCTATTTTTATGAAAATGTAGATTATGAAAAAAGGTATGAAAACCTATTAAGTATTTTTAATGAAAAAACAGATTTATTTATACTTTTAATATGTATAGCTAAAATAAAAGATACAAAACAGTTTTATAGTGAAAAAAATATACCAAACAGTATTTTATATGATACATTAAAGGATATAAAAATATGGACTGAAAACAATAAAGCTAAAACAGGAAACACAGGTCTTTCTAATATTAACTGGATTTCTCGCCATCTTACAGGAAAACTATTTAAAATAGGAAGACTACAGTTTGAAAAAATAGAGTTTAAAGGAGATGTTAAGCTTTTTAAACAAGCTGTAACTGGTTTCCCTCTTCTACTTTCAGATAAAGGGGTAAAATATGATTTATTTGGTAGTAAAACACTGGAAAATGAGGCTTTTATATCAGAGTATATTGAATCAGATATAACAATAACAGCAAATCCTATTTTATCTGGTAAGTGTCAAAACACGCTTACTACTATAAATAAGTGTGATTATTCACTTGAAATAGAAAACGGAACTTCACTTTTAAATATACATATAGACCAAAGTGAAAAACTTAATATAAAAGACTCTATAAATTCTATGAAAGAAGCTATTAAGTTTTTCTATAAATACTTTAACGGAGCTGTTATTAAAGGCTTTACCTGCACTTCATGGCTTTTAAATAGAAACTATAGACATATTTTAGATGAAAGTAGCAATATTCATAAATTCGCTTCTATGTTTTATGAATATCCAATTATACCTTACTATTTAAATATGTATGAAAGAGTTTTTAATGGAGAAAGTGATATATCTGTTTTAGAAAAAATAGATAGTAAAACAAGTCTTCAAAAAGCTATTATTCAAGGGCTTAAAGAAGGGCTTACATTTGAAGATGCTGCTATTATATACCCTTCATATGATATGAAAAAGCTTGAAAAGTTTACTTTAAACATAAAATAAAAAAGTGTGACTACTTTTTTGTAAATTTCTTGTAAAATATCAGTATTTTTTTGTATTTATGCCTTAAAGTAAGGTTACATATAGCTTAGAATTTTAATAGTATATATCAACGACGTACAAAAACCCTTTAAAGAATTAATTATATATAAAAAGGCTAACTGTAATCCCACCTTACATTTAGCCTTTTTCGTTTATAATGGTTTTTACTATAAAAATTACTTTATAGTGTAATTAGTATTTTTTCACCTTCACTGGTTTTTATATCAACAATAGTTAATCCCTTATATTGTTTTCTACACATTTTCATTAGTTTTAAAATCTTTTCTTTCTGATCTTCTAAACACTTTATATACTTTTTTTCTATACTTTGATTACTTAATACATACATAAGTATAGAAAAAGAGAAATTATTTAGTACTAAAAAAGTAGGAATATATATGTTGATTTTAGTATCCTTTGTATTAATTTTTACTTTCATTATTCTACTGTAACCTCAACAATGTCTCCCTCACTACTTTCTATTTCTACAAGTTTTCCAACAACACCACTTTCAATCATAGAAATAATCATATTAATATCTATTCTCTTTAAAATATCAATACCATTAAACTGAGGAATCTCAATGTCCATATCAACAGCCATTTTTATTAAAGCTAGTGGCAAATTAATCTTTACCTTATCACCTTGCATAGACTGTACATTAACACGTAAAAACATTTCATTAATATTTTTTCTTTCTTCTTTAGGTATAAAGCTAACTGTATCTTCCTTTTCCTTTAAAAGATCATCTAGTGTTATATGAAAAAAATCTGATAGTTCTATAAGAATAGGTATATCAGGAATGCTTAATCCCTTTTCCCACTTGCTTACAGCTTGAGATGATACACCCATTTTTTCAGCTAACTCATCTTGAGTCATGTTTCTCTGTTTCCTAAGGCTATTTATTTTTTCACCTAATGTTCTTTTCATACTTTGTTCCTCTTTTCTTTAATTATAATCATAGCAAGATTATATAAAATGACTTTTAATAAAGTAAGGGATACACAGTTGAATTTCTCTACTCTTAGTTGTATTTTACTAAACTATTAGTTGTATAACTTATTTTGAGAGAAAAAATGTAGCAAAATCTATAAACATGTTAGCGTTTATTATATATAAACATATATAAAGATGATAAAAATATTATTATATATCCTACTATACTTAAAGTATCTGGATATTGGTTAAATAATATTACACTAAGTATTCCTGAAAATATTACTGTAAAATAATTAAATATAGATATTTCCTTAGCTGGAGCAAATTTATATGCAATAGTTATTCCAAACTGACCAAAACTTGCAAAAACCCCTGCTAAAAGTAAATATATAGTTTGTCTTATAGTCATAGGTTCATAATTTAAAATTACAAATGGTAAAAGCACTACTGTTGAGAAAAAAGAAAAATAGAAAACTATTGTATAATATTTTTCCTTATCTCCTAAAACCCTTAAAACAGTATAAGCACCTGCTGCAAATATAGCAGATAAAAAACCTATTAAATAAGGCACTATATCTATTGTAAACTGAGGTTTTATAATAAATAAGCATCCTATAAATGCTATTATTAAAGAAATTGCCTGTACAGGTTTTATTTTTTCCTTTAAAAAAATAGCACAAAATATAATAACTAAAAAAGGACTTAGCTTATTTAACATTTCTGCATCTGATAAAACTAATTTATCTATAGCATAAAAGTAAAGAACAACTCCTAAAAGTCCAAGTGTAGACCTTGAAATTAAAAGTTTTTGGTTTTCTTTTTTCCCAAATAATGGAGCTAAGTGATATTTTGCAAGTGCAAAAGCAATACCTGCTGAAACTAAATTTCTAAATAAAGCTTTTTGAACTGTAGGTAAATCTCCTGCCATTTTTACAAAGGCAGACATAATAGCAAAACCTAAAGCAGATATTACAATAGCAAGTATCCCTTTATTTCTATTGGACATTTTAAACCCCCTTATTCATTTTGACACCTCTAGCATAAAGTCTACATGCATTAACTAAAGCATGTATATTTTCTTCCTTAGTTCCTATAGGAATGTTACATCCAGGAGATAATATAAAGCCATTTGGACTGTCAATTGCTTTTTCTATACATATTTTAGACTCATTAAGAACATCTTCTACTGTTCCAAATTTCATAGCCTCAACAGGTCTTACATTACCTACTATACATATTTTATCTCCCATAGCCTCTTTAAGTTCCCCAATATCTTCTGCATTATCAAGACTAAAGTTTCCTATATTAAGTGTTTTAATATCATCCCAAATCTTTTTTGTTTCTCCACATATATGAAGCCCTGGTTTTTTTCCTGTTATTTTGTATATACCATCTACATATCTTTTAAGGTATGGCATACTAAACTCTTTAAAATATTTTGCTCCTATAAGGCTACATGATGATATAGGATCTGATACAGAAACTCCTATTCCAAATTCATTGTAAACAGTTTCAACGTATTTTAAGCTTGTTTCAAGGGAAAACTCTAATAATTTATGAACATTTTCAGGGTCTTTTCTTAAGTCCCTCATTATTTTATTAGCTCCTCTTAAAGAAGCTGCAAGTGTCATAGGCCCTACACTTCCAGAGCCTACTTCTACAACTCCCTTAGACTCTTTTATTAAAAGGTCTAAGGCTTTTAATAAAACAGGCATTCTTCCGTCATTATATGGGTCTATTATTTTGTAATTATCTAATTCCTTATAGTCTTTAAGTGGTGCTTCTTTTATATAAGCAACATCATCTTTTGTTAAAACAACTTCTCCTCCATATATTTCAGCTATAAGCTTTCCATCAAGACCTACCCCTAAGCTGTCTCCATTAAACTTATTAAAAAGATACATTTCCACATCCTTCATAGTTTCAGCATCTTTATAGTATTTATCTATATCTGTATTCATAAAATGACAACCCATTTCATTTAAAAAAACAAAACAAGGTAATCTATCTACTTCTTGTCCACTAAAATAAGCATCAATTCTTTCTTTAGATGTCATTTCATCCTTTAGTATATTCATATAATTTCCTCCTTTAAAACATAGGTTTATAAAATTTTTCCATTTATAATTTAGTATATCAAATAATATTTAATAAATAAATTATACTAAATTAAATGCTATAACATAAATAATCAATACTTGGTATTAATTACTATTGATTATTATTATCTATTATACTATAATAATAACATAATCCCTAACTACTAGAAACATACATCATAAATAAGTCAACCCTAAATTTAGCAAAAGAAGTTCGAGTCCCCCGCTCGAACTTCTTTTTTTTACTTTTTTGTATAAATTTACATAGGACTTTTGCCAAATATATCGAAAATTATTGACATAAGACTTTTCTAATATTAATATTAGGAATTAGTACATAACATTTACTTTGATAATCAAAGTATTCATCGGAGGTATGGTAAATGAAACTTAGTCCTTTAAAGATTGATAATTTAAAAGCCTCTCTTCCTATAATACAAGGAGGTATGGGTGTTGGTATATCTTTATCTAAGCTAGCAGGTGCTGTAGCGTCTTGTGGAGGCATAGGAACTATTTCTGCAGCTCACCCTGGGTATTTAGAGCCTGACTTTGAAACAAACCCTCTAGAGGCAAATATAAGAGCTTTAAAGCATCATGTTAAAGAAGCTTTAAAAAAAGCTAAAGATGGATTAGTTGCTGTTAATGTAATGGTTGCATCTAATGACTATGAAGAGCTTGTAAAAGCATCTGTAGAATCTGGTGCAAACCTTATTATATCAGGAGCTGGACTTCCTATGTCTCTTCCTGAACTTTGTAAAGGCACTGCTACTAAAATAGCTCCTATAGTGTCTTCTTCAAAAGTGTGCTCACTTATACTTAAAATGTGGGACAAGCGTCATGGAGCTACTGCTGATGCAGTAGTATTTGAAGGCCCTGATGCAGGAGGACATTTAGGATTTAAACTTGAAGATATAGATAAATCCCGTGAAGGTTTTTATGATGAAATAGGAAAAATTATTGAAAGCATAAAACCATATGAGGAAAAATACAACAAAGAAATTCCTCTTATAGTTGCTGGAGGAATATATTCAGGAAAAGATATAGCTAAGGTTTTAAAGCTTGGTGCAAAAGGCGTTCAAATGGGAACAAGATTTGTAGCAACTAACGAATGTGATGCTAGTGAAGAATTTAAAATGGCTTATGTTAATTCTACTAAGGAAGATATAGGTCTTGTTAAAAGCCCTGTAGGACTTCCTGGACGTGGTATTAGAAACACATTTGCTAAAAGAATCGAAGTGTCAAATGATCCTATTAGAAAATGTTATAACTGTATAGGAAAATGTCCTAAAAAAGACATTCCATATTGTATATCATGTTCTTTAATAGATTCTGTAAAAGGTGAAACTGAAAACTCACTAGTATTTTGTGGTTCTAATGCATATAAAATTGATAAAATTGTTCCAGTTAAATCTCTTATAGAAGAACTTGTAAGCGAAGTAGAAAAAGAATAAGCGAGGATTATCCTCGCTTATTTTATTTAATATTTATTGTATGCTCACCATTTGGAAGTAAAATTGTATATGTTCCATTTAACTCTTTAATCTCAGGGTTTATAGACTTTTCATCTAAAGTTATAGATGTAGGTTTTTTATCTACATTTATAAAACATCTTCCCTTAGATTTATAAGTAAGGTTAATAGAATCTCCTTCATAAGATGAATTTACTATATGTGAGTTTATATCTGTTATTTTTATCTTGTCTTTAGTAGAGTCTTTTATTTCAAGTTTATGTTTTCCTGCTGGAATTATAATTTTGTTGTTTGTATAAGCAGGATACTCTTTTCCATCTATATAAGCTTCTTTACCATTCATATCTAAACTTACAATAAAGTTATTCTTAGCTTCAAACTCATAGGTATTATCCCCTACTTTTTTTCCATCTACATCATATGCATAGGCATATGGAGCAAGATTCATATCTTCCTTTTCAGGTGTTGAAAGTGAATACATTATTACTTTATCAGTATACTTACTTGCATTGTGTATTAAAGAATATATTTCTATTCCTCTTTGCTTTTTAGTTGGATAATTTTGTCCAAATCTATCTATAATGTTTATATCTATATACAAATCATTATTTTTGTCCATAATACTTCTATAGTTTTCACCTATAACACTGTATCTTTCAGGTCCAAGACTCCAAAGAGTAAATGGATCTTCTATATTAAGTATAAAATCATATTCTTTTTGAAGCTTTACTATTTCATTAGCATCAAGACCTATATTTTCTCTCATTCTATTGTCTGCAATACTATCTATCATAGTAACTATAACCTCAATATCAGGCTTTGTCTTTTTTATTTCCTCTACTACATCTAGCATTTCTTTATGCTGTGAAGTTATAAGCTCTACTCTCTCATTTATAAGTTTTTCTTTAACTTCTTTATTACTTTTCCAGTAATACTTTGACTGAGGATTAAATGCCTCCTTAGGATCAAATCCATATCTCTTTTTAAAGTTTTCTCTAAAAGCATTATTCATAGGTGTAAATATAGTAGGATCCATAAAACCATATCCTGGAGATTCATAGTAAATTTCTGCTATATCTATACCATCAAAGTCAAACTTCATCATAATATTTTTTACATAGTCTTTAACAGCATTAAAGCAGTCTTTGTTTTCTAGAGCCATTAAATATCTCCAGTCAATTTGCGCGTCTTTTCCATCTGCTGTTTTTTGTCTCCACTCAGGATGTTCATTCCAAAAATCTATACTAACCATTGGAAGTTCAAACCATGCAAATACTTTAATACCTCTTTTATGACACTCTTCTATAATACTTTTATAGTAGTTTATATTATCATCTGTCATAGAAGACCATACACCTACATTTATTTGATCATATCCCCAAGCTTTAGCTCTTTCAGCTATTTGCTCTGGAGTATCAACTCCCATATGGTACCCAATATCTAAATATATAGCTCCATTTGCCCTAGAATATACAGGTTTTAAATTAAACTCTTTTACAAAAGCATCTAATAAAAACGGAAAATACTCATATCCTGAACCATCAACAGGTGCTAAATCACTTGCTGAATATATAACTTTTCCTTTTCCTACATTACCAGATACCATAACCTCAGTATCATCTACAGAATTTACAGCTAATTTTTTAAAATCCTTTGGAGCATTGAATTGATAGGATTTCATTCCATTTTTTACTTCTATTTTTTGTTTTTCATATCCTGTCATAATGTAAGAATTTACGTTTTTCTCATGTGTAAACTCAATTCCTATACTTTCTGATAACTTAGACTTACCTATTATAATAGCATTTTGTCCATTTTCAATATTTTGTTTTATTTTATTAATCTCTTCATCTTTTAAAGAAGCTATGCTATCTTCCGGGAAAATAAAAACACCATTATAGTCTAATTTTTCTTCATACTTTTTAAAATCTCCACTTAAAACATCATATCCAACACTTGTAAATGCAGAATATGTACCACGAACTGATTTTATATTATTTGTTAATATAAATACCCCTGAATTAAATGGTCTTTCTTTAGTGTTACTTTCATATATTTCGCTAGTTTGTACTAAAGACTTTTTATTTTTAAAACTCCCATCTGTCTTAAGCCAGTAACCTACTCCTAAAAGTATAACTAAAGCAGCTATAATTATCCCTAGAAGGTAACCTTTTTTCAATCTCATTTTATAACCTCTCTTTATAGTTTATTAAAAGTTAATATCATTTTAACATAAAATTATATTTTTCATATAGCAATGCTAACATCTTAAATATATCTTAATATATTAAATAACTTTATAAATTTTAAAAATTTATTACCTATTAAATTAAGTTTAAATGAAAAAAATTACAGCTTAAATAATAAATTCACAATATTGTGAATTTATTATCAATTTCTATACCTATTGACACTACTCACTTTATTTCACTTACTTTTTTTTCCATATTATTTCAGTAAGCTTTTTGTTATATTTTCTGTATTTTTGCAATATTTTGCATAATAATATATGGCAAATAACTAAGATTTTAGGCGATTTATGTAGATAATATTACATATTTTCTTTTGGTTAGTTTTTTTAACAATGTTTGTATATTTGACGGAATCTTCTATGAATACTAATATTATTAAGGGCTTGGAGAAATGTATATTTATCCTTAAGTTACAATTTAATATTATAGGAGGATTAGGAGGAATAATTTATGAAGTCTTTATTTAGAAAAAAAGATGTTAACGAAATCCTTGAAAACAATAAAAAAGCTTCATTAAATAGAACTCTTGGCGCATTTGACGTTACTCTAATGAGTATCGGAGCTGTTATCGGAACAGGCGTTATGGTTCTAACAGGTCTTGTAGCATCTCGTGATGCAGGTCCTGCTGTTGTTTTTTCATTTATAATTTCAGCTATTGTTTGTATAATGGTAGCACTTTGTTATTCAGAGTTTGCATCATCTGTACCAACGTCAGGTAGTGCATACGCTTATATTTACGTTTCGATGGGTGAGATTATAGCTCACTTAGTTGGATGGTCACTTGTAATAGGATATACAGTAAGTACTGCAACTGTTGCAGGAGGATGGTCATCATACTTTAACGGACTTTTAAAAGAAGTTGGTATTACATTACCAGCAAGTCTTACTACAATCCCTGCTGACGGAGGAATTGTTAATTTACCAGCTATTATAGTTGTTTTATTTGTTACTATATTACTTTCAAGAGGAACAAAAGAAAGTAAAAAAGTTAATAACTTTATGGTTATTGTTAAACTAGCTGTTATTCTTATATTCTTAGCAGTTGGTGTATTCCATGTTGATACTAATAACCTAAAAGACTTTATGCCATTTGGATGGAGTGGAGTATTTGCTGGTGCTGCATCTGTATTCTTTGCATTTACTGGATTTGATGCTGTATCAACATCAGCTGAGGAAGTTAAAAACCCTCAAAGAAACCTACCAATCGGTATAGTTGTTTCACTTGTTACTTGTACTGCAATATATGTTTTAGTATGTATTGTTTTAACAGGAGTTTGTCACTACACAAAACTAAATGTTGCTGATGCTATGGCATATGCACTTCAAACTGTAGGACAAAGTTGGGCTGCTTCTTTAATATCAGTGGGAGCTGTTATAGGAATTATAGCTGTTATGCTTGCATATAGCTTCGGTGGTTCAAGAATACTTTACTCAATGAGCCGTGACGGACTACTTCCTGAAAAGTTTTCACACCTTGGTGTTAAGAGCCAAGCACCTACACTTTCAACTTGGGTAATAGGACTTTTCGCAGCTGTTGTATCAGGATTTATTGATCTTAAGCAACTAGCTGACCTTGCAAATATTACTTTAATATCTGCATTCCTATTAGTTTCTATATCAGTAATTATATTTAGAAAAACTCATCCACATGTTGAAAGAGGATTTAGAGCTCCATTTGTACCAGCTCTTCCAATAATAGCTGCTGCATGTTGTTTATTCTTAATGTTTAACCTATCAGCAACTACATGGTTATACTTTGGAATTTGGCTAGTACTTGGACTTATTATTTACTTTGCTTACTCTAAAAAGCACAGTACACTTAATAAAATAAATTCAGGCAACGACAAAGTCGGAGCATAATATATAAAACACCTAGAAGATTAAATCTTCTAGGTGTTTTCTTTTTATAAGAATATTCAGCCTCTATTTCAAATATTTTCTCAATATTCAAATTTTATACTTGTCTACATTTTCAATTAATAGTATAATATAGTTATACTTAATATAGAATTACTTTTAGTTAGTAATTATTTTTAGGGGGAATTAATATGGCATTTAAAAGAATATTAGTACCAGTAGATAAATCAGAAAAAACTTTAAAATCTATAGAAAGTCTAAAAGATCTTTTTAGAAAAGATGAAGTTCAAGTAGTTCTTCTTCATGTAATAGACGAATTTAACGTTTCAGCTGTTGATTATGTAAGTCCAGAGTTTATGGAAACCGTAACAACACTTAGCCACTCTGTATTAAACAGAGCAGGTGATCTTTTAAAGGGATATGATGTTGAAAAAGTTTCTTCTCTAGGTTCTCCTGCTAAAGAAATATTTAATGCAGTTGAAGAGAAAAATATAGATCTTATTATTATGACAAAAACAGGAGCTGGAATCGTTGATAAATATATTTTAGGTTCTGTAACTTCTAAAGTTGTTAAAAAAGCTGAAGTACCTATAATGGTAATTCCATAATATAAAACTTTAAGTTTAAAATAGTCTTTTATCTTTTAGATAAGAGGCTATTTTATTGTTTTTATATTTATAATATAATGTACATTGTGACTTTAAATTTAGGAGGATGACTTATGTTTAGATCTATTATATGGTATTTAAACTTTGCTTTTAGTTTACTGTTTACACTACCTAAGCTAAGCAAGGTTAATAAATGGGATAAAAATACATTATCTGAAGAAGAAAAATTTAAAAGAGATGATTTTGTTTTTAATTATGTTTCTAAATGGGCGGAAAATAAAATTAAGTTAGCAGGAGCTACTGTTAAGGTATTTGGAGAAGAAAACATTCCAAACGATGAAACAGTTTTATTTATGAGTAACCATCAAAGTAACTTTGATATTGCTCTTTTTTTAGCTAATATTAAAATGAAAAAAGGCTTTGTTGCTAAACTTGAACTAGGTAAAGTTCCTATTTTAAATCAATGGATGAAAAAAATTGATTGTGTATTTATGGATAGAAGTAGCATTAGAAAATCTGCTGAAGCTATTGCAGAGGCTACTAAACTTTTAAAAAAGGGACGTTCAATGGTTATTTTTCCTGAAGGAACTAGAAGTAAAACAGGAAAGGTATCTGACTTTAAAGCAGGAAGCTTTAAACTTGCAACTAAATCTAAAGTAAAAATTGTTCCTGTTACAATAAAAGGGTCTAGAAACATTATGGAGGCTAATGGTAATAAAATAAAGCCTGGAATTATTGAAATGTACATACATCCTCCAATAAATACGAAAGGTATATCTAAGGAAGAAGAAGAAGCTCTTCCAAGTAAGGTTAAGTCAATTATTGAAAGCAAAATAGGTGCTTAAAGCACCTATTTTATTTTTTTCTCTATTCCTTCATATAAGTATTCAAGGGCATTTACTTCTATTCCCTCTGATTTTATTTTATCCATTCTTTCTCTAGCCTTTAAAAGAGTAGCTTTTGCTTCTTTAAAATCTCTTTGCTTTACACAAGTTGTTGCATACTCTAATAAATAATCTATTTTTAAAACTAGCTTTGCTAAGTCTTCCCTATTACTATTTACAATTTCAAGTAAAAGTTCATATACTCTTGGTGAAGTAATATCTCTTGCTTCACGTAAAACATCACTGTTTCTAGCATTTTTTCTACCCAAAATTATCACCTTCCTTTTTTAACATTTCCTTTTATAAATGAATTTATATCTTCTTTTTCATTATCAGTTATACTTCTTAATTTATATTTTTCATATGCTTCATATGCTTCATATTCATCAGTTAGGTTCCCAACAATCTCACCTATTCCTATTAAATACTTAGCATATCCTTCAAATCCATTTTTTGAATACATTCCGTGGTGAGATGGTATGTACCACTTAGCATCTAAATATAATAAATTTTCAAGCATAGGATATAGCTTTTCCCTAGTAAAGCTCCAAGGTCCATTATACATATCAAGATATAAGCAATCTCCTAGAAAAACAACTTTTTCTTTTCCTTTAACCTCAACAATACTACAATCCTCTGAATGGTCTGATATTATTTGGCTTATATTACATTTAACAGATCCAAGGTCTATTTCTATTTTTTCTTTAAATGTAATAGAACATGTATCAATTTCAATGTTTTTTAAATCTGGAAGTTCAATAAGCATATGCTCTTTACAAAATTCAATTTCCTCTCCAGTTTCAACTCTTTTTGATATATCCTCTTCAGTCCATTTTAAAGTTTTTAAATAGCTTATTTTCTTATTAGTTAAATCATTACATATAGGAGTTATACCAATTAGTTCTTTAGCCCAGTGAATTCCAAAAACATGATCCCAGTGCCAGTGAGTTATAACCATATATTTAATAGGTGATGTAGCTACCTTTTTAGCTTCTTCTATAAAGCTTTCTATGTGGGCTTTTGAGTTTCCACCATCTACTATAAGACTAGCTTCTTCCCCTACAATAAGACCTAAAACTGGTCTATCTCCTTCGCTTATAAAATCAGAATAATAAACGTTGTCATTTAATTTATTCAATCTCATAACTATCTTCCTTTTCTAATAGTAAATTACCTTTTTATATATTATACCTTTAATTTTATAATAAAAGCTACCGAATTATAAAGTATTATAATTCGGTAGCTTTTTAAAGCATTTTTTCATATTTATTTTTAAGGTTTATTGCCTTTTGCTTATCTCCACTTGAAATCTGAATAAGTACATTTAAGGTATTTATAGCTTTTCGTATTTCGCCTGCTCTAAACTCAGCATTTGCTAATTGATATAAATAAATTTCCTTTGGTCCTTCATTATCTATAAGATCTAAATAATAATCTTCCATTCTTTTAAAGTATCTTTCTACATTTCCTTTAAAAGGAGATAATTTACCACCTTCAAGTACATATACTTCTACATCATAAGCGTTTAAATCATTATGTTGCCAAATTATTACGTCATAAACATTACCTCTAGTGGCTTTTTCACTTGTGCCTTCAAATTCTATTTTATCGTAGTATACATTTTCATTTAAAGAACTTACTAGCTTTTTATTTTTAAATGTATATATATATAATTTTGATAATCCACTTTCAAGTTTTATACCTACCACTAAGTTTACAACATCTTTATTTTCAATAGGAATTGCTAAAAGCTCACTTACTCCTACTCCCTTATACTTTTCAGTGTCTTCTAATACCCATTTATCATTTACCTTTTCTAAAACAGAAACATATATTAAGTTATTAAACTTATATGCTACTATAGTTTCTGCTTTATTATCTCCGTTAAGATCAGACACTATTAAAGCAGGCATATTGTAATACTCTTTTAGAGTTAAAATCTCACTGCCTTTAGGTAAAGTGCTTTTAACCTCATTGAAAAACTCATTATTTTCCAAACCATTCTCCTTAAAAATACTCTTTATAATATACTATGCAAATATTAGTAATTTGACTTAAAACCTTTTACCTTTAAGAGTAAAAAATACAAGTAATATTCCTATTAAAGTAAAAAGTAGTCTTATAAAATTTTCTTCAATATTTAAAATATCATAGCTTACTACTGCTTCAAGTGCAATTGATGGTATTTTTCCTAAAAAGGTAGCTATTGTAAAGCCTAAAACATTCATACTACTTACTGATGCAGCTAAAGTTACAAATCCTGATGGTATAAATGGTATAAGTCTTGTTTCAAAAACAAGTATAAACGCGTTTTTTCCTTTGCTTTTAATTATTTTATCTATAAATTTATATTTTCCCTCTAAAGAGTCTGCTTTCTTTTTAAATCCAAATCTATAAAGATAAAACGTAATAAATGCTCCTATGGTTTCTCCAAGAAGGGATATTAAAAATCCATTAAATGGACCAAAAAACATAATATTTGCTCCTGTAACAAAAACAGAAGGTACTACCCCTAAAATAGCTATTATTATACTTAGTCCAATGCTTATAAAAAAAGCAAGATCTTTATATGTACTTAATATATTTAAAAAACTTTCCGTACTTATTTCAATCTCCCCTAACATAAAAAATAGATTTATATTATAACATATAAATCTACTGGTTAATAAGACCTTTTGAAAACATAGTTCTTCTTTTAATTACTGTATATACAAAGTCTATTAATATATATAAAAATGCAAATAAATATACTTTGTTCCATATAAAATATATAGACTCATAAAAAGAATATATTAAAGGGTGAACAACATAAATAAGTAGGAAACAAAGTCCTATCCAATATACTGAAAACTGTAAACAAACATGACCTTTAATATTGTATTTTAAAGTAGAGTAATCCCACCACACTCTTCCAAATAATCCTTTTAAAAGAGCACCACTAATATATTCAACTAAAGTTGGAACTATTAAAGATATTGCTATTATGTAAAATACATTTGATGATTTAGCTACCAAAGATAAAATTATAATAGGTGCAAATGCATACATTGGCTTAAAAGGTCCTACTAAAAAGTTATCCTTTAAAAATCTTCCACCTTTAAAAGAAGAGTATGTTCCTTCTATTATCCAGCCTATAAAAGAATATATTAAAAAGTAAAAAATTAAATCTTGAAAAGGGTTTTTCATAGTATCAAATAAAATACTTGTCATTATGTATCCTCCAAATACTAGTATCTAATACTTAGAATTCCCTTTAATTTATTTTTTATTCTAATTAAGAATAAATTGTCAAAATATAATTTTTACATATGTTATAATAATTCCGGAAGCCTAAAAATATTAAATGATTTTAAGGAGGAGAAAATGGATAACAATCAATTTATTAATGGTTTTAAAAAATCTATGCCTATAACCTTAGGCTACTTTCCTGTAAGTTTCACATTTGGAATTTTTGCCACTAGTCTTGGACTTACTCCTTTATTATCAGTATTTGTATCATTAACTAACTTTACTTCTGCAGGACAATTTGCAGGGACAAGCCTTATATTTACTAGTGCTTCTTTAATTGAAATAGCTGTAACAGTTTTTGTTATAAACATAAGATACATGCTGATGAGCTTTTCTCTTTCTCAGAGAATTGAAAAAATGTCTACAATAAAGAAAATGGCTTTAGCTTTTGGTATAACCGATGAAACTTACGCACTTATGGCAACTGAAAAAGAAAAGATAGGTTTTACATATGGACTTGGAATGACATTTGGACCTTTTTTAGGGTGGATAATGGGAACCTTATGTGGTGCTATATCATCTAATTTTTTATCAGATTCTATGCAAAATGCAATGGGAATAGCACTATATGCTATGTTTTTAGCTATTATTATACCACCTTCTAGAAAATTTAAAGCAATACTTATAGTTGTTTTAATAGCTGCACTTATTAGTTCATTATTTTTCTATATTCCTGCTTTAAAAAATGTTTCCGGGGGATTTGTTATTATAATATCTACTATAATTGCTTGTACTATAGGAGCCAAATTTTTACCAATGGAGGAGTATATAAATGGATAGAATTATTATATGTATTTTAATTATGGCACTTGTTTCATATATTCCTCGTGTTGTTCCAATATTATTAATGAAAAAGGAAATAACATCTAAGTTTATTAATTCCTTTCTTTTTTACATGCCCTACGCTGTTTTAAGCGCTATGACATTTCCTTCTATAGTTTATTCAACAGGAAATACTACAGTTGGAATTTTAGGAAGTATATTTGCACTTATACTTGCATTTTTTAATCAAGGTCTTTTAAAAACCGCTTTATTTACAGTTGGTTTTGTTTATATATTAAATTTATTTATTTAAAAAAGGTAGCTAATTAGCTACCTTTTAAATGTTTTTTAACACAATCATATCCTAGGGAATATAAGTGTTCTTTATAGTCTTTTATTTTATAAAAATCTGTAGATTTTATTTCTTCATAGTTATCTATATTAATAATATTTAATTTATTCTTATCTCTAACATAAATTACTCTGTCGTCATTTAAAGGAGTGTTTAATATATCTAAAACATATGAAAATAAATCTGTTTTTCCCTTAGATGTAAAACTAGGTTTATCATTTATTTTAAGTCCATATGTTATGTATTTCTCACTTCCTTCTATATCAAATGCCCAAACAGGAAAATTACTTAGAATTCCTCCATCTACTATATAAGATGGCTTTTTATATTCGTTAAGTATAACAGGGGTAAAAATAAGGGGTATAGCACAACTCATTCTAATAGCAGTAGATATTTTAAACTCACCTGGGTTAAAGCCATAGTCAGCTAAATCATTTGGCATAACTACTAACCTTCTATTTGTAATATCTGCAGCAATTATTATAAGTGGACTTTTTCTTCTTTTAATTATATCTGAAAAAGTAACTATTCCTTTTTTTTCAAGTAAGGGAGCTATAAAGTCTTCAATAACCTTACTATTGTAAACACCTTTATTTTGAAATACATTTAGTGCTTTTCATGGTGGTATCTTTTTATTAAGCCCTGACTTATATAAAAACTTTTCAAACTCTTCTCCGTAAAATATCTCCTCTATTTCATCTGGCGTATAACCTACACATATAAGTGACGCCATAAGAGACCCTACAGATGTTCCTGCACATCTTTTTATTTTACATCCCGCTTCTAAAAGAGCTTTGTATGCCCCTACATAAGTAACGCCTAATGCACCTCCACCTTCCAAAACAAGGTTTATGTTCATTTAAATCCCCTTTAAAAATTCTATACAATATATAATATGATGCTTTATATTAATTTATTATGAAATTAACCACCTAAAGTAACATCTTGAGTATTATACCAAGAAAAAGCATTGTTAATATGCTCACCTTTAAAATCTGGCCAAAAATCATCTACTATATAAAAATCAGAGTAAATAGATTGAACAGGTAAAAATCCACTTAGTCTTCTTCTACCACCCCATCTAATTATAAGATCAATTTTTGAAACATCACTTGATTGAATACATGATGTTAAATTATTTTTATTTACCTTTTCTGTATTAGTAATGTAAGCAAGATCCCAATGCCAACCATAATTAACTAATATATTTGCTTTTATTTGCCCTTCTTTACCTTTATGTCTTTTAGTGTAAGGTAAAAGCTCCTTTGGGAATACTGGTGAGGATGTATTTCCAACAACCAAAACATGTGCACCTTCTTCTAAAAGCTTATTAGTAGCTTCTATACAAGCTTTGGTAAATGCCTCTTTCTGAGAAGCTGGTCTTTTTGCATTATCAGTTGTAAATCCATAGTATGTAACTTCTTTTACACCTAAATCTCTACACATTCTATAAGATGTAAGCCCTGGATCAAGTCCATACTCATATCCCCTATCTTTAGTATATCCTTTATCTACTGCCCATCTTCTATTTCCATCAGGTATAATACCTACATGTAATGGAATCCTCATATTAATCACCTCTAATGTTAAGTATTCCCTTTATTTTTTAATGATATTCTACTTATTTTTATTAATTTCTTATATCTTAATCTTTACATAATATAAAAAATATACGAAAATATTATTTAATAAATTTATATTTAAAAGGAGACTGACATGCAAAAGCTTTTAAGTAAATTACGCCAAGGTATAAATGACTATAATCTTATTCAATCAGGTGATAAAATTGCTGTTGGACTTTCTGGTGGTAAAGATAGTTTAACACTTCTTAAACTTTTAAGAGAATATCAAAAGTTTTCACCTGAAAAATTTGATTTAGTAGCAATTACATTAAACCCAGGTCTTGGCTGCGATTTTTCTCCTCTTCATAGTTTTTGTAAGGAAATAGATGTTGAATTTCATGAAATTGAAACCTATATAGGAGAAATAGTGTTTAATATTAAAAAAGAAAAAAATCCATGTTCTTTATGTGCAAAGCTTCGCCGAGGTGCTTTAAATGATTATGCTAAAAAGTTTAATTGTAACAAAATTGCACTAGGCCATCACCTTGATGATGCTATAGAAACCTTTTTACTTTCTATGTTTTATGAAGGTAGAGTAAGCTGTTTTTCACCAAAAACCAAATTTGAAAAAGCAGGAATTACATTAATTCGACCTATGATATATATAGAAGAAAGCTCTACAAAAAGCTTTTCTAAAAAATATAATCTTCCCATTATAGAAAACCCATGTCCTGCAAATGGATACACAAAAAGAGAAGATATTAAAAATCTTATTAAAACATTAAAAAAAGACATTCCATTTATTAAAAAAAGTCTTTTTTCTTGTCTTACTAATAAAGAGCAGCTTTTTATATGGGATAAAAATGAAATAAAAAAACTATAATAAGAACTACTATTAGTAGTTCTTATTAACATATAGAGTTTGAAGATAGTAATATAGATGATGTAATATAAGCCTCTTCACTATTTATATATATAGCATCTAAATCTTCAATTAAACTTGAAACCTTTACCTGCCCTGAAAAATCTAATGGTAGCACAATAAATGTACTAAAAGGAACACTAAAACTTTTAAAAAGAAGACCACATACATTTGTTGATGTATAGGTTATTTCCCCTTTTATTATTCCATGTACAATTAGAGTATTTCCTGTTAATCTTTGACCTTCAAGTGAAGTTCCACTTTCCCCTTTAACTATATAACTTCTTTTTATAAAAACCTCGCCTTGAACATCTTCAATTCTTCTTATAAAAGGCTCTTTACATAAAAGGCCTATTTTTCTATCTATAGTTATTTGCTTAAACGGTGACAATTCCTTCACCTTCCTTTATATAAATTCAACATTTAAAAATATTAGAGAAAAAACCTGTAAAAGATCTTTTTTAAGCCTTATTGTATCTGCAAGTAAAATATCAGGATTTATTTTAAATTTTTCTTCTTTTATTATCTTCTTTATGTCTACTTCATTTATGCTTTTTGGTACAACAACAAATATTGTTTTTATAGCTTCAAAGGGACAAAAGCAAACTTTTCCCCTAGAGTTTTGAGGTATATACTCTACTTCCCCTTTTATACTTACATCTACTAAAAGCTTATATCCTGATAGATTTTGTCCCTCTAAAGACACGTCTTCCTTTGTTTCAATAAGCTTATATGAT
This sequence comes from Bacillota bacterium, assembly GCA_023389275.1. Classification (GTDB taxonomy): domain Bacteria; phylum Bacillota; class Clostridia; order Clostridiales; family Caloramatoraceae; genus Clostridium_AB. The sequence goes on from JAEWEN010000004.1 coordinate 38,629, forward strand.
TGAACATTAGCACATGCAAAAGTACCTATAACTTTTTTTATAAAAGGAAATTGTCTATCTAAAGCTACTATTTCACTTATTTTTTCTTGCTTAAAATACTTACAGCTATTACTCACCACTTTTCACCCCTTTAAAACATTTTTTAACCTTTGTAAAAGTAGTAATATTACCATATATTTTTCTTTTATTTAATGCACATACATAAACGTCACTTGCTTCAACCTCTATATCGAAAAAATCCAAATTATCAACTTGATTATCTATAGCTATACATTCCCAGTAAGGAATAATATATCTACATTTATATAAAGTCCCTCTAACTGAGGCATAACATATATCCACAGTAAACTTTGTAAGAACAACTATATTTCTCCCTGTAGATACTTGTCCCTCTAAAGATGTTGCTATAGGGCTTTCTATTATATGTGATTTTAATACATTTTTATTAACAGCAACATCAACTATTCTTCCTATATTAGGCTGATAGTTTTTAATCGGAATTTCAAAGTCTATATTTGATTGCTTAAAATTCTCACTCAAATTTATAGCCTCCTTTCCTTTTTGATAATATATTATGTTAATCCCTTATATAAAGTTCATAAAAATAAAAAAAGGCTGCAAAATGCAACCTTCTATTTTTCCCTTGTATCACAAACAAGTTCTGATTTATGAAATTTTATTGTATTAATTCCACTTCTAGTAAAGTTATATATTTCATTTAAAAAATCTTCTTTTTTAAAACTTCCTTTTTCAATATCATAAAGCTTTTTTTCAAGTCTTCCTGTATAATCTGTATCCATTAAACTTTTTATAGGAAATGTTTCTATTAGTTTTTCTCCTCTATCTGTTATAAGTAGTGATTTTCCCTTTGTAGTTATATATTTTGCAGTTTTTAGCTTATTTATAGTTTCTGCTCTTGTTGCAGCAGTTCCTATAGAATATCCATATAATATGTTTTCATCTTTTTCCTCATCATCTGACCCTGTATTTTTGCCACATGTTTCCATAGCCTTTAAAAGAGTTTTTTCAGTATGATGTGCAGGAGGTTTAGTTTTTTTACTTTCTACTTTTAAGGATATAACCTCCACTACTTCATTAACTTTAAGGTCTGGTAAAAGTTCATCTTTTTTATCCTCATTGTAAAGTTTAAGCCATCCCTTTACCTTTTGAACCTTTCCTCTAGACCTAAAATGTCTTTCATAATTTTCCCCTTGAATAGATGTAATAACCTCTACTATTTCAAATTCAGCAGGAGGCATAAATTGAGATATAAATCTATTTTTAATAGCCTCATATACTATTTTCTCATCAGCACTTAATGACTTTGGAATAATGTAAGTTGGAATAATAGCACTATGACTTTCTACCTTTGAGTTATTAAACACTTTTTTACTATTTGTAAATACTATTTCATCTTTAAAATCATAAGCGTTTTTTAGTGTGTTTAAAACTTTACATGCTTTATCTTTTAAGCTTTCCTCAAGTGCTGTACTTTCAGTTCTAGGATATGTTATATATTTTTTTTCATAAAGGCTTTGAGCTACTTTTAAAACCTTATCAGCTGTAAATCCCTTAGCTTTACTAGTTACATATCCTTGAAGGTTACTAAGGTTAAAAAGACTTGGTGGAAACTCTTTTTTATTTTCAACAGTTTTATCTGAAACCTTAGCTTCCTTTCCCTTAATTTCATTTTTAAGTTTTTCTACTATTTCCTTAGACTTAAACTTATCTTTATCACCATGAAAAAACTTTCCTGTGTATTCACCATTTTCTCCTTTAAAAGTTCCTACAAGTGAAAAAAAGTTTTCTGGTTTAAAGTTTTTAATTTGCATTTCTCTATCATAGATCATTTTCAAAGTTGGCATAATAACTCTTCCAATGTTTAAAACATTTCCCCTTCCCCTTGCATACTTCATAGTAGCAACAGAGGTAAAGTTTATACCAATTACCCAATCTGCTAATTGACGGCTAACCCCTGCGTCTTGAAGGGATTTCATATCCTTATTATCTTTAAGTGAATCAAGGCCTTTTTTTATTTCTGTAGGTGTCCATTCATTTATAAGTATTCTTTTAATAGGTTTATTTGCTTTTAAGTAACTAAAAATAAGATAAGCTATAAGCTCACCTTCCCTATCAAAGTCTGTAGCTGATATAATCTCCTCTACATCATCTCTATTTATTAAACCTTTTATAATATTAAGCTGCTTTTTAGCACCACTATCCTCAACATTTCTATTTTTAGAACTAGGCTTTACCTTATACTTAAACTTCTCTGGAATATAGGGAAAATTATTAAAATCCCATTTTGCTAAATTCTCATTATAATCTTTACAATCACAAAGTGTTAATAAATGTCCAAAAGCCCAGGTTACTATATATCCGTTTCCCTCATAATATCCATCTTTTTTATTTTTACATCCTAATGCGTCTACAATATTTCTAGCTACAGAGGGTTTCTCTGCAAGAATTAATTTATTCATATTTTATCACCTTAAAATCTATGTTTTTTATATTATAACACGTATATAAAATGTATAAATTAAAATAGGTTGTAGATATCTACAACCTATTTACATATATATTCTTCTAAAGCTTTAGATAATTGGTCAGGACAAGATGTTCCTCTTCCTCTACAATCTATTCCTTTAAGTCTTTCAATTGCATCTTCTACTTTCATACCTTTAACTAATGCAGATATTCCTTGAAGATTTCCTTCACATCCATTTACAAATTCTACACTTTCTATTATTCCATTTTTAACTTCATAGTTTATTTGTTTTGAACAAACACCTTTTGTATTATAAGTACTCATTTTTTACCTCCTACTTTCCCTTTTTTGCTATTTATATATTATCATCATTAAAAACATATTAAAAGCCAAACTTTATTTATATAAAAAAGCCCTATATAGTTAACTATATAGAGCTTTAAATTTTATATGTTTAATTTAACTACTAATACTTGATTTATCATATTTATCTGAAAATACTATTTTAAGAAGTAGTGGTGTTACAACTGTTGAAACTATTATAACAACAAGTAATGTAGGATACATATCAGCTGTAATAATTCCCTTATCAAGACCTAGTGATGCAGTAATTATTGCAACCTCTCCACGAGATATCATACCTACACCAATTTGAACAGACTCGTGACTACTAATTCCATATGCTCTAGCAGTACCTGCACAACCTATTACTTTACCTAAAATAGCAGCTATAGATATAAATATAATTGGAAGTATAACTTCTCCACCTAGCTCTTTAAGGTTTATAGAAAGACCTATACTACTAAAGAAAATAGGAGAAACTAAGAAAGTTGAAACATTTGAAAACTTCTCATCAAAAGCATGATTTTGCTTAGTTAAAGCTATAACAAGCCCTGCAACATATGCTCCTGTTATAGCAGCTATTCCAAGTGCTTCCTCAACAAATATTGAGAACATTATAGTAATACCTGCTGTTAAAAGAATTAATGTTTCTAGTTTTTTACCTTTATCTCCTGTTTCCATAAACTTATCAACAAGTTTAGGTAGGAATTTAAGTGCTAATCCTGAGATAACTAAGAAAATAAGTATTTTTACAACTATCATAACAATTCCCATTGCACCTGCTGCATCTCCAGCTGATGGAGCAATAAGCATAATAGCAACAGAAAGAATTATAATACCTAAAATATCGTCTATAATCGCCGCTCCTATTATATTAACACCTGCTCTTGAATTTAATTTTCCAAGTTCATTAAGTGTTTGTACACTAATAGCAACACTTGTAGCAGTAAGTATAACCCCTACAAAAATACTTTCTGAAAGATTTCCTGTAAAAGCATAAGTAACACCTGCTCCTAAAATTAGTGGAACTATAATTCCACCTACAGCAATTAAAAATGATGAAACTCCAGCTGTTTTAAACTTTTCAACGTCTGTTTCAAGACCAGCTGCAAACATAAGGAAAATAACCCCTACTTGCGCCATAACTTTAATTGGGTCACTTTCTTGAACTAAATCAAAAAGTGATGGCCCTATTATAATACCTGATAATAGGAATCCAAGAACCTTAGGCATTTTAAGTTTTTGACTTATTACACCTAAAATCTCTCCAACAAATAAAATTATACCTACTTGAAATATAAATTCTATAATTCCATGCATAAAAGCACCCCCCACAACATAAAAGTGTAATCTTATATAATTATATAGAAATATGTTATATTAGTAGTTTTTACTATAAGCAAATTGTATACAGATAAGATTATAACCAAATATCTCTGTATACACAATCCTTTAATTACAAAAGAATCAATTTTTGGAATATTCACCAACCCTTAAAAACTAAGAAAGCGTAATATTCTTAATCATCCTAAAGTAACTAATTCCACTATAGTTAACCTTTTCTAAAACACTGTAATTTAACTTTTTATAAAGATTAAATGCTTTTTCTTTTTTTGTATTTACAATTAGTGAACACTTTGATATGTTTTGCTGTTTAGCATGTTTTTCTGCTTCTTTCATTAAAAGAGTTGCTATACCCTTTCCTCGAAACTTACTAAATGTAGATAAGTTTGAAATATAAAATTCCCCTTCATCTGATTCTTTAAGACCAAGCCCTAAAATCATAAACCATATGTACTTTATTTTTTCTATTAATGATGATGACTTTAGAATAGCTTTAGATGTGTTTTTATCAAGGTTTGATATTAGATTATGAGGAAGTGCAATTATTGCTCCTGCTACCTGATTTTCTACAATAGCTACAGTTGTGTACTTATAGCTATATCTTGTATCATGTCTTTTAACTAATTTCGTAAGTCTTTGTAAAATTTCTTCTCTACTACCAGCTCCAAATACACTTTCTGGAAAATCCTCTGTTTGATAAATAAGTTCAGCGATCTCCCTAGCGTGTTTTTTTTGAGCCCGCATAGTCCGAATGGTGTCCATTTTATTACTTCCTTTCTCTTTTCCAATTTATGTTCATTATATCATACTAAAAAATCCTCTACAAATTAGCAACACTATTGAAAAGTATTAAAAAAAGGGATTAAACTCTATAGTACATACTTTATAGAATTTACCCCTTTAATTTATATATTATCTTCTGAATATTCAAATAATCTATACAGTCTACTTTTATTAAAATTTTACCCTATAACTTCTATAGTAACTTATTGTTTTATATCCTAGTTTTTTATAAACTCTTTCTCCTGCTTCTGATGCTTGAAGAATAACTATATTATTACCATTTTCAAATCCTATATTACTTGATTTAGATGCTATATATGCACCAAGTCCCTGTCCTCTATAGGAATCTAAAGTACCTACCCAGTATATACCTGCTACATTATTTGAGTAAGAAGTAATTGCTGATGATACAGGTTTATTTTCCTCTGTATCGTATAAAACAATAGCCTTAGTACTACTATTATTTATCATATTTAAGTTAAACATTATATTTGTAATATCTTCCTCTTTTTCAAAGGCATTTTGAACAACCTTTTCTAAATCTTTAACTTCCTTTTCACTTTCTACAATTTTTAATTTATATTTATCACCTATACTAGGTAAAGTTATTTTTTCCTCACATACCATACAAGCACTTCCAGGTTCCCTTATTGCCTTAAGTCCTTTTTCTTTTAATATACTTTCTAGTTTTTCATTTTCATTGTGTCTAACCCATATTGCATAATCTCTTTTTATAGGACTAAATACACTATGTATCTCTGTTAAAAACTCTTCTGCTTTTGTATCGTCTAAACAAATTCCTCCATTTAAGTGTCCATCTAAAACGTTTTCTCCTATACTAAAAATAACATATCCATTTTTCTCAATTAGTATAGAATCTTTAATATGTTTCATTCTATTTTTAATAGTAAAAATTAAATTATCATGTGCCTTTTTTAAATAACTTTCCATAATATCCTCCTTTTACTCATATCCTAAAACAATTCCTTCTATTATATTATATAAAGAATTTATAATAACTCCTTCACTAAGAGTAACATTCATTTTATACTTACTTTCTTTATTTTTAGAGTAATTTCCTACATATGTATTATTTTTAAGTGAAAAATTAGTATTAATAAGTGTAATTAAATCTTCATTCTGTATCTCATTAGTATTTGGTTTAGTATCTATAGACTTTAATCCTATTATACCTCCATATAATCCATAGTCATCAAAAGGCATTTGAAGATATAGCCAATTTTTACTATATATATTACTTGTTTCTCCTAGAGGAATAAAGCTTGTAATTTCTATATTCTCCCCAGCTATATTTATACACTTTGGTATATTATCTAGATCATAATCTGAAATACTTCCACCTGAATATAGTTTAATATTTAATCCTTTTATCTCTATTTTCTCAGCATTTATTATACTTCTTAAATCTAACCTAATATCACCTGAGTCTTTTATATTTATTTCTTTAAGAGAGTTAAAGTATGGAATTTTAATATTTGAATTTACATCTTTAAGTATAAACTTGTCTAAAAGTGTATCTTTATCTTTTATATTTATTTTAGAATTTCCTGTTTTACCTAAAGAATTAATGTTTATATTAACCTTATTTGGCACTTCTATTATTACCTTTTTTAAATAATTATCTTTTATAGTTTTTTTAACTAAAAAATCCTCTATTCCATTTTTAAAGCTTAAATTATTTAATGGTTTATCATGATTATAAACTCTAATACTTAAAGACTTTGATAACTTATCATAATATCCATCTATATTAATATATGAAGTTGCATCTTCACATTCTTTTATATAAGTATTGTTATCTAAGCTTTTTCTAATCTCTACTTCATAATCATGTGTATTAAAATTTAAGTTTAGGTTTTGTATATCCTTTGAGGTTTTAAGTATTTGGTTTTCAATTAAGTTTATATTTTCTATTTTTTTATCTACAGACTTTGAAAGCTTTGGAATCATATATATTCCACTAAAAACTGAACCTATAGTTCCTACAACTATTAAAATAAATAATGTTAAAAGTATTCTTCTAACATTTTTTCCTTCACCTATTATATTTTTAAATCCTTTAAAGATTTTTATATTACTTAGCTTTAGTAAGGATCCTTTATTTTCTATAAAAATAAATATATATACTATCCATATTATTCCTAGTATACCAACAGTTATAAATGACAAAAATATAATAAAGTAAGATATATATGCTTCTATAGAATATATATATATTGAATATCCAATTCCAAGTATAACAGCTGTACTTAATCCTAATAAAACTAAACCTATTAAAGTTAAAATGAAAATCACTATTTTACCCCTTTACTTTTGTTAAAAATTTCTTATATTTCTATACAAATTATAAATTTTCATATATTCATTAAACAAAGTATATATTTAAATTGTATAAATAATATGAAAGGCGATTTTTATGAAGATTAGTTCTAAAGAAAACAAGATTATTTTTTTAGGTATACCTATAATATTTATTATAGGTAGCATTATGCATTTTGCATATGATTTAAGTGGACATTTACCTATTATAGGACTAATTGCTCCTGTAAATGAAAGTATATGGGAACACTTAAAACTTTCTTTTTTCCCTACGTTTTTTTGGTGGATTATTACTTATGGTATTTTAAAAAATAATTATAATTTCAAGGGAAAAGAATGGATACTTTCTGGAATAGTATCTTCAATTGTTTCAACTATTGTTATTGTTACTTTTTATTACACCTATACAGGTGCATTTGGTATACACTCTTTATTTCTTGATATATTTTCACTACTTTTAGCTATTATAATAGGTCAAATTTTAGCACACCATATATATAAATACAAAAAATTCAACGTTTTTTCAGCAAGTTCATTATACTTATTATTTCTAATATATATTTTTATGTTTTTTGTATTTACTTTTAATCCTCCACATAAACCATTATTTTTAGATAATCAAACAAATTCATACGGAATATATAAAGAGGCTATAAAATAATAGCCTCTTTAATATTATAATCTTATTACCTCAACTTTATATCCATCTGGATCAGTTACAAAATAATATCTAGGGGCTTCTCCTGGTAGTCCTTTTAATGGAGTAACCTCATATCCTTTTGCTATATGCTCTTCTCTAAGTCCCTCTAAATCAGAAGCTCCTACAGCAATATGGCTAAATCCATTTCCAATTTCATAAGGAGTTTCTTGGTTATAGTTATATGTTAATTCTAATTCATAAGCGTTATTTTCATCTGATAAATAAACAATTGTAAACTCATGCTCTGGAAAATCTTTTCTTGAAGTTTCAATAAGTCCTAGTGCTTCACTATAAAACTTTAGTGACTTTTCAAGATTCTTTACTCTTATACATGTATGTAGCATTTTTGTTTTCAAAAGTATCACTCCTTTGTGTTAATTAAATTTATTATACTATTTATTTAAATTATTTTAAATAAATTATGATTAAAACAATATTATACTTTTTTTAAGTTTATTACAACTTGGAAACACACATTTTTTCATAGTATAATCTATTTAGAGTTTATTATTTTATATTTTTACTACTTTAAAACTTTGCTCCTTAAATAAAAGTAGAATTTTTAGCTTAAATTTAGGAGGAAATTATGAAAAAAATAGCAGTTATTTTTAACGGTGGAACAATTTCTATGAAGGTAGATGAAAAGCTTAAAGCAGCTGTACCTTCATTATCAGGTGAAGAAATAATGTCTATGGTTACAGGAATAGAAGGATATGCTGAAATAGAATCTCATACTTTCTCATCATTTCCAAGTCCACATATGACACCTGAAATTATGCTTGATTTATCAAATCTTATAAAAAAATTTGTTTCAAGAAGTGATATAGATGGTGTTGTAGTAACCCATGGTACTGATACATTAGAAGAAACAGCTTTTTTAATTGATTTAACAGTGAAAACAGACAAACCTATAGTAATAACAGGTGCTATGAGAAGTGGTTCAGAACTTGGATACGATGGACCTGCTAACCTTTCTGCATCTATTTGTACAGCTATATCAGAAGGAGCAAAAGGACGTGGAGTTTTAGTATGTTTAAATGGTGATATTAACTGTGCATCTGAGGTTACAAAAACTAACTCAATGAGTCTTGATACATTTAAAACTCCAAACTTTGGCCCTATAGGTATGGTTGATAATAACAAAGCCATTTTCTATAGAGAAAGCACTAAACGTGAAAGCTTTAATATAGATACACTTGAAACAAACGTATCTCTTATAAAATGCTGTGCTGGTATGGATTCTAGATTTTTAAATTATTGTGTTGAAAGTCATGACAAAGGTATTGTAATTGAAGCTTTAGGACGTGGAAATGTTCCAAAGGGTATGCTGCCTGGAATAAAAAATGCAATATCAAAAGGTATTCCAATTGTTTTAGTTTCAAGATGCTTTGAAGGTAGAGTTAGTGATTCTTATGGATATGAAGGTGGAGGAAAACAGCTTCGTGAAATGGGAGTTATTTTTGGTGATACCCTACCAGGTCAAAAAGCTAGAATAAAGCTTATGGTAGCTTTAAGTGCATTAAAATCAGTAGAAGATATTAGAGCTTTATTTGAAAAAGGACTATCTTAATCTAACCCCAAATGTTACTATTATAGTATAAATATTAATAAAGGGGATGGTCCTTTGGAAAAGTTAAAGGAAGTTAAATCAGGAGGTTTAATTCTTGTTTTAGCAATTCTTTTACTACTATTATCAACAGGAAGCATTATTTTAGGAGCTATGTCTTCTTTTAATGTTTTCATTTTAATAGGGGTAATTGGAGAAATAGCTTTTTTATCTTTATCATTAGGTCTTTTTACACTACAACCTAATGAATCATGTGTTTTAATACTATTTGGTGAATATGTTGGAACAGTAAAAAAACCTGGATTCCACTTTGCAAATCCACTTTATACAAAGAAAAAAATATCTTTAAGATCTAGAAACATTAATGGAGATAAAATAAAAGTAAATGATGAAAAAGGTAATCCAATAGAAATTGCAACAGTTGTTGTATGGAAGGTTGAAGATACATTTAAAGCTATGTTTGATGTTGATAACTATGTAGACTATGTAAATGTTCAAAGTGAATCTGCACTTAGACATTTAGCTGGACTTTATCCATATGATACTGGAGAAGAAGAAACAGGACTTTCTCTTCGTGGAAGCTCTAGTGAAGTATGTGAAGCACTTCAAGCTGAACTTCAAGAAAGACTTTCAAAGGCAGGGGTTGTTGTAGAGGAAGCTAGAATAAGTCACTTAGCATATGCTCCTGAAATAGCAGCTGCAATGCTTCAACGTCAACAAGCAGAAGCTATAATAGCAGCTAGACAAAAGATTGTTGAAGGTGCAGTTACAATGGTTGAAATGGCTTTAAATAAGCTAAAAACTGAGGGTATTGTAACTCTTTCTGATAAGGAAAAAGCTGATATAGTAAGTAATTTACTTGTTGTACTTTGTAGTGAAAAATCTACTCAGCCAACTATTAATACAGGAAAATAATTAAGGATAGGGAACTCCCTATCCTTTTATTTTACCTAATAAATTATTAAGCTCACACTTTATATTTTCCATTTCATCCTCAGTAAATTCTTTAAATATATCATCAAAACTACTTTTCATTGCATCTTTACAAGTTAAAGCAAATTCATATCCTTTTTTAGAAAGCTTTAAGTAAGTATTTCTCTTATCATCATCTTTTTTAAACTTTTCAATATACCCAGCTTCTTCAAGTCTTGAAACTATTCCTGAAACAGTTCCCTTTGTAAGACTCATTTCAGTGCATATATCACTTATAGTAAGCTCTTTACTATGTCCTATTAGTTTAATAATAATAATTTGTTGATATGTAAGAGAATACTCTTTTAGTCTATCTGCAACTATATTTGTTGTTTTTGAATATATTTCTCGAATTAGCATTGCTATTTCAAAAGAATCTACTTTCTTTGTCATTTTAACCCTCCATTTAGTGGCTCATTCCTATAAACATTCCTATAAAATAAGGAATAAGCCATACAATCCATACTGCTATACTAAACTTGTGAAAAAACTTTTTCGCTTTTTCATTATTTTTATATATAACAACAGTTGCCCACACAGCATGAAAAAGCATTAATATAATTGCTAATGCTCCTGTTACACCATGTATAGCTTGAGTAGCATCTATAGAAGATGTTACACCTGCTATTTTACTCATTGTTATAGTACCTATTGTATCACAAAGAAGACCTATCCAAAATGTTATAACATGTGACTTTTTAAGTGTACCAGACTTTCTTTCTGAAAAAACACCTATAGTATAAAAAACTAAAGCTAATGTTATTGCTACAATAGCAAGTATTAATTTAAAATCCATAATATCCCCTCCAAATAGTTTGTATGCAAACTATTTTACATTAAAAATAATTTTATTGCAACTTTTATGTGGAAATTATTGTCTAATAGATATAAACAAGTTAAATTTATATAGGAGGATAGAAAATGGATGGAATTTTAGACAATAATATAGTACTTGAGTCTGTTAAAGATAATAATTATTTAGTTAATTCTGCTATTAAAGGTAGCAAGGAAGATTTTATATCTTTAATAGATATTTATAAGGAATATCTTTATAAAACTGCATTTTTATATGTTAAAGATGAAAACTACGCAAGTGATATTTATCAAGAAACAATTTATAAAGCATATTTAGGAATAGCAAAGCTTAAAAAGCCTGAGTTTTTTAAAACATGGATAACAAAAATTCTTATAAACACAGCAAAAGATAAACTAAAAGAAATAAAAAAAGAAGTAACATCAATTAAATTAGAAGAATGTTTAAGCGTTTCAATAAATGAGTCTATAAGTATAGAAGAAAAAATAGACCTTTATGATGCAATAGATTGTTTAAATGAAAAATATAAAACTCCTATTATTTTAAAATACTTTCATGATATGAGTATAAAAGAAATATCTAAAACATTAGACACTAAAGAAAATACTGTTAAATCACTTATTCATAGAGGAAAAGCTATTTTATTAAATAATTTAAAGGGGGATTTATAAATGAATAGAATAACATTACCTAAAAATATAGATCAAATTACAATAGATGCAATTAATAAAGCAGAAAAACATAAAAAAGTGAAAAGGAAAAAAAGAAATAAAATAATTGCAGCATCAATTACATCATTTATACTTCTTGGAACACTTGGAAATGAAAATATAATTTCTGCTGTTGAAAAATTAAAAACAAACTTTGAAGACTTTTATGATAACTTCTATTTTAAAGCTAAATTAAAACCCAATAGTTTAAGTGAGTATACAACTGTTGTAAACAAAACTGTGGAAAATAGCAACATAAAAGTAACCTTAGAAGACTTTTATATGGATGATGAAAGCATATATATAAATACAACTATAGATGGAAGTAAAGTTAATATAAATCCTGAAACTATACAAGGAAAAATATATTTAAATGGAGTTTACCTAGACCCATATAAGTATTTTGGAGGATATACTGTTAAAAATCCAAATGGCAATATATCTAATAATTTAATAGTCAAAAGAGTAAAAGATTTAGATTTATCAAAGATTCAAGACATAAAAATTTCATTTGATACAGTAGGAGATCTTCCTAGAATTTTAGATGAAAATGGAAAAGAAGTAAAAATAGAAGCTACTAAAGAATGTGAAGATAAAATAAATAAATTAATGAATGAAGGAAAAATAGATAACGGCGCCCCTCCTATTAAAGGAAAATGGGAGTTTAATTTTAAGCACGACCCATCAAATATAAAAAATAAAATTAAAAAATATAATATTAATAAAGAATATAATATTAATGGATTTAAATATAAAGTAAACTATGTTAAGGTAACTCCTGTTATGGTAATGATAACTTACGAAAATGATGACATCAATGGAGATAATTATATTAAATTTGGTATAAAAGATAAATCTTTAAATATTAAAGAAAATACTACTGGTGTTTCTGCTGTAAAAGAGCTAGGAGGACATAATTCAGAGTTTATGATAAATACAGAAGATTTAACAGAAATTGAGCTAGTTCCTAATATATTAAATAAAAATTCACCTAATAAAGACAACTATAAAGAGGATTTTTCAGTAAAAATTAA
>JAEWEN010000033.1 GCA_023389275.1 Bacillota bacterium
ATACTCCATAAGGTATAAATACTAAAATTATTTGAGTTATTCTTGAAACTACTCCATATGTAGCCATTAAAAAATCTTTAAAAGGCTTTACTAGTTTAGGATTTTTATTATCCTCAAGCATTAAAGCAACTGCTATAAATAGTGAAAATATTATTATAGGTATAATCTTACCATCAACTATAGAAGCTACTGGATTAGATGGTAGCATATCCAATAAAACCTTTGAAAAATCTGGAACTTCTCTTGCTTCAAATCCCTCTGGCATAACAAAGTTTAGCCCCTTACCAAGATTTAAAATATTTGCTACAACAATTCCTATAAATGAAGCTATACCTGTTGTTCCAAGTAAAACTATTATTGTTTTAAGCCCTATTGTTTTAAGCGTTTTTATGTTTTCAAGTCTTATAATACTTGTAATTAATGAAACCATAACAAGTGGTACAACAATCATTTTAATAAGTGACATATACCCACTTCCTATTATTTTCATAAATCCTATGTTTTCTTTAAATATAATTCCAAGCAAAAGACCTAACGCTAATGCTGTAAGCACACTATATGCAAACTTTCCTGTTTTCTTTTTTACTAAATGTATTATATAAACAGCTACTAAAGAAAGTATTACAGCAATAATTAAATTAGTGTTCATTATTTTCTCCCCCTTAAAATAAAAATAAAAAAACTTCTGCCACTGCAATATACAGAGGCAGAAGTACATCTTCCACGGTTCCACTCTTATTAGATATAAAATATCCATCTCACAAGGCACAATCATACCTTTACTCTATAATGGGAGTACCCATAAAAATCTACTATTGTTTCGACTTTTAAGCTCCAAGGGGCACTTCAATAATATTTGTTATAGGCTTTTCCAGCAACTAGCCCTCTCTTTAATAACTTAATATTATCTACTTTTCCTTTTCATAGCTTGTATAATTCCTATCGTTTTACTATGATATAAATATTATACTATTTATTACAAACAGTCAACACCTTTTATTATACAATAACATATGAACTACCACTTATAGCTTTACTTTTACACTTTATTTTACTTGATTTCCTTGAAACATCATGTACTGTTACAAAGATTTTATCCTTATTTGTTAAGCCTGCTATAGATACTGAAAGCAAAGGAAACTTTTCTTCTACTCCGTTTCTATTTTGAGCTATTATATATCCTCTAGATTTATCATCATCATTATAACAGCTAGGTGCAAAACTGTTAAATTCATTTATTATTTCCTTACATACGTCCTCTGGATAATGTGAATAAATTATAGCTATAAAATCATCTCCGCCAATGTGTCCTAAAAAACTTCCTTTTGGAAGACATTTTATAATAATTTTAGAAAGGCTTTTTATAACCATATCTCCTGATTCAAATCCATAAATATCATTATACGCTTTAAAGTTATCTAAATCAAAATAAAGTATACTATAAGCACTATTTAAAGTAATACATTTTTCTATATATTGCTCTATTAAAATATTACCTGGAAGTCCTGTTAAAGGATTTAAATGCATTGCATTTCCTACTTCTATTTCCATAGATTTTTCAATTAAATCTTTTACAGTTACAATACCATAGTATTTATTATTTTTAGTAACAGTTATATGGTCATATAATTTTTCAAGGCTTCTTGACATAGAAAGTTTTATAGCTTTTTCTATAGACATTTTATAATCTACTACTAAAAAATCACCTTCCATAATACTAGATATTTCTTTACTAAAATATAGGCTATACCCGTATTTCCACCCTAATTTACTATAAAAAGAGTTTCTTGTAATAACTCCTTTTACAATACCATCCTCTAATACACATAGTCCTGATAATTCAGTTTTTTTTTAGCATAGTATCTACTTCTGATACTAATGTATTAAAATTTATAGCTTCTTCTTTTTTGGAAATTTCTCCAATACATACATTAAATAAACTATATGTATGGCTATCTTCTTTATTTAAATCTTTTATTAAGTTAACTATATCTTCATCTATACTCTCTATATTTTCCTTAGGCTTTTGAATAAAATACCCTTGTCCGTAATGTACACCTATTTCAATAAGAGTTTCCATTTCTTCTTTTGTTTCTATTCCCTCAGCAATTAAGCTACATTTTGAAAGCTTACTGTACTCATACATACTTTTTACAAGTGCTTGTTTAGTTTCATCTTTATTAATATCCCTAATTATGTCCATATCAATTTTTATGTAATCAGGTTTAATATCATAAACTCTTCCAAATCCTGAGTATCCTGCTCCAAAATCATCTATTGCTAATTTATAATTTTGACTTTTTTTATCATTTATAGCATCTCTAAATCTTTCTCTATTTTCGATTTTTTCCTTTTCGGTTATTTCAAAAACTATATTTTCATATCCTAAACAATACCTTTTTAAATATTCATTTGTAAAAGAGTTTTTAAATCTTATACTTTCTATTATTAAAGGATTTACATTTAAAAATATTTTACACTTTATATTTTGTCTAGATATACTCTCTAGTGCGCTACTTCTAAAAACTTCTTCAATTTCCCAAAGCTTATTATATCTTTTAGCAATATTTAAAAGAGTTTCCGGACTTTTCATTAAAGAATCTTTAGGTCCCCTACTTAAAGCTTCATATCCTATAATACTCCCATCTTTTAAAGATACTATAGGCTGAAAAACCGATGTTATATTTTTAGAATTAATTATATTTGTAAACTCATTATACTCACATGTACTAAAGTTTTCTATATTATTAGAAGTATACAATTTAACCACTTCCTTTTACATTTTATCCATCCTTCCTATTATTTCCATTTATAATTTTACTTTATTAATGTTAACTATGTATGTGATGTTAGTAAACTTTTTGTAATTTTATCCATTTATTTATAAAATAATCGATAACTTACATAGTAGTATATTTTTAAGAGGTGAAATAAATGAATATACAAGGAACTTACAATTTTAGTTTAAGTAACTTGTCTAGAAAAGAACAGTCAAGTAATGAGGGAAAATCAATAACTTTAAAAAATGACTCTATATTAAATAAACCACTGTACTCTTCACTTGAAAAAACAAAGGAAAAATTAGTAAAATCTAAAGAGGAGCTAATAGCTAGAACTGATTTACCTCCTGAGCAAAAAAAGGAAATGCTAAAAAGTATAAATGAACAAATTCAGGAAGTTGAAGATCAAATTCAAGAAGCAAAACTTATTGAAAAAGAAAGAGAACAGGAAAAATTAAAGAAAAAACTTGAAGAAAATCAAGCTAAAAAAGAAGAACTTAAAAAAGAAACTAAAGACGAGGTTTATGGAGGAGTTGTAGTATCTGAAAGCCTTCAAAAGCTTATAGAAATTAGACAAAGTGTTAATAATATAGGTACTTTAAGATCTACTAAAGCTGCTCTTGAGCTTGAGAAATCATGGCTTCCTTCATATGAGGACCAAAATTCTTATGTAAGCAAAATGCGTATAAAACTATCTGCTGGAATAAAAGGTCTTGAAAATAGGATTAACTCTGAAACAGTTAAAGTATTTAAAGATTCTACTAATACTAAAACTAGTGAAACTAAAAATATAGATTCTAATGATAAAGAAGAAGATAATAAAGAAAAAGGTGAAAAGGATAAAAATATTAATATATAATTAAAAGGCTGATAAACTTAACTTTAAGTATATCAGCCTAATTTTTTAATCTTCTATTTCTATTTTTTTCATTTCTTTTCTATTTAAAATATCATACATAACAGGTACAACAACAAGTGTTAAAATAGTTGCATATAAAAGACCACCTATTGTAACTATAGCCATTGGCTGAATCATTTCTGAGCCTTGTCCTATACCCATTGCCATAGTAGAAAGACCAAGTACAGTAGTTAAAGCTGTCATAAATATTGGTCTCATTCTTACTTTACCAGCTATAAATAAAGCTTCTTTCTTTGAAATTCCTTCATATCTTAACTGGTTTACATAGTCTACAAAAACTATTCCATTATTAACAACTATTCCTGAAAGCATTAAAAATCCTAAAATAGATATCATGCTTAGTTCAAATCCTGTTATAAGAAGTGATAAAAATCCTCCTGTAAACGCAAGTGGTATAGTAAATAAAACTATAAATGGAGACATTAGTGATTGGAACTGTGCAACCATAATAAGATATATAAATACTATTGCAAGTGTAATCATTTTAATAAGGTCTATAAATGCACTTTGCATAGCTTCTTTTTCTCCACCTATTTCAACTTTATAGCCTTCTGCTACCTTATACTCTTTTACTTTTTTCTCTACTTCATTACTTACAAGAGCAATATTGTGTTTATCATCTACTAAAGCTTTTACTGAAAGTGTTCTTGATTGATTTTCATGGTTAATTCCCTGAAGACTTTCTCCCTCAGTTATTTTAGCTATTTCACTTAATGCTACATTAACTTCTTCATTATTCTTTTTCCCTTTTATTTTATATGAGCTTATTTTGTCTTTTTTAAGATTACTTTTTTCATCTTTTACTATTATAACTGGGTATTCTTTATCATTTATATTAATAGTTGTAGAGTCTACCTGCTGTTTTATAGCTTCAGAAACCCCATTATAAACCTGTGCTACTGTTAGTCCATATAAAGATGCTTTGTTTTTATCAACAACTATTCTAGTTTCTACAGAAGATTTATCTACTCCATTTGAAACTTCATATGTCCCCTCTACTGACTTAACAATTCCTGCTATATCATTTCCTATAGACTTTAATTTTTCTAAACTATTACCTTTTATTTTTATTTCTATGCCACTACCACCAAGAGCTGACATATCCATAGAACTTGTACCTACCTCTAAGTCATAACCTAAAGGTTTTACTTTTTCACTAATTATTTTTCCAATTTGTTTACTTGTAAGGTTTCTATTTTCTTTAAGTAATATATACATAGAAACATCATTTCCACTTCCCCCTATAGGGCCCATCATCATTTCTCCCCCACTAGTTTGAAGTGCTCCAACAGTTTCTACACCTTCAACAGTTGTTATTACATCTATAAGCTTATTAGACATTTCTCTAACTTCACTTTTAGTAGCTTCCTTTGGAGATTTTAAAGTTGCAGTTATTGCTGTAGCATCTGTTTCTGGCATTAATATAGCACCTTTTAAAACACATAATGTTGTTGATGCTATAAGCATAAACGCTGATAATGCAATAACAATAATTTTATGTTTAAGTGAAAAATCTAAAACCTTATCATAAAAATTAAATACTTTATCTCCAAATACTTTATTAGACTTAATTTCCTTTTTAATAAGTATTGAAGACATACTTGGAACAAGGGTTAAGGCTACTATTAAACTTGCAAGAAGTGAATATGCTATTGTAAGTCCCATATCAGTAAATAATTGACGTGATATTCCTTTAGTAAAAACTATAGGTAAAAATACACATATTGTAGTTAAAGTTGAAGATGTAATAGCTCCTGCTACTTCATTTGCACCTTTAACAGCAGCTTTTGCAGCACTTAAACCTTCGCTACGAAGTCTATATATATTTTCAATTACAACTATACTGTTATCAACAAGCATACCAACCCCAAGTGCAAGACCTGATAGTGATATAATGTTTATTGTTACTCCACTAAAATACATCATAGTAATAGCAAACATTACACTTATAGGTATACTAAATGATATTATTATTGTTGGCTTTATACTTCTTAGGAAAACTAATAATATAATTATTGATAAAATTCCACCTAGTATAAGGTTACTTATAACAGATTCAATAACAATATTTATGTAAACCCCTTGGTCATTTAAAGGTATAATATTCATTCCTTTATTTTCTTTAGTTAATTTTTCTATTTCGTTATTAACCTTATCAGAAACTTCAGTTGTAGAAGCTGTACTTTGCTTTTGAATACTTAAAAGTATTCCATCATTTCCATTTATCTTTGCATACATTTCATCTGAGTTATTAGATATCTCTATTTTAGCAACATCTGAAAGCTTTACATCTCCAACACCTTTAACATCAATATTAAAAAGAACTAGATTTTTAAGTTCATCAAGATTTTTAATATCTTCACCAACTTTTACTAAATAATCTTTTTCTCCCTCTTTAATATATCCAGCTGGCATAGAAAAGTTTTGAGCTTTTAAAATACCACTTATAGCTTCTTTATTAAGCATATCTTTTATATTTGCACTTTTATATGCAGCATCTCTTTGAGCTTCAAATTCCTTTAATGCACTGTTTAACTGTCCCTCTGTTACAGAAAGATTTGCAGATGCCTTTGAAAGCTCTTGATTTAAAGTAAGCTTTCCAGACTCTAGTTGTGCCTTTTTTCCCTTAAGGTCATTAAGCTGACTTTCTATTAAAGGCTTTTTTTGTTTTATTTCACTAAGATTTTTATCAATTTCTACTATTCCATTTTTCATATCTAATAAAGCTTTTTTCTGCTCTTCTAAAACAGGTATATTATTTTCTTCCTGCTTTTTTATTACAGCCTCTAAAGCTTCTATTTGTTTTGTAAGCTCTATTTTTTGCTTTGTAAGTTCTGACTCTCCTAATGTTAAGCTGTTTTTAGCCTCTTGAAGTTTACTTTCTCCTTCATCTAATGCTGAAGAAGCATTTGCCAGCTCCTCTGTTTTCTTTTTACCCTCTGAATTTAAAGATTCTTTTCCACTTTTAACGCTACTTATTCCACCTTCAATTTCCTTTTTTGCACTAGCTAGTTTAGAATCTATTGAAGATAAAACCTTATTATCTAAATCATTTATTTTTTTATCATCTAATGTTATTTTTATATTTTCTTCTAAAAGCCCCATTGCCTCAACAGCAGCTACGCCATCTATACGCTCAAGAGCTGGTATAACATTATTTTTAACCTTTTTAGAAGTTTCTTTTTTATCAAGTCCCTTAATATCAACACTTGCTACAACTATTGGCATCATATCTGGATTTGCCTTTAAAACCATAGGCTCCCCTACTTCATCAGGCATCATTGGCTTTACCATATCTATTTTGCTACTAAGTTCTATCATAACGCTGTCCATATTTGAGGTTTGTTCAAATTCCATAAAAAGCATACTTGAGTTTTCACTAGATACACTATTTATATTTTTTATACCACTTGTAGTAGCAATAACCTTTTCAAGTGGCTTTGTAACTATTTGTTCTATTTTTTCAGGACTTGCCCCAGGATAAGTTGTTGAAATCATTACATATGGTAAATCAAGCTTTGGTAAAAGGTCTGTTTTCATACTTGTAAAAGATATGAAACCTAAAAGAATTACCATAATAACCCCAACAAAAATAGTTAATGGCTTTTTAACACTAAATTTTGAAAACAAAAATCCCCCTCCTTTTTTATTAGATATTCTTTGATATAACATTAATATTAAACTAATTATTCATAAATGTTATTATTTTATAACTATTTTAAAGTTTAATATGGTTTTTGTTTAAAAGCAACTTATAAAAACACCAGATATTAGGCTATAATAAAGATAACTTTACTTATTTTTTTACATAAGTAAATTAAAGGTAGTTTGAAAAAGCTAATAATAAATAGTAATATTATAGTTAATAATGTAACTTTAGGAGGTATAGGTATGTTTAGTGATAAACTTTTAAAAGGTCTTAATGAACAGGTTAACTTTGAGTTTTATTCTTCTTATACTTATTTAGCTATGGCATCTTACGCTGAAGCAAATGACTTTGAAGGATTTGCAAACTTTTTTAGAGTACAA
The DNA here is from genome assembly GCA_023389275.1 of Bacillota bacterium. Classification (GTDB taxonomy): domain Bacteria; phylum Bacillota; class Clostridia; order Clostridiales; family Caloramatoraceae; genus Clostridium_AB. Next base: position 7,729 of record JAEWEN010000033.1, read on the forward strand.
GCTAAAGAAGAACTATCACATGCTATGAAGCTTTATGAATACATATTCCAAAAAGGTGGAAATGTAGAGCTTGAGGCAATAGAAAAACCTGAGGCAAACTATGAAAATATTGTTGATTTATTTGAAAAAGGTTATGCTCATGAGCAAATGGTAACTAGTAGAATTTACAATTTAGTAGATATTGCAACAGAAGATAAAGAACACGCTACTCTTAGTCTACTTAGATGGTTTGTAGATGAACAAGTTGAAGAAGAAAATAACTTTAGTTCTCTTGTTAAAAAAGTTAAAAGATCAGTTGATAACCCAGCTGCTCTATACATGTTAGATGATGAACTTTCAACAAGAGTATATGTTCCACCTACAACAGCATAAGATAATTAAAGGCTTCATAATATTTATGAAGCCTTTTTATTTTAATCATAAATTAATTTAAAAGCATTTATACTAAAATTTACATTTGACAATATAGTATCTATATAATTTAAACTATATTATATTAGCAAATGAAAGGATACTCTTATATGATTAAAAAAAAGTATTTTACTGGAATGAAACGATATTTTCTACTTCTTTTAGGAGCCTTTATTTTAAGTTTTGGACTTTTTAATATTCACAACCAAAGCCAAATTACTGAAGGTGGAGTTTTGGGAATGACATTATTCCTTAATTACTGGACTGGTATATCTCCTAGTATTTCAGGGGTTTTAATGGATATTACTTGCTATGCTTTAGCTTTTAAATATCTTGGAAAAGCATTTTTAAAGTATGCACTTGTAGCTAGCTTAGGCTTTTCATTTTTTTATTCTGTTCATGAACACTTTGGATATGTTATACCAAATTTAAGTAGCCATCCTTTAGTAGCAGCTACTTTAGGTGGGTTGTTTGTAGGAGTCGGTGTTGGCCTTGTAGTAAGAGCTGGTGGAGCATCTGGTGGTGATGATGCACTTGCACTTGTTATATCTCAAGTAGGTAAAATATCTCTTTCAAAGGCATATTTTTTAACTGATTTTGTTGTATTAACGCTTTCTTTAACATACATACCTGTTACAAAAATACTTTGTTCTTTAGTAACTGTTAGTATATCTTCTTTTATTATCGAAAAAATCCACTCTGCTCCATCTATGTCACTAAAAAACAGGGTAGTATAAATTATACTACCCTACATTACATAAAACTTTTTGCATTTTATTTATTTCTTCACATATTTCAGATATATCTTCTAAAGAAGGTATTTCCTTAAAAACATAATTTGT
>JAEWEN010000105.1 GCA_023389275.1 Bacillota bacterium
CAACAGAACTTTCAAAACGAAGTACAGGAAAAACACTTTATATATTAGATGAACCAACAACAGGACTTCATATTGAAGATGTTAAAAGACTTATATCTATAATACAAAGGCTTGCTGAAAATGGTAATACTGTTGTTATTATAGAGCATAATTTAGATGTTATAAAATGTGCTGATTATATAATCGACCTTGGACCTGAAGGTGGAGACAAAGGTGGAGAAATAGTAGCTAAAGGCACTCCAGAAGAGGTTTCTAAAAATAATAATTCATATACTGGAAAATACTTGTCAAAACTTTTGTAAAAATTATTATGAAAAATAAATGTAAAAAATTAAAAGTAGAAAAGGATTTCTTTTGACATTTTTATGAATAAAATTTAAAAAAATAGAAAATTATACTTTAAAAGGGTAAAGTATAATAAAACTAAAAAAGGAATAAAATGAAAAGGTTTCATAATATAGCGAAATATGCTGTACATTATAAAGCCTTTTTGTGATATAATAGGATAAAAATACGAAAAATAGAGAAAATTATACGAAAAAGGTTGAGAAAATGTTATTGTACTATACAGTATAAGTATAGTGAAAATAATAGGGTTTACATTTAATAATTTTATGTTTATAATCTACAATATGCAAAAAGACACATATATACATGATTTATAAAAAATATATAAATATTTACAAATAAACACTATAAATCGCTAAAATATATTATTTTTTAGTCTTTTAGACGAAAAATATTTTGAATTTATAAAAAAATATTAGTAAGGGGGAATTATAATGAATAAGTCATTTAAAGACATTATAGTTGTTGGATTTGCGTTATTTGCTATGTTCTTTGGTGCAGGTAACTTAATATTCCCACCAACATTAGGTTTAGCAGCAGGTAGTAGCTGGTTTCCTGCAATGTTTGGGTTTGTATTAACAGGAATAGGGCTACCACTACTTGGAATTATAGCTGCATCTAAAGCAGGGGGATCATTAGAAGACGTAGGAAATAAAGTTAGTAAAGGATTTAGTAAAGTGTTTGCTATAGCTATTATGCTTTCAATAGGACCTTTATTTGCTATTCCAAGAACAGCTGCTACAACATTTGAAATGGGAGTAGAGCCTTTTCTATCAAGTAAATCTACTTTAACAGTAGCAATAGTATCAATAGTATTTTTTGGTATAGTAGTATTTTTCACTATTAACCCATCTAAAGTTATAGATAAGGTTGGAAAAATATTAACACCATTTTTATTAATCGCACTACTTATTATAGTAATAAAAGGTGTAATAACACCAATAGGGGATCCTGTTTCAACAGGAGTAACTGGACCTTTTAGCAAAGGTTTTACTGAAGGATATAATACAATGGATGCTTTAGCATCAATGGTATTTGCAGGTATAGTTGTAAGCTACTTTGTTGAAAAAGGTTATAGTGATTTAACAAGTCAAGTAAAACTAACAATAAAAGCAGGTATAATTTCTTCAATTGGGTTTATTATAATTTATGGTGGACTTACATATTTAGGGGCTACTGCTAGTAGTGTATATGAGTCAAATATAGGACAAACTGCTTTAACTATAGGTATAGTTAGACACTTACTTGGAACAACAGGACAGTCAATTTTATCTATAGCAGTATCATTGGCTTGTTTAACAACAGCAGTAGGACTAACTGCAACTTGTGGACAATATTTTAGCAAGCTAACAGATGAGAGAATAAGCTATAAAGCAATGGTATTAATTATAGCTGGATTTAGCTGTGTAATGTCTATTGTAGGGGTAAGTGGAATAGTTAAAATATCATTACCAGTTCTTATTATGCTTTACCCAATTGCAACAGTACTTATGATAATGAATGTATTTGATAGATTTATTATTAATAAAAATATGTATAAAGGTGCTGTTATTGGAGCTTTTGTAGTAAGTTTATTTGAAGCATTAAAAGCAGCTAAAATACCAGTAGATGTATTAAATAATTTTGTTAACTATGTAATAGATAACTTTATATCTAAAATACCTCTTGCACCTTACAGCTTAACATGGGTAATACCAAGTATAGTATGTATGATAATTGCAATGCTATTTAAAGATAAAAGCAGAGCTTAGAATATAGTAAGGAGTTTTTTACTTTTCCTTAAAGTAAAAAACTCCTTATTTTGTTATAATTTAAACTGGAGGTGGAGGTATGAAAACGATTTTTAAAATTATTTTGCTTTTTATAGCTTTATTTATATTTACTTCAGTTTATATATTATATGATATATATTCATTTGCTAATAAAGGTATAGTTAAAAGTGATGCTATTATGGTTTTAGGGTGTAGAGTAAGAGGAGAAGAACCATCTTTATCACTAGAGATGAGAATGAAAACAGCTATAAAATTATATAGTGAAGGCTATGGTAAGTATATTGTTTTATCAGGTGGAAAAGGGCCAGGAGAAGACATTAGTGAAGCTGAAGCTATGAGAAGATATTTTATAGGTAATGGAATAGATGAAAAGTATTTAATAATAGAAGATAAATCAACATCAACATATGAAAATTTTAAATACTCAAAGCCTCTTATAGACGAAAAAGGAATTAAAAATATAATTGTTGTTTCTAATGGATATCATTTAAAAAGAGCTTCTAATATAGCAGAGCAGTTAAATGTAAATGCAACATATAAAGGTTTTGTATTAAAAGGTAGGTATTTTATTGCAGAAATTAAAGGAGCACTTAGAGAAGTTTTAGCAACTTATAAATATATGCTACTTAGAAAGTAAAAATATGCAAAGTATAGAATAATTATAAATACATATAATTTATAATAATAAAAAAATAAATTTAAAATAAAAAATAATTTTGTTGAATTTTATAGTTAAATATGGTATTATTACCATAATGAATTTAAAACTAGTGCTTTTAATTCAGTCCAGAGAGGCTGACAAAGTTTTATATCTGTGTTATAGGGAATAGTGTGTCTATTTCCTGATATAAATATAGAGTGTTGCCTCTTTGTCAGTAGACAAAGAGGTTTTTTTGCTAGGTACTAGTTTAAAACTAGCAAAGGAGGATTTTTCCGTGAAAAATGTAAAAATGTTTAAAATCGTCTCTTGTATAGTTATAAGTAGTAATGTATAATTATTTATAAAATAATGAAGCATTGGATAAAAATACATTTAATTTTAAGAGGTGATAATAATGAAGGGTACTATATATCTACAAGATGGTAGTGTTTTTAATGGACAAGGGCTTGGGCATAAAGGAACAAGCGTTGGAGAAATTGTTTTTAATACATCAATGGCAGGATATCAAGAAATAATTACAGATCCATCATCTGCTGGTCAAATAATTACAATGACATATCCTTTAATAGGAAACTATGGAGTAAATTCAGAATTTAACGAGTCAAAGGAAGTTTACGTAAAAGGGTTAATTGTAAAAGCAATATGTAAGGTTCCTTCAAATTTCATGGGAATAGAAGAACTAAATAAAATGCTTTCAGATAATAATGTTGTAGTTGTAGGAGATGTTGATACAAGAAGCATCACTAGAAGAATAAGAGAAAACGGAACACAAAAATGCGTTATTACAACTGAAGACATAACAAAAGAAGAAGCAATGAAGCTTATGGAAGAGTTTAATCAGGAAAAAGGACTAATGAAAAAAGTTGGAACAGATAAAGTTTATACTGTAGAGGGAAATGGTCCTCATATAGCAGCTATTGACCTTGGAACAAAGGGAAGTGTTTTAAAAGCTTTAAATCAAAAGGGATGTAAAATAACTGTTTTCCCTTATGGAGCAAGCTTTGAAGAAATCATGGCAATAAATCCAGATGGGGTTTTCCTAACAGATGGACCTGGAAACCCAGAAGATGCAGTAGAAGTAATAGATATTATTAAAAAAGTTATAAGTGAGAATAAACCGGTATTTGGAGTAAGCCTTGGACATGAAATAATAGCTATTTCACAGGGAGCTAAAACATACAAACTTAAATATGGACATAGAGGAAGTAATCATGGTGTTTGTGACAGCGCTGAGGGAAAATGTTTTATAACTGCACAATCACATGCTTATGCAATAGATGAGGAAAGTGTTAAAAATACAGAGCTTAAAATAACACATACTAACTTAAATGATGGAACTATAGAGGGAGTAGCACATAGTACAAAACCAGTGTTTTCAGTACAGTTTATTCCTGAAGGAGAACCAGGACCATCAGATACAGACTATCTACTAAACAAATTTATAAAATTTATGAGTGTGGAGGTTTAAGCTTTATGAAAAAGAATTATAAAAAATTAATGATATTAGGTTCAGGACCAATAATAATAGGACAAGCTGCCGAGTTTGACTACTCAGGAACTCAGGCTTGTAAGTCACTTAAAGAAGAGGGAATTGAAATAGTTCTTGTAAACTCAAACCCTGCAACTATAATGACAGATGAAAACATAGCAGATAAGGTATATATTGAGCCTTTAAATGTAGAGTCAGTTGAAAAAATAATATCAATTGAAAAGCCAGAGGGAGTTTGTGCAGGATTCGGTGGACAAACAGCTCTTAATCTAGCTATGAAACTTAAAGAGGAAGGTATATTAGATAAGTACGGAGTTGAACTTTTAGGAGTAGATAGTGAAACTATTAAAAAAGCTGAGGATAGAGAAGCTTTTAAAGATCTTATGATAGAAATTGGTGAGCCTATTCCAGAAAGTACAATAGCAAACACATTAGAAGATTGTTTAGCTTTTGGAGAAAAATGTGGACTTCCACTTATAATAAGACCAGCTTACACACTTGGAGGAACAGGTGGAGGAATAGCTGAAACTATGGAAGAGTTTGAAGAGATTTGTGAAAGAGGTCTTGCTTTAAGCCCTATACACCAAGTTTTAATTGAGCAAAGTGTTGCAGGATGGAAAGAAATTGAATATGAAATAATTAGAGACGGTAAAGACAACTGTATGGTTGTTTGTAACATGGAAAATATTGACCCTGTTGGAGTACATACAGGAGATAGTATTGTTATAGCACCATGTCAAACTCTAACTAAAATGGAAAATCAAATGCTTAGAAACTCTGCTATAAAAATAGTAAGAGCTTTAAATGTACAAGGTGGATGTAATGTTCAGTTTGCACTAGATCCTAATAGCCACAAATATATAGTAATAGAAGTTAACCCAAGGGTTAGCCGTTCAAGTGCACTAGCTTCAAAAGCAACAGGATATCCAATTGCAAAAATAGCTTCAAAAATAGCTATAGGATACAGCTTAGATGAGCTTAAAAATTATGTAACAAAAACATCAAGTGCTTATTTTGAACCAACAATTGACTATATAGTTCTTAAAATTCCAAAGTGGCCATTTGAAAAGTTTGCATATGCAAAAAGAACTCTAGGAACTCAAATGAAGGCAACTGGCGAGGTTATGTCTATAGACAGAACATTTGAATCAGCGCTTTTAAAATCAGTTTCATGTTTAGATGTAAACTTTACAGGTCTTAAAAAGCCTTCACTTATAGGGCTAAATAAAGAAGAAATAATTGAAAAAATTAAGCTTTGTGATGATGAGAGAATATTTGCTATAGCACATGGTTTAAGACTTGGAATTAGTATAGAGGAAATATTTGAAATAACAAAAATAGATAGATGGTTCTTAAATGGAATTAAAAATATTGTAGATGTTGAAAATAAATTAGAAGAAAATAAAACAGATAAAGATTTAATAGCTGAAGCTGAAAAAATGGGATTCTCAGATGATGCTATAGTTAACTTAACAGGAGTTAGTAAAAACGAGTTAAAGGAAATTCGTGATAAAAATAATATTTATCCAGTTTACAAAATGGTTGATACATGTGCAAATGAATTTGAAGCACAAACTCCATATTACTACTCATGTTACGAACAAGAAGATGAAAACATTATAACTGATAAAAAGAAAATAATAGTTATAGGATCAGGTCCTATTAAAATAGGTCAAGGTATAGAGTTTGACTACTGCTGCGTACATGGGGTATGGGCTATAAAAGATGCTGGATATGAATCAATTATAATTAACAATAACCCAGAAACAGTAAGTACAGACTTTGATACAGCAGATAAACTATACTTTGAAACATTATTTATAGATGAAGTTTTAAATATAGTTAGAAAAGAAAAACCAGAAGGTGTTATAGTTCAGTTTGGAGGACAAACATCAATTAACCTTGCAAATAAATTAGAGGAAGCTGGAGTTAATATACTTGGAACATCAGTTGATTCCATAGATAAAGCAGAGGATAGAGATAGATTTAGAAACTTCCTTGAAGAAATTGATATAGCAGTTCCAAAAGGAGTAGCTGTACAAGATGCTGATAAGGTAGAAGAAGTTGCAAATCAGCTTGGATATCCAGTAGTTGTTAGACCATCATACGTTATAGGTGGACGTGCAATGAGAGTTATTCATAGTAAAAAAGATTTAGATGGTTACCTAAGTGAAATAAGAAACATACTTAAAGACCATGAACTTATAGTAGATAAGTATATTCAAGGAACAGAAATAGAAGTAGATGCTATTAGTGATGGAGAGAATATATTAATCCCTGGAATAATGGAGCATATTGAAAGAACAGGTATCCACTCAGGAGACAGTATAACAGTATATCCTCCAGTAACACTATCTAAAGAAGTTATTGATAAACTAGTTGAATCAACTACAAAAATAGCTAAAGGATTAAATATAGTTGGTCTTGTAAATATACAATATGCATATGATGGAGAAAACATTTATGTAATAGAAGTTAACCCAAGAGCTTCAAGAACAGTTCCTATACTAAGTAAGGTAACTGGAGTTCCTATGGTAAAACTTGCAGTTGAAGCAATGCTTGGTAAAAAACTAGCAGACTCAAAATATGGAACAGGTACTGTACCATATAAAAACTTCTATGCAGTTAAAGTTCCAGTATTCTCTACTGAAAAACTTTCAGATGTTGATACTTTCTTAGGACCTGAAATGAAATCAACTGGAGAAGTTCTTGGAGTAGATCAAAACCTTGACATGGCACTGCTAAAAGGATTTGTAGGTTCAGGAATAAAGGTGCCTCAAGGTGGAACAGTTTATGTATCATTAAGAGATGTTGATAAAGCAGAAGGAATAGATGTTGTTAAAGACTATGTAAATAAAGGATTTAACGTTATATCTTCAGAGGGTACAGGAAATGTACTTAAAGAAAATGGTATAGAAAGTAAGGTTGTAGACTTTACAGGATTTATGAAAAGTATATCTTCAGGAGATATCCATGTTATTATAAACACTCCAACTCAAGGAAATAATAACGCAAATGAAGGATTTAAAATAAGAAGAAAAGCAGCAGAATTTAAAGTTCCAGTATTTACATCTATAGATACAGCAAAGGCATTTATAAAAGCAATAGATGCTTCAAATGAAGAAATGACATACAATACTATGGAGCATTACTTAGGACTATAAAAATTTAATAAGCCTTGTAGAGATAATCTACAAGGCTTATTTTTTATGATATTATATAAAAAGGAGGGGATGAAATTGAAAATATTACTTTGCATAGATGATACAGATGATATACTAAAGAAAGAAAATACAGGTAAAATAGCTAGATATATTGTTAAAAATATTATGTATAACAAATATGGAGAAACTTTAGAAGTTACAAAGCATAAACTTTTAAAAGAAAAAGGTATAAATTATACATATAATAATGAATCAATTTGTATAGAAGCTAATGTAAAAGAAGAAGAATATATGGAAGTTATAAATGATGCTAAAGATATTATAAAAGAAAATATGTCATCTGATTCAAATCCAGGTATATGTGTAATTATGATGGATAAGGTGTTTAATAAAGAAGAAATAATAGATTTTGGACTTAAAGCTGAAAAAGAAATTATAAACAAAAAAGATGCTTCAATGCTTGCTTTAAAAAGTGGGATTTATCTTAAAGAAGTTTCAGGTAGTGGAGATGGAATTATAGGTGCTTTAGCTGGAGCTGCATTAAAACTTAATGGCAGTGGAGAAGTATATAGTTTAGAAGAAGAATAAAAGAGTATAAGAATTCTTATACTCTTTTATTCTTATATTGTGAAAATAGGTGTAGCTAATGATTTACACTTTTTTATAATGTTTTCATACTCTTTATCTACTACTACAGCGTTATAAGGTAGTGGTGAAAATAAATTATCTAAACATTCTTTAACTTCTTTTTTATTTATATTATTTTTAGCAAAATTTTCTATTAAGCTTGTACCAATTTCACTTGTTATGTACACATCTAAGTTTACCTCATCTTTATAAAAAGATTCAGCGTTTTTAAAATTCTCCCTATCGCATATAAATGCAATTTTACCTTTAAGGTTTACAGTTGATATTGAATTTAACATAAAATTATCCTCCCTATAAATAGCATGAAATTTTTTCGTGAATTACTGCGAATAAAATATTTTGTATTGTTTTAAGTATAAATAGTATTTTTTAATTTATGGAAAGCTCTTGAAATATATTTAAATATCTTTATAATTTATTATACATAATAGTTAATAAATATTCAATTGATTTGTTTTATAATTTTACCAAAAATAAGTTAGGTAAAACTTTATGCATAAAAAGTGCATAAAGTTTTATTATGTATAACATATTGTTAAAAATGGTATTTTTTCTAAGTTTGTTCCTTAATTTATATAAAACCTTTAAAATAAAGGATAAAATAGGTTAGAAAGAATAATTTAACAAGAAAAATATAAAATAAATTCTAAAATTTTCATAAAAAGTATTGAATAATTATAAAATAGGCTGTATAATTAGCTTATGGTTTTATTGAATTATTAAGAAAAGTTTATATATATTGAATTAGGGGGAAAAACTATGAAGGATAAAGTTGTTTTAGCATATTCAGGGGGATTAGATACATCAATTACTATTCCATGGCTTAAGGAAAACTACAATGCAGATATTATTGCTGTATGTGTAGATGTAGGCCAAGGAGATGACATGGTTGAAGTTGAAAAGAAAGCAATAGAGTCAGGTGCTGTTAAAGCATACTGTGAAAATGTTCAAGAAGAGTTTGTAACTGATTACCTTTATTATGCAATTAAATCAGGAGCTCTTTATGAAGGAAAATACGCAATGGGAACAGCATATGCAAGACCTTTAATTGCTAAAAAATTAGTTGAAATAGCTCATAAAGAAGGAGCTAAATATATTTGTCACGGTTGTACTGGAAAAGGAAATGACCAAGTACGTTTTGAGGTGGGAATTGCATCAATAGACCCAACTATACAAATAATAGCACCATGGAGAATTTGGGATATTAAATCAAGAGAAGATGCTATTGATTACGCAAATTCTAAAGGAATTGAAGTTGCAGTAACTAAAGAAAAAATATACTCAAGAGACAAAAACCTATGGCATTTAAGTCACGAAGGTGGAGACATTGAAGATCTTAAAAATGAGCATAAAACTGAAATGTATCAAATGGGTGTTGCACCTGAAATGGCTAAAGATGAAGTGTCATACGTTACAATAGAGTTTGAAAAAGGAATACCAGTAAAACTTAACGACAAAGTATATTCACCAGTTGATTTAGTTAAAGAACTTAACAAAATAGGTGGAGAAAACGGAATTGGTATTATAGATATATTAGAAAATAGACTTGTTGGTATGAAATCAAGAGGTATATATGAAACACCAGCAGGAACAATACTTTTAACAGCACATGAAGAACTTGAAAGACTTACTCTTGATAAACAAACATTTGGATTTAAAAGACAAGTTGCAGACAAGTACGCAGAGCTTGTATACAACGGACAATGGTTTACACCATTAAAAGAAGCTCTTGATGCATTTATAGATAATACTCAAGAGGTTGTTACAGGTAAAGTAAGATTAAAAGTATACAAAGGTAACTTAATGATTGCAGGAATAGAGTCACCTAATGCATTATATGATGAGGAAATATCATCATTTGGAGCAAGTGATTTATACGATCATAAAGATGCTGAAGGATTTATAAACCTATTTGGATTACCAGTTAAGATTAAAGCTTTAAAAGATATGAAGAATAAATAAACAAAAGGATGTGGATTTTAGGTGAAACTGTGGGGAGGAAGATTTGAAAAAAAAGAAAACAAAATAATGGAGGATTTTAATAGCTCTATTAGATTTGATAAAAGACTTTATAAGGAAGATGTTACAGGAAGTAAGGCTCATGTTAATATGCTATCTAAATCAGGAATATTAAAAGAAGCTGAAAAAGAAGAAATATTAAAAGGGCTATCATCTATATTAGAAGATATAGAAAGTGGTAATCTTGTAATAGATGATTCATATGAGGATATTCATACCTTCATTGAAGCAAACCTTATAAATAGAATAGGTGATACTGGCAAAAAGCTTCATACAGGAAGAAGTAGAAATGATCAAGTTGCAGTAGACCTTAAAATGTTTGCAAGAAATGCAGCTCTTAAGGTAGTAGAGCTTGTTGAAAGTCTGCAAAATGTAGTTAAAAATAAAGGTGAAGAAAATAATTATATAATGCCAGGATATACCCATCTTCAAAGAGCACAGGTTATAACTTTTAAATTCCACATGATGGCTTATTATAGTATGTTAGAGCGTGATAAAAAACGTCTTTTAAATGCTGTAGATATATTAAATGAAAGTCCCTTAGGGTGTGGAGCATTAGCAGGAACTACTTATAATATACAAAGAGAATTAACTGCTAGTGAGCTTTCATTTAAAAAGCCAGTTGATAACTTTATGGATGGAGTTTCAGATAGAGATTTTGTAATAGAGCTTTTAAGTACTTTCTCTATAATAATGATGCATTTAAGTAGACTTTCGGAAGAGTTAATTCTTTGGAGTAGCCAAGAGTTTAAATTTGTTACTATGGATGATGAGTTTTCAACAGGAAGTAGTATCATGCCTCAAAAGAAAAATCCAGATGCAGCAGAACTTGTTAGAGGTAAAACAGGAAGAGTATATGGAGCACTAATGGCTATGCTTACTACTATGAAGGGAATTCCTCTTGCTTATAATAAGGATATGCAAGAAGATAAAGAACAGTTTTTCGATGCGCTAGATACTGTTTCTGCATCACTTGAAATAATGTGTGGAGTAATATCTACAATGAAGGTAAATAAAGATAATATGAGAAAAGCTGTTAAAGCAGGATTTTTAAACGCTACAGAGGTTGCAGATTATCTTGTAAATAAAGGTATGCCTTTTAGAGATGCACATAAGGTTTCAGGACAAATAGTTCTTCATTGTGAAAAGAAAAATTGTGCTATTGAAGACATTAGCCTTGAAGAATTTAAACTATATAGTGATTTATTTGAAGAAGATATATTTGAATTTATAGATTACGATAATATTCTTCAAAAAGGAATTAAAAAAGAAATACTTTAGTTTTAAATAGAAAGGATCAGATAACTGGTCCTTTCCTTAATTTAATATAAAATATTAAAAGAGTATCCACATTTTGTGAATACTCTTTGTTATATCTAGAACCAAATAGTCATTTCTCTTTCAGCACTTTCAACGCTGTCTGAAGCGTGAACTGAGTTTTCTGATTTAGAAACAGCGTAAAGGTTTCTAACTGTACCTTCAGCAGCTTCTTTTGGATCAGTTGATCCGTTGATTTCACGTACCTTAGCAATTGCATTGTCTCCTTCAAGGATTAAAGCAACTAATGGACTTCTTGTTATGTAAGAAAGTAATTCTGGGAAGAATGGTTTTTCAACATGCTCAGCATAGTGTTTTTTAGCTAACTCTTCAGTAGCTGTTAACATTTTAAGCTCAACTATTTTAAGACCTTTTTCTTCATATAGTCCAAGAATTTTTCCAACGTAATTTCTTTCTACAGCGTCTGGTTTAATAAGTACTAGTGTTTTTTCCATGCTATATATCACTCCTTTTAGATGTTTATGTAAACAAAAATATGTTATCATAATAATGTAATAATTACAATAGGGTTCTTTAAAATTACGTTATAAAGGAAATGTTTACATATAAAAAGTATAAATATTTAGGGAATTGAGATAAAAAAGATGATTTTGAATAATGCAAAATCATATATTAATATTAGTATTTTAAAACTACTATGAAATGGATATACTTTATATTAGTGTAACAAAGCAGTAATTTATAAAATAAGATTTTATGATATAATATATGATGATAAAGTTTAGGAAAAAAGAAGGGTGGTTTTATGGAGCAATTTTCATTAGTTCTAAGATTTCTAGTACTCGCACTTATATATATGGTTTTATTTAAAATAATAAAAATTATGTATATGGATATAAAAGGAACAAAACCTAAAGCGAAAAAAAAGCCTAAAATAAATTATGCACTTGAAGTGGAAGATGCACCTGAAAACATAGGAATTACAAAAGGTAGTGTTTTTCCTATACATTCTACAATAACAATAGGAAGAAAAGATGTTAATACTATATGTATAGAGGATCCTTTTGTATCTTCACATCATGCGAAAATAGTAATGAAAGACGGCAGAATATTTATAAAAGATCTAGGAAGTACAAATGGTACAAGAAGAAATGGAGATAGTGTAGGAGATTTTCAAGAAATTTATGTTGGAGATTTTATTGAAATAGGAAGAGTAATATTTAAAGTTATAGGATAGAGGTAATTTTATGGTAAAAAGCGAAAAGTCGGTTATGGCAAGCATTGTTGTAGTTACAATGCTAATGTTTTTTATAATTTCAATATCAAAGGGAGCATTTGATAGTAAAGCCTTAATAGTTGGAGCAATATCCTGTTCTTTAATGGTTATTGCTTATTTTGTAATAAAAAGGTTTTATCCAAAAGGAGATAAGTTTCTTTTAATAGTCCCAGCTTTTTTAGCACAGTTTGGACTTGTAATGCTTTATAGATTAGATCCAGCAACTGCTATAAAACAGCTTTCATGGATGTTTTTAGGAATTGTTGCTTACATAATAATAGTTCTTGCTATGCCTGATATTAAAAAATTTGAAAAATATGATAAGTGGTTTATTATAGGAGCGATTATTTTTTTAGTATTACCACTTGTAATAGGTAAAGAAAAAAATGGATCAAGGAACTGGGTAACAATAGGAGGAATAGGATTTCAGCCATCTGAAATTGCTAAACTTTTTATGATAATGTACCTTGCAAATATTTATAAGATAAAAGATAAAAAAGACATATTAAAATTTGCTATACCAGTTTTTATAGGTCTTGGAATATTAGTTTTAGAAAAAGACCTTGGAGGGGTATTAATATTCTTTGGTATGTTTATAACTGTACTTTATATTGGCACATCTAATTTAAAATACATAGGTGGAGCACTAGGATTTTTTGCAGTTGGAGGTACATTAAGTTACTTTATATTTGGACACGTTAAAAAAAGAATAGATATATGGATAGATCCTTGGACAGATAAAACAGGAGCAGGATACCAAATAGTACAGTCTATGTTTGCAATAGGAACAGGAGGTTTATTTGGTACAGGACTTGGTCTTGGACATCCAGAGTTTATACCAGTTGCAGAATCAGACTTTATATTTTCAGCTATTTGTGAGGAAATGGGTATAATAGGAGCTCTTGCATTAATTTTATTATACTTAATATTAGTTTATAGAGGACTTAGAGTAGCACTTTATGCAAAAGATGGTTATGCAAGACTTGTTGCAGTAGGTATAACAAGTATGATAGCCTTCCAGGTATTTGTAATTATAGGTGGAGTTACAAAAATGATACCTTTAACAGGAATTACATTACCTTTAATAAGTTATGGAGGAACTTCTATGCTTATTACATTTGCAGCACTTGGAGTACTTCAAAAGATTTCTCATATGGGAAGGGATATAGAAGATGAGAGATAATAGAGATGATAAAGATAATAAGAATCTTACCAAAAATATAAAATCTTTAGTTGTTTTTTTTACTGTTTGTTTTTTTAGTATAATTGTATATCTTACATATTTTAATTTATATGTAGGAGACAAAATATTAGATGATCCTAGTAATAAAAGAATAAGAGCAGAAGAAAATGAGGTTTTAAGAGGTTCTATACTTGATTCTAATGGTAAGGTAATAGCTAAAAGCGAAAGACTACCAAATGGAAATCAAAAAAGAATATATGAACAAGGACCGCTATTTTCACATGTTATAGGCTATAATAGCTATGTTTATGGGAAAACAGGAATAGAAAGTAGTTTTAATGATGTTCTTCAAGGAAAATCTACTGGACACGATGTTTTTGGAAGTATATTTAGAACCCTTAAAGAAAGTATGAAAAAAGAGGAGAAAAGAGGTAGTGATGTAGTATTAACTCTTGACTCTAATGTGCAAAAAGCTGCTTTAAAGGCATTAGGTGACGAGAAAGGTGCTATAGTTGCTATGGACCCTAAAACAGGTCAAGTAATATCTATGGTATCTACACCAACATTTGATCCTGAAAACATTGATAAAAAGTTTAAAGACTATAATAAGGACAATGAAAATACTCCTCTTATAAATAGAGCAACACATGGTTCTTATCTTCCAGGGTCTGTTTTTAAAATAGTTACAGCAACTGCTGGATATGAAAATATGTCTAATATAGAAAGTTTCCATGATAATTGTAATGGTGGTCTTAAAATTTACAACTACACATTAAAAGATTATGGTGGAACATCTCATGGAGATATAGAAATTGGAGAAGCAATAGAAAAATCATGTAACCATTATTTTGGAACACTTGGTATGAAATTAGGATATGATAAGCTTTTAGCAACTGCTGAAAAGTTTATGTTTAATAAGGAAATCCCAAAGGATATGGGAAGATATTCTATACCTATGAAAACAGGTAAAATAAATGTAAAAAATAAAAAAGACAAAGCAGCTATAGCTCAAGATTCTATAGGACAAAATCAAGTTTCATCAAGTCCTATACAAATGGCAATGGTTGCATCTGCTGTTGCAAACAACGGTAAGCTTATGACACCTTATGTTGTTAAAGAAATAAAAGATAGATATGGAAAAACAATAGATACACCAGAGCCTAAGGTTTTATCAGAGGTTATGGATAGTAGTATTGCAAATAAGCTTACAAAACATATGACTGATGTTGTTAAAAGTGGAACAGGTAAAAAAGCAAGTGTTAAGGGAGTTACTGTTGCAGGTAAAACAGGAAGTGCTCAGCAAAATGATAAAAATGGTAAAGAAATGACACATTCATGGTTTATAGGTTTTGCTCCAGCGAATAATCCTAAAATAGCAATTGCTGTTATTATTGAAAATGGAGGCGTTGGAGGAGTAAAAGCTGCGCAAGCTGCTAAAGAAGTATTAGAATCATATTTAAAATAATAAAAAAAGACTATCTTTCTAAGATTAAAAGTAAGATAGTCTTTTTATCTGTTGATTTTATAGAAGCATTTACTTTAAAATAAGCTTAGTAGAATAAAAGGGGGAGTATAAGGTGATTGGCAATACTTTATCTAATATATCAAATAATGGACTTGCAGCTTTATATAAAGGAGATATATATTTTGTAAATATATATAGAGGAGAAGACCTTTATAAGCAATGTGGAAAAATGTATGCTCAAATAACTGAGGATAAAGTAAAAGGAATAAATATTATTAATGATACAATATATTATACAACTTTAACTGGATCTTTAAAGAAAATAGATATAAATGGAGAAAATAGTGAAACTATATTAGATGGAGACGTTGATAACATAATAGTTACAAATGAGTATATATTTTATATAAATACATTTGATAAATATAGTATATATAGATATGATTTAAACACTAAGGAAAATAAAAAAATATGTTCAAATATATGTGATAAAATTAATCTTTATAATGGATATATTTATTATATTAACTGTACAGATGACTTAGACTGGTATGGATCAGGAAATATACATAAAGTAGATATAAATGGTGAAAAAGATGCAATGGTTATAGATGTTTTAACAAACAATATAATCTTAGATAATAATTATATATATTATATATTAGAAGAATATAACCATAAATTATCAAGATTTAATATAGAATCAAATAATATTGAAAGTGTTATAGAAAAGTCTGTTTCAACATTTTCAATAGATAAAGATAATATTTACTTTGGAAATTTAGAAGATGAGGGAAAAATATATAAAATAAATATTAATAATAAGGTATTAGAGAAAATAAGTGATGATATTCCAGAAAATATAAATATAGCAGGAGAGTATATGTATTTTGCAAATTCTGCTTATGGATATCCTTATAGATTATATAAGATGAAACTAGATGGTAGTGAAAAACAAATGGTATAAAAGGAGAACAAAATGAGACTTAGAAAAAAATGGTGGGCAAGACCAGAGCTTGAAGAAACAAACTTTGTTATAACAGATGGAAGAGAATATAGAGGAAAATGGAGAGAAGAGTTTAAAAATAATAATCCTATATATTTAGAACTTGGCTGTGGAAGAGGAAGATTTATTTCACAAAGTGCGGTTAAAAATTTAAATGTTAATTATATTGGAGTAGACCTTAAAGATGAGGTTTTAGTTCGTGCTAAAAGAAGTGTAGAAAAGGAATTTGATGATAATAATGTTTCAAGGGATAATATACATGTTAGACTTATTCCTATGGATATAAGCTTTATAGACGAGGTTTTTGAAAAAGATGAAATAGATAGAATACATCTTAACTTTTCAACGCCTTGGCCTAAAGCAAGACATAATAAAAGAAGACTTTCACATCCAAAGTTTCTAGAAAAATATAAAAAGTTTCTAAAAAAAGGATCAGAAATATGGATGAAAACTGATAATGAAGGATTATTTGAAGATTCTTTAGACTACTTTAGGGAAAATGGATTTACACTAGAATATGTAACACATGATTTACATGCAAGTGATTTTAAAGAAAATATTGTAACAGAATATGAAGAAAAGTTTTTAAGCATGGATATGAAAATAATGTTTTTAATAGCAAAATATAATTAGAAAAAAGTGTATGGCCTTTATTTTGGCTATACACTTTTTTAAATAAATTAGAACCTTTGTTTTCTATTACTATAGATTATGATAAACTATTCCTAATAAATAATTATTTTTAGTATTTTAAAGGAGATAGAAAAATGACAGGAAAAACCCACGTTGGTGTAGGGCTATTGACAGCTGTGGTTATTTTAGATAAGCAAGCATTAGGGATTACCCCTTTATCTATATTAGTGTGTATACTTTCCTCATTGTTACCAGATTCAGATCATCCTAAAGGGATTTTTAATAAATATATATTACCTGTTAGAAATAAATCTGTTAAAGTATCAATTTATATGAGTTTAGGAATAATTATAATAGGACTTAATTATTTGTATTTTGGACACTCATATGTTTATGCATTAGGCTTTATGGTAATGATGATTGGATTATCATCACATAGACAAGGAATAACTCACTCGCTTATTGGTTTTATTATATTTGTTTATATAGTAGGCTATGGAAGTGAGATTTTAGACCCATTAGAGAGACAAAGAGTTATAATATCTTTTATGTCAGGTTACGGAAGTCATCTTATATGTGATATGTTTACAAATAGGGGAATTCCACTTTTTTATCCATTTGGAAAAAAGAAAGTGAAAATGCCTTTTACATTTAAGGTAGGATCTGCAACTGGAAATTTTGTAGAAGGTATATTAATATACATAATAATTATATATTTAACTTTTAAAATACCTATGATGGTAATAAACATGAACTAATTGAGGTGGATTATGTTTAATATAGATGAAGCATTAAAAAATCTTCCTAAAAGCCCTGGAGTTTATATTATGAAAAATATAAATGGGGAGATTATTTATATAGGAAAAGCAGTATCTTTAAAAAACAGGGTAACACAATATTTTAGATCAAATAAAAATCACTCACCTAAAGTTATAGCTATGGTAAAAAACATTACTGAATTTGAATATAT
Source organism: Bacillota bacterium (assembly GCA_023389275.1). Lineage (GTDB taxonomy): Bacteria > Bacillota > Clostridia > Clostridiales > Caloramatoraceae > Clostridium_AB. Next base: position 17,913 of record JAEWEN010000105.1, read on the forward strand.
ATTAACAGATTCAGAGCTTGAAGCACTTATTTTAGAGTGTAATTTAATTAAAAAACATAAACCTAGATATAATATTTTATTAAAAGATGACAAACACTATCCTTATATAAAGGTAACTATAAATGAAGAATATCCAAGGGTAATTATGACTAGAAAATATATTAAAGATGGATGTAAATATTTTGGTCCATATACAGATATATCAGCAGTTAAAGAAACCTTAGCTATTATAGAAAAGCATTTTAAACTTAGAACATGTAGAAAAGCAGTAGCCTATGGAGTAGAGGTTTCAAGGCCTTGTTTAAATTTTCATATAGGAAGATGCTTAGCCCCTTGCACAGGAAAGGTTAGTAAAGAAGAGTATGAAGGCATTGTAAAAAATGTAATAGAATTTTTGTTAGGAAAAGATAATTTTATTTTAAATAGTTTAGAAAAGCAAATGAATGAAGCATCTTGTGAGTTAGACTTTGAAAAAGCTATGGAAATTCGTGATGAAATTTTTGCTATTAAAAAAATAAGAGAAAAACAAAAGATAATATCATCAACACTTGATGATGAAGATGTTATAGCATTTTCTAAAAAAGATAATAATGCTTGTATTGAAATTTTCTTTGTTAGAGGAGGAAAGCTTCTAGGTAGAGAAAACTTTTATTTTGAAGAGGTTGAGGAAGATAGTAACTTAATATATAGCTTTATAACACAATTTTATTCTGAAAGAGAGTATGTTCCAAAAGAAGTTATACTTCAAAATGAAATAGAAGAAATAAATATTATAGAATCATACTTATCAGGTAAAAAAGGTAGTAAAGTAAAAATAAAGGTTCCTAAACGTGGAGATAAAAGTAGTATACTGGAAATGGCTAGAAAAAATGCAGATGCTTATTTAGATCAAATAAAATACAAAATGCTAAAGGAAAAGCAAAGTACAATAGGTGCTATAGAAGAAATTCAAATGATTTTATCTTTAGAAAATATACCATATAGAATAGAAAGCTATGATATTTCAAATATTCAAGGAACAGATCCTGTAGGTTCTATGGTTGTATTTGAAAACGGGAAGTCTTTACCTAAAGACTATAGAAGATTTAAAATAAAAACTATTATAGGGTCTGACGATTATGGCAGTATGAGAGAAATTTTAACTAGAAGATTTGAAAGAGGTATTAATGAAAGACAAGAAGATAATACTAAAGGAAGATTTTCAAAGTTCCCAGATCTTATTTTAATGGATGGAGGACTTGGTCAAGTAAATATTGCACTTGATGTTTTAAAAAATCTAGGACTTAACATACCTGTTTGTGGAATGGTTAAAGATTCAAAGCATAGAACAAGAGGGCTTATTTTTGAAGGAGAGGAAATAGATATACTTAAAGACTCAAATGCCTTTAAACTTATAACTCGTATACAAGATGAAACCCATAGAGTTGCTATAACCTATCATAGAAGCTTAAGAAGTAAATCTCTTGTTGCATCAGATCTTGATAATATAAGTGGAGTTGGAGAAAAGAGAAAAAAAGATCTTTTATCATATTTTAAAGATATAGATTCTATTAAAAAAGCTAGTATAGAAGAAATTTTAAAAGTAAAAGGTATGAATAGATCTGTTGCTGAAAATATAGTGAATTATTTTAATAATTAGATTTATGTTATATATTCTTTATTATGTATAGGAGTTTTGATATAATTGATTGTATCCGTAATTAAAAGTATAATTTAAATATATAGAAAAGATAGTGTCAAAGTATGTATTAATAGCATTTTATAATATTATGATTGTAATTTTCTATGTGTTACTCTAAGTAATAATAGGGAGAGGGATATATGAACATAAACGAGTTTAAGGTAAAACTAGAAAAATATATAGATAAAAGTATAATAAAATATGATGAACCACTAAAAAATCACACTTCTTTTAAATTAGGGGGACCTTGTTTAGCACTTGTAATGCCTAATAAAAAAGAAGAAGTTGTAACTACAATTGAGCTTTGTAAAGAGTTTAATATACCATTTTTTATTTTAGGAAATGGCTCAAACTTAATAGTAAAAGATGGTGGTTATAATGGAGTTATTATACAATTTACTTCTTTAAAACAAATATCACTTAATGAAAATAAATTAACTGTAGAAGCAGGTTCAACACTAGCTGCGGCAGCTAATGTTGCTCTTAAAAATAGTCTTTCAGGTATGGAGTTTGCATCAGGAATTCCAGGTACAGTAGGTGGAGCTGTTACAATGAATGCAGGAGCATATGGTGGAGAAATAAAAGACATTATAGAAAGTGCAACTGTGCTTGATCAAAATGGAGAAATATTAACCTTATCTAAGGAAGAGTTAAATCTTTCTTATAGAAATAGTGTAATATACGAAATGGGATATATAGTTTTAGAAGCTACATTTTCACTAAAAGAAGGCAATAAAGATGATATAAAAGCTTTAATGGATGATTTAAATGGAAGAAGAAGAGATAAACAGCCACTTAATTATCCAAGTGCAGGAAGTACTTTTAAAAGACCAGAAGGACATTTTGCAGGTAAGCTTATAGAAGATTCAAATCTTAAAGGCTTTACAGTAGGTGGAGCTATGATTTCAGAAAAACATGCAGGATTTGTTATAAACTATAATAATGCAACTGCTAATGATGTAATTACACTTATTAAAAAAGTACAGGAAATTGTTTTTGAGAACTATGGTGTAAACCTTGAAACAGAGGTTAAAATCATAGGGGAAGATGAAGTGCAAAAGATATAAGGAAGTCCTTATATCTTTAATTTTTTATAAACTTTAGAGTACTTATAATGTATAATGTATCTAGAAACCATAAGAAAACATGGAGGAAATCACATGAAGATATTAGGAGATTACCATACTCATACTATTTATAGTCATGGGAAAGGTACTATAGAAGATAACGTAAAAGAAGCTATTAAAAAAGGATTAAAAGAAATTGTAATATCAGATCATGGACCAGGACATTTTTTATTTGGTGTTAAAGAAAGTAACCTACCTATAATGAGAAAAGAAATAGATGATCTTCAAAAAAAGTATAAAGATATAAAAATAATGCTTGGTATTGAAGCAAATATTATAAGCTTAAATGGTGATATAGATGTAACAGATGAGCAAATGAAACTACTTGATAAGTTATTAGTAGGGTTTCATTATGGAGCTTTAGGAAAAACTATAAAAGATAATAGCTCATTATTTATTTCAACAAGAGTAGGAAAAGTATTTAAAGGGTTAAAAAATTATAATAAAAATAATGTTACAAAAGCAGTTATTAATGCTATAAATAGATATAACATAGATATACTAACTCATCCAGGAGATAAAACAGATATAAATATTGGACCTATTGCAGAAGCTGCAAAGCTTAGAGGAACACTTCTTGAAATAAATGCAGGTCATGGACATTTAAATGTTGAAAATGCAAAAATAGCACTTAAAAAAGGTGCTGATTTTATAATAAATAGTGATGCACATATTTCAGAAAATGTAGGAAGAGTAGAAAGAGGTATAAAAATAGCACAAAGTGCAGGTATACCTTATGACAGAATTAAAAATATAATATTATAAGGAGAAAGAAGTAATGAGATTTGTAATAGTTACAGGACTGTCAGGAGCAGGAAAAACTCAGGCTATAAGGTGCCTTGAAGACCTTAACTATTTTTGTATAGAAAATATACCACCATCTCTTATACCGAAATTTGCAGAGCTTTCTTATAAAGTAAATGATAGCGTTGAAAAAATAGCTATTGTTATTGATGTTAGAGGTGGAAGATTCTTTGATGAACTTTTTAATGGTCTTAAAGAATTAAATGAAATGGGATATAAATATGAAATATTATTTTTAGATGCTTCAGATGAAACACTAGTTAAAAGATTTAAGGAAACTAGAAGAACACATCCACTTTCAAGAAAAGGAAGAATACTTACAGGTATACAACAAGAAAGAGATATGCTTTCAGAAGTTAGAAGAAAAGCAGATTATGTAATTGACACATCAAACTATACAGTTAGAAATCTTAAAGAAAAATTAAAAAGTATATATGGATGTAATGAAAAAGAAGATGGATTTATTGTAAATGTTATGTCATTTGGTTTTAAATATGGTATACCAATAGATGCAGACCTTGTTTTTGATGTAAGATTTTTACCTAATCCATATTATATTGAGGAACTTAGAAAATTATCTGGAAATGACGATGAAATAAAAGAATATGTAACTTCATTTGAGGTAACAAGAAAATTTATAGATATGGTTAACGATATGCTAGAGTTTCTTATTCCTTACTATATTAAGGAGGGTAAAAGTCAACTTGTTGTAGCTATAGGATGTACAGGGGGAAGACATAGATCAGTTGTTATGGCTAACTCTGTATACACACATTTAGAAAAAAATCACAATGCGCAGTTTATTCATAGAGATATAACATATGATGCATCAAGGGATGTGAAGTAATGCTATTTTGGGATTGGCTAAAGCCTGGAATTAGGATAAAAAGATGGATTTTAATGGGTATTTTGGGAATAACAATTTTTGCTCTTGGAATATCAAAAATGCTTTATAGAGCTCCAGGGCTTGAAAGCACATATTTGTTATATATATATATTACTTTTCTAGGTATTGTTATTATGTATATATCAGTTAGATATGGAATAACTAGTGTTTTAGCGCTTATGGTAGATTCTACAGGTAAAAGAAGTCAAAGTATAAAGGAAGTTTTTAACGAGCAAAGGTCTCTTTTAAGAGGACCTAGAATAGTTGCAATAGGTGGGGGAACAGGACTATCCACAATGCTTCGTGGAATAAAAGAGTATACCTCTAATATAACAGCAATAGTAACTGTTGCTGATGATGGAGGAGGAAGTGGAATGCTAAGGCAGTCACTTGGAATACTTCCACCAGGTGATATTAGAAACTGTTTAGTAGCCTTAGCTCATACAGAGCCTTTAATGGAGGAGCTTATGCAGTATAGGTTTACCGAAGGAGATTTAAAAGGACAAAACTTTGGTAACCTTTTTATAGCTGCTATGAATGGTATATCTGTTAACTTTGAAGATGCTATTAAAAAAATGAGTGATGTATTAGCGGTAAAAGGGAAGGTATATCCTGTAACACTTGAAAATGTTATGCTTCATGCAGTTTTATCAGATGGAAGTATTGTAAAAGGAGAGTCTCAGATTCCAGAGCAGTGTATTGAAAAAAATGCAACTATAGAAGAAATATTTTTAGAGCCTAGTAAACCTAAGGCTTTAGATGATGCGCTTTATGCTATTAAAGACGCTGATTGTATTATTATGGGGCCTGGGAGTTTATATACAAGCATACTTCCAAACCTTATAATAGAAGAAATTGCAAGAGAGTTAAAAGCATCTGAAGCAATGAAAATATACGTATCTAATATAATGACTCAACCAGGTGAAACTACAGGATTTAAAATGTCAGACCATATTAAGGCTATTGAAAAAGTATGTGGAAAAGGGTGTATAAATGTTGTAATTGCTAACAACGGTTTTGTTCCTGATTCTTATTTTGAAAAGTATAAAAATGATGGTCAAGAAAAAGTTGAAATGGATATTAACAATATATCAAGGCATATAACTGTAGTTGAAGAGGACTTAGTAGATTTTACTAAAGGATTTTTAAGACATAATACACAAAAATTAGCACAGGTTATAATGGAGATTATTTTAAAACATACTTTGCCTAAAAATAGAAAAAGATTATTAGATTATTATTATTTAGCAGAAAGACTAAAGGAAAAAAGAAGGGAGGGTAAATAGTTGTCATTTTCACAAATAGCAAAAAATGAATTATGTAGAATACAACTTGAAAATAGATGCTGCGAAATAGCAGAGCTTTCAGGAATAATGAAAATGAGTGGTTCTATAAATATTGGGAATAAGCTTGGCATGGGATTTAAAATATCAACTGAAAATCCTGCAATAGCTAGACGAGCATTTACTCTTATTAAAAATATTTATGGAAAACATACTGAAATAATGGTTAAAAAAAATAGCTCCCTTAAGAAAAATAATGTATATATATTATCAATAACTCCTGATGTAGGAGCTAAAGATATACTTATAAGTGAAGGTATTTTAAAAGAAAGTAAAGAAGGTGCCCTAGGATTTATTAGTAGGATAAGCCCAGCAATTATTAAAAATGATTGTTGTAAAATGGCTTATTTAAGAGGAGCTTTTTTAGGGGGAGGGTCTATTAGTAACCCTGAAAAAACTTATCACATGGAGTTTGTGTCAAGCTCTTTAGAACAAGCAGAAGATTTAATGAAACTAATAAACTCATTTAGCTCAAATGCTAAATTAATACAAAGAAAAAATAGTTTTGTTGTTTATCTTAAAGAAGGAAATCATATAATAGATGTTTTAAGTATTATAGGAGCACATACAGCTCTTTTAGAGTTTGAAAATGTAAGAATATATAAAGAAGTAAGAAATAATGTAAATAGATTAGTTAACTGTGAAACCGCAAATCTTAATAAAACAGTAGATGCAGCTATTAGACAAATAGAATCTATAAAGTTTATAAAAGAAAAATGTGGGTTTAGAAAGCTGTCTCCAAGCTTAAAAGAAGTAGCAGAAATTAGACTAAACTACCCAGATATATCACTAAAAGAAATAGGACAAATGTTAAATCCACCTATAGGAAAGTCTGGAGTAAACCATAGACTACGTAAAATAGAAAAAATTGCAGAAGAGCTTAGAGACTAAAGCGGGTACACTGTACTCGCTTTTTTGATATAATTATATAAACGCTTAAAAAAGAAGGTGAAAAAGTGTCAAAACATCAGGCTGTAATAGGATATATTAGAGAACTTAAAGAAGGAGAGAGAATATCTGTTAGAGGTATAGCAGATGTTTTAAATGTAAGTGAAGGTACAGCATATAAGGCTATTAAAGATGCTGAAAAGTTAGGAATAGTAACAACAATACCTAGAGTTGGAACTGTTAGGGTAGATAAAATAGAAAAAAGAAGTATACAAAATCTAAATTGTAATGATGTTGTAAATATTGTTACAGGAAGTGTTTTAGGTGGTAAAGCAGGTCTTTATAAATCAATAAATAACTTTGTTATAGGAGCTATGACAGTTGATGAAATGGAGAAGTACCTTGGAAATAATGACCTTTTAATAGCAGGAAATAGAGAAGAGGCACATAAATTAGCACTTGAAAATAACTGTGCTGTTTTAATTACAGGAGGCTTTACATGTAGTGACTATGTAAAAAGGCTTGCAGATAGAAAACAGCTACCTATAATATCATGTAGATATGATACGTTTACAACAGCAACACTTATAAATAATGCTATGAGTCAAAGAAAAATAAAAAGTGATATTATTTTAGCTGAAGATATTATGAAAACAAACTTTTTATTTTTAGACCTTACATCTACAATAGGGGATTTAAAAGCAGCTAATATAATAACAGGTGAAACTTATTTTTATATTATAGATGAAAAAGGAAAGCTCATAGGTTCTATAGAGTATTTTGAAGATATGACTGGGGACAATGATCCTATAACTCCACATGTACAAAAAAACCTAGTATGTGTATCTACAAAAACCTCAGTTTCATATGCAGCACATATACTTTTAAAAAGTGATTTAGAAAGGCTTCCTGTACTTGAAGGAAAAAGAATGGTTGGAATACTTTTAAAAGAAGAAGTAGAAAAAACCCTTAAAAAACTAGGGCACAGAGATAGTAAAAATCATACTATAGAAGAACTTATTGAAAAAAGCTTTGAAAAAAGAAAAACAGATAAAGGGGTAGTGTATTCAGGCACCATACTTCCTGAAATGATAAATAAACTTGGAATAGCAAGTTGGAATGTTTTAAATCTTATAATGTCTGTAACTGGAATATCAGCTTTAACAGAACATAAAATACAAAACATTTTACTTGATACATTTAATACTATGTTTATAAAGCCACTTCAAATGGATTCACCTATAGAGGTTAGGGCTGAGATAATAGATATTGGAAAAGTAGGTTCTAAAGTTGAAGTATCATTAAACACAGAAGATGAACTTATAGGTAAGGCTTATCTTACAACAAAAGTACTTGGAAAGTAGGTGATAAATTGAGTTTTGTACATCTTCATGTTCATAGTGAATACAGTCTTTTAGATGGTTCATCTAGGGTAAAAAAATTACCTAAAAAAGCTAAGGAACTTGGAATGAATTCTATAGCATTAACAGACCATGGAGTTATGTTTGGTATTATAGATTTTTATAAAGCATGTAAAGCAGAGGGAATAAAGCCTATACTGGGATGTGAAATATATGTTGCACCAAGAAGTCTTACACAAAAAGAAGGAAAGCAGGATGCAGCAAATTACCACTTAATATTACTTGCTAAAAATAATGAAGGTTATAAAAACCTTATGAAAATAGATTCTTTAGCATATGTAGATGGATTTTATTATAAACCACGTATTGACTATGAAAACTTAAAAAAATATTCAGAAGGAATAATAGCTTTAGGTGCTTGTCTTGGAGGAGAAGTTCAGCAGCATATTCTTCATAATGACTATGAAGAAGCAAAAAGAAAAGCATATTTATATGAAGAAATTTTTGGCAAAGGTAACTTTTTCCTTGAAATTCAAGACCATGGTATAGAAGAACAAAAAAAGGTAAATCAAGTTTTATATAAACTATCAGAGGAAACACAAATACCTTTAGTTGCAACAAATGACGTTCACTATATAGAGAAAGAGGAATCAAAGGCACATGAGATACTTGTTTGTATACAAACAGGTAAAACAATAGATGATGATAATAAATTAGAATTTGCAAGTGATGAGTTTTACTTAAAGTCAGAAGAGGAAATGAAAAATCTTTTCCCAGAAAAAATTGAAGCTATAGAAAATACACAAAAAGTAGCTGATATGTGTAATGTAGAGTTTGACTTTAATGTAACTCATCTTCCAAAATTTGATACTCCAGAAGGGTATGACTCTAGTGGATACTTAAGACATCTTTGTGGTGAAGGATTAAAAAGACTTTATCCAGATGCAGGAGATTTAGAGAAGGAAAGACTAGAATATGAGCTTTCTGTAATTGAGGAAATGGGATATGTAGATTACTTTTTAATAGTTTGGGACTTTATAAGGTTTGCAAATGAAAAAGGAATAGTCACAGGTCCAGGAAGAGGTTCAGGAGCAGGGTCTATAGTTGCATATACACTTGGAATCACAAAAATAGATCCTATAAAATATAACCTAATATTCGAGCGTGAATTAAGATGCGCTCTTTAAACTGGGTGAATTGCTGGGAAGCTAAGCTAAATAAGTATGCCAATCAGCAGCCAAGTCTGGGAAGGCTTTATGTACCAGAAAGGTTCAGAGACTAGAGAAATGAGAAGCCAATCAATAAATTTCTCCACGAGTGCCCAGCTTAATAAACTTTATATTTTGCATAATATAATTTTCTTTACTGATACTAATAACATAGAAGTGTAAAGGAATGTTAAAAATGTATACGAAAATATGTGAAAAATGTGGAATAAATTTTGAAACTAAAAAGTCTATACAAAGATTTTGCTCTAAAAGCTGTGCTAATAGTTTTAATACTACTAGAAGGAAGATACAGGATGAAAATATATTCTCAAAAGGATTAAATAATATAAACTCTTATATATTAGGATTAATTTATTCAGATGGATGTTTAAGTTACTGCAATCATAGTAAAAGATACAAAATTACAATAACACTTAATGATAAAGAATTAATGACAAAAATCAGGGATATAATGACGCCTAACAAAAAATTATATGAATATAAACATCCTAATGGAAAAGATATGACATATGCTATTGTTTCTACAAATGAAAAGGATATAGAATTTATTAAAAAAGTAGGAGTTACTGAAAGAAAGTCAAAAACCATAAAGTTTCCTATCATCGATAAAAAATTCTATAGTCATTTTATTAGAGGAGTGTTTGATGGAGACGGAAGTGTATATGTAAATACTACCATTACAAAACATAAAGGAGTCAAAAAAGAGTATTCATACCTAAATGTTTCTTTTACATCAGGTAGTAGAGAGTTTTCAAATGAGCTGATTAATGTGTTAAAAGAAAACTCAATAGATGCAAATTTAAATATGGACTCAAGAAAAAATGGTACTAGTTATGTAAAAATATTTAAGTCAAGTTCAGTTAGAAATTTATTCTATTATATGTATAAAGATGCAAATATATATATGCAAAGAAAGTATGAAAAGTTTATTAAGATGATATAGTCCAATCTGAGTTAGAATTAACTAACTGATGAAAATGAGGGAAACCTCCAGAGCATAGGATAAAAAGCCTATGGTTAATAACAAAATGTTCTTAAATCCTGAGCGTATATCAATGCCGGATATTGATTCGGATTTTTGCTATGAAAGGCGTCAAGAGGTAATAGATTATGTAGTAGAAAAATATGGTGCAGATAGAGTTGCTCAAATAGTTACATTTGGAACTATGGCAGCTAGAGCCGCTATAAGAGATGTAGGTAGAGCATTAAATTATCCTTATGCTGAAGTAGATAAAATTGCGAAAATGATTCCTACAGAGCTACATATGACAATAGATAAAGCTTTAGATATGAATAAGGAATTAAAAGCAGAGTATGAGTCTAATGAAAGAGTGAAATATTTAATAGATATTTCAAAGGCTTTAGAGGGGCTACCTAGACATTCATCAACTCATGCTGCTGGAGTAGTAATATCTAAAGAAAAATTAACAGATCATGTACCTGTAGCTAAAAATGATAATACTATAGTTACACAATTTCCAATGAGTACATTGGAGGAGCTAGGACTTTTAAAAATGGACTTTTTAGGTCTTAGAACATTAACTGTTTTAAGAGATGCAGTTGATTTAATTAAAAGAAGCACTGGAGAAACAATAGATCTTGATAATATAGATTATGAAGATAAAGGTGTTTATGAAATGATAAGCCTTGGTCAAACAGAAGGTATATTCCAGTTAGAATCTAAGGGAATGACAAACTTTATGAAAGAGTTAAAGCCAGATTGCTTAGAGGATATAATAGCGGGAATATCTCTTTATAGACCAGGGCCAATGGATGAGATACCAACATATATAAAAAATAAAAATAATCCAGAAAAAATTCAATATCTAGATGAAAAATTGAAACCTATATTAGAAGTCACATATGGAGCAATTGCATAATAGATAAAAATATAATTAGATATATGTAGTTCATATAAAATATATTTTTAATTAAATAGCTCCCTACATTCATAAAGAGTGTAGAGTGGTAAGTGATTACCAAAAACTCCTTTAATTGCTGGAAGTTCCTAAAGCCTATTTAACCACAACATAACCATGAAACAAAGGTAAGTGTGAAGGTGACGAAAGTAGAAAAAATAAATAGGATGGTATAAGGTTAAATCCTAAGTTCTAATATAATGGATAATCAGCAGCCAAGCTTCAAATAGAAGAAGGTTCAACGACTAGAGAGAAATCTCGTACACTTAAAGCTAAGTGGAAATGGGGAGCACCTTTTTAAGGTGATGATATAGTCTGTGCTTATGTGAAAGCATAAGAAGTTCATAGGAGAACTGGTTAAGTCTAGCGAGCTTAATTGAACAATCTTAAAATAATACAATAACCTAGAAATGTAAAATAAATATTTTGTATATATTTTGAAAAACAGTAATGATATACCAAGAGCAGGTAATGCAAATTGTAAGAGATATAGGTGGATATTCATTAGGGAGATCTGACCTTGTTCGTCGTGCAATGTCTAAGAAAAAGCATGATGTAATGGAAGAGGAAAGAAAGAACTTTATATATGGATTAAAAGATGAAAATGGAAATGTAATAATAGACGGTGCTATAAGACGAGGAGTTTCAGAGTCTGTAGCAAATAAGCTGTTTGATTTAATGATGGATTTTGCAAGTTATGCATTTGTATTCTAATTTAAATATTAATCTATATATTTGGTTAGAAATGAAGAGTGCCTATATAAAGTAATTTATATAGAAAATAGGGTGAATTGCGGGAAAAACCTTAGAGTCTTAAATACTAACTTGTTTTAGTAATAAAATAAGGGCAAAGGGTAATTCCAATGAGAGTAATAAGTTTAAGAATTGGTTAATCCGCAGCCAAGCTTCCAAAATGGCATAAAAGT
>JAEWEN010000019.1 GCA_023389275.1 Bacillota bacterium
TTATTAAGTGTCTTGCTTCATCATATATATAATAATCATCTGAAAGATTACTTATATGAATAAGACCTTCTATAGTGTTTTCAAGCTCTACAAATATACCAAAGCCAGTAACTGATGATATAATTCCGTCATATACTTCACCAATTCTCTCTGCCATGTATTCAGCTTTTTTAAGGTCTACTGTTTCTCTTTCAGCTTCCTGTGCTACCCTCTCCATTTCACTTGAGTGTTTAGCTGCTTCAACAACAAACTTTTTAAGTCTTTCCTCACGTTTTTTATCTATTTTTCCATGAATAAATTCTTTTATTATTCTGTGAATAGCAAGGTCAGGATAACGTCTTATAGGTGACGTAAAGTGGCAGTAGTATTTTGCTGCAAGTCCATAGTGTCCTGTACACTCTTCAAAGTATTTAGCTTGTTTTAATGATCTTAGTAAAAGTGTAGATACTACTTGTTCTTCGTCTTTTCCTTTTACTTCTTCTAGTATTTTTTGAAGTGTTTTAGGATGAACTTCTTTACCTGGTCTTAAATAGTATCCAAGGTTATATATAAATTCTCCAAATGCTAAAAGTTTTTCGTCATTTGGTTTTTCGTGAATTCTATATACAAAAGGAGTTCCATTCCAGAACATATACTCAGCTACTGTTTCGTTACAAACAAGCATAAACTCTTCTATTATTCTATTTGCTATTTCTCTTTCATAAGGCTTTATATCAATAGGATGACCTTCATCATTTAATATTACCTTAGTTTCTTCAAAATCAAAGTCTAGGGCTCCTCTATTCATACGCTTTTTATTTAGTATTAGGCAAAGCTCTTCCATCATAGTAAATTCATCTAAAAGGTAATCATATTTTTTCATAAGCTCTGGGTCTTTGTCTTTTAGAATTTTGGTAACATCTGTATATGTCATTCTTTCACATGTTTTAATTACACTTTCGAATATTTCATGTTCTAAAACTTTTCCCTTTTCGTCTATTACCATCATACAAGTCATAGTAAGTCTATCTACTCTAGGATTTAGAGAACAAATACCATTTGAAAGTTTTCTAGGAAGCATAGGTATAACTCTATCTACTAAGTAAACACTTGTAGCTCTTTCAAATGCTTCTCTATCTAGTGGGTTTTTCTCTTTTACATAGTGTGTAACATCTGCAATGTGTACACCTAGTCTAAATTTACCTCCACTTAATCTTTCAATAGATATAGCATCATCTAAGTCCTTAGCATCTTCCCCGTCTATAGTTACTATTTTAAGATCTCTTAAATCACGTCTTCCTTCATAGTCTTTAGCTGGAATTTCATCAGGAATTCCTTCTGCAAAATCTTGAACCTTAGCTGGGAATTCTTCAGGTAATGCATGTTTTTTAATAATAGATATAATGTCTACTCCAACATCATCTTTGTGACCTAGTATTTCTATTACTTTCCCCTCAGGGTTACGTCTATTTTCAGGCCATTTAGTAATTTGAACTACTACTTTTTCCCCTGTTCTAGCTCCATTTATATGATTTTTGGCAACAAACACGTCTTGATATATTCTAGCATCATCAGGAACTACAAAGCCAAAGTATCCACTTTTTTCAAATGTTCCAACTACAGTAACGTTGGCTCTATTTAGTATTCTACTTATTTCTCCCTCTGTTCTTTTTCCTGTTTCTGATGCATCACGAACTACTTTAGCAATAACCTCATCACCGTTCATAGCACCATTCATGTTTTCAAGTGGTATAAATAAGTCGTCAACACCTTCAGCCTCTGGTATAACAAATCCAAACCCTTTTTGATGTCCTTGAAGTCTTCCTTTAATAAGACCTACTCTTTCAGGACATGCATACTTTTCTTTTCTTGTTTTTATAATAAGCCCCTCTGACTCCATAACATCAAGTACATTATGAAGTAGTGTTATATCACCTTTATTTATATCAAATATTCTTGCAATTTCCTCTGCTTTAAGTGGCTTATATGCCTCTTCTCTCATAAATGCAAGAATTTGCTCTTTTATTTTACTCAATAAATTCACCTCTTTTTTTATTATTCTTATATTTTATTCATTAGTATTTCTATATATTATATGTAAAAACTAAATAAAAACTCCTACCATTAGTAAACTAAAGATAGGAGTATTCTTTGAGATTATAAATTTGCAACATATGATAATCCTATAGTTGTTATAACAAATAGTATTACTAGAAAAATTGTTAGTTTTTCCATTTTACCTTCATATGTTCTTCCTTTGTTTTTCTTAAAGAAGTTATCACTTTCTTCTGCAGCTCCACCGCCAAATGCTGCACCTAGTCCAGCTTGTTTTGCAGGTTGTGCAAGTATTACTAGTGCTAGTAATATACATACAATAATATGTACAACTGTTATTGCTGTTGCCAAAGATTCCACCTCCTAGGTAATAAGTTTCCAGTAGTAATATTCTATCACATATTTGTTTTTTATAAAAGCAAAAGCTAGCAGAATCTGCTAGCTTTATAAACTTACTTATTTTTTAAGATTATAGAAAGCATCATGTCCTGCATATTGTGCTACAAAATCTAATTCCTCTTCTATTCTAAGAAGTTGGTTGTATTTTGCAACTCTGTCTGTTCTAGCAGGAGCTCCTGTTTTAATTTGACCTGCGTTCATAGCAACAACAAGGTCAGCTATAGTTGAGTCTTCACTTTCACCTGATCTGTGTGAAACTACAGCTGTGTATTTAGCTGTTTTAGCAAGCTCTATTGCTTCTATAGTTTCTGTTAATGTTCCTATTTGGTTTAGTTTTATTAAAATTGAGTTTGCTGTGTGATTGTCAATTCCTTTAGCAAGTCTTTCTGTGTTAGTAACAAATAAGTCGTCTCCAACTAACTGAATTTTGTTTCCAAGTTTTTCAGTTAGAAGTCTCCAACCTTCCCAGTCCTCTTCATCTAATCCGTCTTCTAGTGAGATTATTGGGTATTTATCAGCAAGGTCAGCCCAGAAATCAACCATTTCAGCAGCTGTAAGAACTCTTCCTTCACCTTCTAAGTGGTATTTACCATCTTTGTAAAGCTCAGTTGCAGCAGCATCAATTGCTATTTTTACCTCTTCTCCTGGTTTGTATCCAGCTTTTTCAACTGCTTCTAGTATAACTGTTATAGCCTCTTCATTTGATTTAAGGTTTGGAGCAAATCCACCTTCATCACCAATAGCTGTGTTATATCCTTTTTCACTTAATGTCTTTTTAAGTGAGTGGTAAATTTCAGCACACATTCTTAAAGCTTCTCTAAAGCTTTCAGCACCTACTGGCATAACCATAAATTCTTGTATATCTACGTTATTATCAGCATGCTTTCCACCATTTAGTATGTTCATCATTGGAGTTGGAAGTGTTTTAGCATTTACTCCACCAATGTATTGGTATAGTGGAAGACCTAGTGATTTTGCAGCTGCTCTAGCTACAGCAAGTGATACACCAAGTATAGCATTAGCTCCTAATTTTCCTTTATTATCTGTTCCATCAAGTTCAATTAGAGTTTCATCTATTTCAGCTTGATTATAAACGTTCATACCTATTATTTCAGGTGCGATTATGTTGTTTACGTTATCAACAGCTTTTAAAACACCTTTTCCAAGATATCTTGATTTATCTCCATCACGAAGCTCAACTGCTTCAAATGCACCTGTTGATGCACCTGATGGAACTATAGCGTATTCACTTGTACCATCATCTAAAACAACCTCTACCTCTACAGTTGGGTTTGCTCTTGAATCTAGTACTTCTCTTCCTATAACATCGATTATTCCAAGAAATTTTTTCATGTTTTTTCCTCCCTAGGTTAGTTTATTTAATAAGGCTTTCACCTGTTATTTCTTTTGGGACTTCAAGGTTCATAAAGTTTAGTATTGTAGGAGCTATATCTGCTAGTCTACCTTCTTTTAAAGAAACCTCTCCTTCACCTATAACTATAAATGGTACCTTATTTGTTGTGTGTGCAGTAAATGCCTCTCCACTTTCTATATCTATCATTTGCTCAGCATTTCCATGATCAGCTGTAATATAGATTGCACCACCTGATTTTAAAATAGTATCTACTATTTCTCCAGTACACTTATCTACTGTTTCAACAGCTACTTTAGCTGCTTCAAAATCTCCAGTATGACCTACCATATCAGGATTTGCAAAGTTTAAAAGTATAAAATCATATATACCTTCATTTATTTTTTCAATAACTTTATCTTTAACCTCATATGCACTCATTTCTGGTTTCATATCGTAAGTTGCAACCTTTGGTGATGGCACAAGTATTCTATCTTCTCCACTATTTGGAGTTTCTACTCCTCCATTAAAGAAAAATGTAACATGTGCATACTTTTCTGTTTCTGCTATTCTAAGCTGAGTTTTTCCCATTTTACTTAAATATTCGCCTAATGTGTTTGTATAGTTTTCTGGCTTATAAGCAACATCTAAGTTTGTTAAGGTTTTGTCGTATTGAGTCATAGAAACAAAGTATACTTCTTTATAAATTCTCTCAAAACCATCAAAATCCTTTTCAGTTATAGCCCTTGTAATCTCACGTGCTCTATCTGGTCTAAAGTTAAAAAATATAACAGAGTCACTTTCTTTTATATTTCCCTCTTCTAATATAACACTTGGAACTACAAACTCGTCTAATACCTCTTTAGCATAGGAAGCCTCTACAGCCTCTATAGCACAGCTGTACTTTTCTCCTTCAGAGTTTACCATAGCGTTATATGCCTTCTCTACTCTATCCCATCTATTGTCTCTATCCATAGCATAGTATCTTCCTGATACTGTAGCTATTTTTCCGCATCCAATACTTTCAGTATATTCTTCAATTTCCTTTATATATTCTATAGCACTTTGAGGTGGAACATCTCTTCCATCTAAAAAGCTGTGAATATATACTTTTTCTACCCCATTACATTTACAAAGCTTAATTAAAGCTTTTAAATGATTTATATGACTGTGAACTCCCCCGTCTGATAAAAGACCTAAAAGATGAACTGATGAATTTTTTTCCTTAGCATTTTCTACTGCCTTAAGAAAAGCTTGGTTTTTGAAAAATCCTTCTTCTTTTATTTCTTTATTTATTCTAGTAAGTTCTTGATAAATTATTCTTCCAGCACCTATGTTTAAGTGTCCAACTTCTGAATTACCCATTTGCCCTTCTGGAAGTCCTACATCAAGTCCACTAGCATTTAAAAATGTTGTAGGATAATTTTTCCTATAACTGTCTATATTTTCTGTATTAGCAGAAGTTATTGCGTTTCCTACTTCCTCATTTCCTACTCCGAAACCATCTAAAATAAGAAGCATTTTAGTTTTTTTCATATAGTGCCTCCTTAAAAGTTAACAATACCTGAAAAATCTTCAGCTTTTAAGGCAGCTCCGCCAACTAAAGCACCATCTATGTCACTTTGTGCCATTTGCTCTTTTATAGTTGATGGCTTAACACTTCCGCCGTATTGTATTCTAAGAGAAGAAGCTGCTTTTTCCCCGTATAAAGCTTTTACTTCATCTCTTATAAATTTTATAACATCATTAGCCTCTTCAGATGTTGCTGTTTTTCCTGTTCCAATAGCCCAAATAGGCTCATATGCAACAACCATAGATGCTACTTTTTCTTCGTTTAATCCTTTTAATCCCTCTTTAATTTGTGTAGAGATTTTAGATTTTGTGTTTCCGCTCTCTTTTTCCTCTAATGTTTCTCCAACACAAAGTATAGGAATTAAGTTGTAGTCAAATGCTACATTAACTTTTTTGTTTATAAGGTCATTATCTTCTTTAAAGTATTCTCTTCTTTCACTATGACCTAATATAACATAGTCTACTCCCATTTCTTGAAGCATTTCAGGTGAAATTTCTCCAGTAAATGCACCTGATTTTTCAAAGTACATGTTTTGTGCTCCAACTTTTATATTGCTTCCTTTTACTACTTCTAATACTGGATATAAAGAAGTAAATGTTGGGCAAACAACAACCTCACATTTTGCATCTTTAACAAGTGGCATTAACTCTTTAACAAGTTCTACTGCCTCTTTAGGTGTTTTATTCATTTTCCAGTTTCCTGCGATAATTGGCTTTCTCATAATATTCCTCCTACTTATCGTTAAGTGCTGCTATTCCAGGTAATACTTTTCCTTCTAAAAACTCAAGTGATGCTCCACCACCTGTTGATATATGAGACATTTTATCAGCAAATCCAAGTTGTTCAACAGCAGCTGCTGAGTCTCCACCACCGATTATAGTAGTTCCGCTAATTGATGAAAGAGCTTTTGCAACTTCTTTTGTTCCTGTTGCAAACTTCTCCATTTCAAATACTCCCATAGGTCCGTTCCATATAACTGTTTTAGCATCTTTTAAAACGCCTTCAAACTCTTTAATAGATTTAGGTCCTATATCTAGTCCCATGTATCCATCTTCAATATTTACATCCATTACACAGCTTTCAGCATCTGCTTTAAATTCTTTAGCAGCTATATGGTCAACAGGAAGATATATTTTAACTCCCTTAGCTTCTGCTTTATCTAGCATTTCTTTTGCATAATCTATTTTTTCTTCTTCTACTAAAGAGTTTCCAACACTTACTCCCTTAGCTTTTAAGAATGTATATGCCATTCCTCCACCTATAATTAGGCTGTCTACTTTTTCAAGAAGATTATTTATAACCCCAATTTTATCTGATACTTTAGCGCCACCTAATATTGCTACAAATGGTTTTTCAGGATTTTGAAGAGCTCCACCGATAAACTCTATTTCTTTTTCTATTAAAAATCCTGCAACAGCTGGCAGGTATTCAGCAACACCTGCTGTTGATGAATGTGCTCTATGAGCTGTTCCAAATGCATCATTTACAAATATATCTCCAAGTGAAGCTATTTTCTTTGCAAATTCTAAGTCATTTTTAGTTTCTGTTTTGCAGAATCTAACGTTTTCAAGTAAAACTACATCTCCGTTTTCCATTGCCTGTGTAAGTTTTATAGCATTTTCACCTACAACTTCAGCATCTTCAGCAAGTTTTACTTCTTTTCCTAAAAGAGAAGATAATCTTTCAGCTACTGGTTTTAAGCTAAATTTTGCATCATATCCTTCTTTTGGTCTGCCTAAGTGAGACATTAAAATAACTTTTGCATTATTTTCTATAAGGTATTTTATAGTGTCTAATGCTGAAACAATTCTTCTGTCATCTGTAATATTACCTTCTTTATCTTGAGGTACGTTAAAATCACATCTAACTATAACTTTTTTATTTGAAACATTTATATCCTTAACTGTTTGCTTATTCATAAATAATCCTCCTGTTTACTTAGAAGTTAAAGTCCGGTCCTAAAGATATCTTTAAAACCGGACATAAAAATCTTAAATAAAATTACATTCTTTCTACTATATAGTTAACAAGGTCAACTATTCTACATGAGTATCCCCACTCATTGTCATACCAAGAAACAACTTTAACCATGTTTCCATCCATAACCATAGTTGAAAGTGCGTCTACTATTGAAGATCTTTCGTCTCCTCTATAGTCTATTGATACTAGAGGTTCTTCTGAATATCCTAGAATTCCTTTCATTTGAGCACTTTCTGATGCTGCTTTAAGTGCTGCGTTTACTTCTTCCTTAGTAGTATTTTTTGATACTTCAAATACTATGTCAGTAACAGATACTGTAGGAGTTGGAACTCTTAGAGCAAATCCGTTAAGTTTTCCTTTAAGGTTTGGAAGAACGCTTCCTACTGCTTTAGCTGCTCCTGTTGTAGTTGGGATAATTGACTCAGCAGCTGCTCTAGCTCTTCTAAGGTCTTTATGTGGAAGGTCTAGTATATTTTGGTCGTTAGTGTAAGCATGTACAGTTGTCATAAGACCTTTTACTATTCCAAAGTTATCATCTATAACTTTAGCAAATGGTGCTAAACAGTTTGTTGTACATGAAGCATTTGAAATTATGTTATGCTCAGCTGGTTTGTAATCTCCTTCGTTAACTCCAAGAACGATTGTAACGTCTTCGTCAACAGCTGGTGCTGAAATAATAACTTTTTTAGCTCCTGCTTCAAGGTGAAGATTAGCTTGCTCTCTTTTTCTGAATATACCAGTACACTCAAGAACTACATCTATACCAAGCTCTTTCCATGGAAGGTTTTTAGGATCTCTTTCTGATGTTACATTTATAGTTTTTCCATTAACTACAAGATGACCATCTTTAACTTCTACTGTTCCATCGAATTTTCCAAAACATGAATCATATTTTAGTAGGTGAGCTATAGTTTCAACGTCTGTTAAGTCGTTTATAGCAACTATCTCTATACCTTCGTTTAGATTTTTTTGTGCGATTTTGAAAGCATTTCTTCCAATTCTCCCAAATCCGTTAATAGCAACTTTTATACTCATAATGAAACCTCCTAAAAGTTTATTAATATATAATAATATGTTCAATATGCTACATTATTTATCTAATAATATATTACTTTTCTTATATTAATATATCACTTTAATAGACATATTTCAATATTTTTAATCAAATATAAGTTATTTTAGTATATTTTTTATTTTTATAGTATTATTCCCTTAATTATAAAAAATATAACTGGAACAAGTAAAGCTGGTAATAAATTAAGAGTTTTTATTTTCTTAATATTAAGTATATTAAATCCTGTAGTAAGAAGCAATATACCTCCAATAATTGATATTTCATTTAGCATATCAGGAGTAACAAAAGGAGCAATTAATTGTGCTGATAAATAAAGTCCTCCTTGCCAAAGAAAAAGTATTCCTGCTGTTACTAAAATTCCTATTCCAAAATTTGCTGCAAATACTATAGATGTAAATCCATCAAGCATTGCATTTGTAAATAATAGTGTATTGTCTCCTTTTAATGCACTTTCAATAGGGCCAAGTATAGACATTGTTCCTATACAAAATAATAATACTGTTGTTGTTATTCCTTCTAATAAATTTGACTGTGTATACTTTTTGCCAAGTCTATTCACCTTATCATCAAGGTCTATTACCTCTCCTATATATGCACCAATTATAATACTTGCTACAAATAATATAGAATACTTACTTTGCGGTATACTTTTAGCTACCCAAGATATTCCAAGAGACAGTGCTACAAGACCAGCCCCTACCATTATATTATTCTGGTATTTTTCTTTCATTCCTTTTTTAAATATTGATCCTATTATAGTTCCAAATATAATTGCACCTACATTAACGAAAGTTCCTATCACGTTTTAGCCTCCTATTCTATGTAAACTACTATAAATATACCATAATTTTTTTACATAAAGAAAGGGATGAGAGCGTCCCCCCATCCCTTTTCAAAGGATAATATCCTATATATATTCTTTTTCTTTAAGAACTTCTCTAGCTTTAGCCTCATCTTCATCAGCTATAAGTACTATAGGTCCTGTACATCCCATACCACTTTCAGCATAGATTCCAGCTTTCCAAAGTTCTTTAACTGAATCTTCAAGGTCAAGTATATCTACACCTGGTATTTGAGCTGTTACAACTTTTTTAGCAGGTGCTACTACTTCCTCTTCAGATGCAGCTGTTTTTTTATCTGCTGAAGTTATTTTTGTACAAACATCTTTAAATCCAGCTTTATTAACTGCTGCAAACTCATTTTTAGAGATTTCAATTATGTTATTTTGTGCACATGAAGCACAGTATCTAAGAGCTTCACAAATAACAGGAGCTCCTGATGCTCTTGAAATAATGTTGATTAGTCTTCCATAACCTTCACCGATTCCAGGACCATATCCATATCCTGATGCTTCATAGCTTCCACCTGTGTTAAATGAGCTAAACATTTTCATTAATATGTTTCCAGTTAATGAATCTGTTACCATAACGTCTGGTGTTCCTGTTAAAAGGTCATTCCCTCTCATTACAGCTCCACCGTCTGACCTCATTGACTCAGTATATGAGAAATCATATCCTTTGTCTTTAAGCTCATTTAGTGCTCTTTCAACTTGTCTTGCACCATCAACATTTAGAATACCTAAAGTTGGGTTTTTAATTCCAGATGCTTTAGCAGCTATAATTCCGTATATAGCATTTTTAACCATACCTTCAACTCTGTTAGTTGATGAAGTACCAGTTGTAGTTGCTATAATCATTTCTCTTCCCATAGCAGGTGTTACAACTTTACCTACAGTTGAAACTCCTATTGGGAAGTTATAGTGCATTGTTACACATCCATCTATTTCTTTTGAATCTAAAAGCTCTTCCATTTTTTTATGAGCTTCATCTTCTGAATTCACTTCATATATAGTTAATGAAGTTTCTACTTTTGGTCCTATAAGCACAACTTCAAAATCTTTGTACTTTCTAGAAGCCATTTCAGCAGCTTTTACAAGTTCGTCTACTCCATGTTCGCTTCCTAAAACAGTTAGACCAACTTTTACTCTTGATGCAAAGCTACCACTTTCTATAGCATCAGCTATTTCACTGAAAACGTCACCTATTAATTTTTTTACGTTATCCACTGACATATTATCACCCCTTACTTTTGTAGTAGATAAGAAGCGAATTCCTTCATAGCCTCTCCAACCATGTTCTTAACTTCTTCTTTTGAAACTGATCCAGCTTCTTCTACTGTTCCTGGGTTTTTCTCAACTATAATTGATACACCGTCAAATAGGTTAGTCATTCTTCCTAGGAATAGACTTCCTTTACCAATTACCATGAATCTATTTATATCTCCGCTAAGAATTCTTTCTCTACCAAATCCTACAACTGGAGCTCCTGATGGAATATGTCCTTGAGTTGGAGCAAATCCTACCCATCCTCTTGTTGTAAAGAAGTCTTTAAGAGCAGCTTTTTCAAGTTGTCCTTTTTTAACTGCAAGAGCACCTATCATTTTATAGTTAGCAGTTGGAACATCTCCAGCTCCTGCTGGTTCTGTCATTTCTGGGTTTTGCATTTCTGGTCCATATATATCTATATCAGTGAAAGTTAACCCTGCAGCTTCAATTGGTTTAGAAACTATAGCTTCCATAACAGCTTGTGGTGAAGCTCCTGCTGCTATAGTATGTCTTCCTACTGCATCAGTTCTTATAATTGGGTTTACACCATCGTTTTCTGAAACAACAACAGCAAATCCTCCAATTACGTCTTCTAAAACAGGCATTCCTTTTTTAACATGGTCTTTACCGTTCATTCCAAGTTTAGCTGAAGCTCCTCCTGAAATAACTAAAACGTTTTTAAACATTCCTGATGCAACTAATGATGCAGCATGTATCATAGCATGAGCTGGAGCAGCACAGAATCCTCTAATATCGCTTCCTGTAGCGTTTACAGTTCCAACGATTTCTCCAATAGCCTTAGCGAAGTTTCCTCCACCTCTTTGGTTCATGTCTCCACATGCTTCTTCTGAACACTCGATTATATAATCAATGTCTTCTTTTTTAATTTCAGGATTTTTAGCAAATAGGTTTAATCCTGCAAGTATACCTGATGCTTTAACAACAAGGTTTTCACATATAATGTGTGAAGTAAGGTTTTTATCAAACTCATGAGCTCTTTTTACACATCCTATTAATTTTCCATCAATGTATAAAGGCTCTGCATGAGCTTCGTTAACAGCTTTTTCAATATCAGCCATTTCATATCCTTCTCCAAGCTTTCCAGTAAGGTCAGCTAAAAGTGGATGTGCTTCGAATTTAGCTTTAATATCAGCAAGTACTGCTTTTTCTATAAGAACTAGATCAAATGCATCTGATACTTTCATAAGTCCGTAGAATTCATCTTCAGGCATTACTTCTCCGAACTTACCAAATCTTGATGCACCTTCTATGTTTTTTTCGTACCAAGGTTTTGGAAGTTGTCCAAGCTCTTCCGGTGAGTAGTTTCCGATGTAAGTTTGTGATGCTGGATATTCAACAACATCTTTGAAGCCTCTAATGTGCTTTGGAAGCTCCTTTAGGTATTCTGAATCTGGGTGAGTTTCTCTCTCTAGAGTTTGAGTTGTTCCATTGTGGATGATCATGTCTGGAGCATTTACTAATACGTAACTTGCTCCCTTAATTACAGAATTCATAATTACACCTCCGAAGGAATTATATAATTTTAAAAAATGGGGGTGGGAAGATCCACCCCCACTTTATTGGGTTATCTTTATAAATTAAACTTCAAAAACTGTTTGTTCAGTTACTGGAGTTTCTAGTGCCTTAAGAGCAGCTTTTGTAAGTTTTCTTCTTAGTTCTTTCTCATCTGCTGCTGAAAGGTTTGGATTTCCTAGTGGGTGAGGAATAGCTATTGTTGGAACTATTCTGTTAGCACCTACTGTTTTTGATATTGGTACGATAGTACACATGTGAACTATTGGTAGTCCAGCTCTTTCGATTTCTTTAAGCATTGTTGCACCGCAACGTGTACAAGTACCTCATGTAGAAGTCATTATAACTGCAGTTACATTGTCTGCAAGAAGTTTTTTAGCAATATCTTCTCCAAATGCTTTAGCACTCTTAACAGCTGTACCATTACCTGTAGTTGAGTAGTAGTACTCATGTAGGCTTCCGATTTCACCATTAGCTTCCATTTCTCTTAATATATCAACTGGAATAACTCTGTCTGAATCTTCGTTAGCATATGTTGGATCATATCCACCATGAGCTGTTTCACTATCAGCAGCAGTTAAATCTGTCATACCAGCAATGCTGTATTGACCATATTTTTGAGCGTTTGAAGCTTCGATTCTATCAGGGTTTCCTTTTGGAACTATACCACCTGAAGTAACTATAGCTACTCTAGCTTTAGTTATGTCAGCAACAGGAGCTGCTGGCTCAACTCTATCAAAGTTAGGCATTTCGAATTCTGTTACAAACTCTTCACCTTTAAGTTTCTTAACAAGCATATCAACTGCTCTTTTTGATCCTCTTTCTTCAGCGAAGAAGTTAACTCTGATACCTCTTTCGATGTATCCTTCTTCAGCTGGTGATCCAATAGCTTCACCTTTAGCAATTTTAAGAGCTAAAGCTGCCATTTTAGGAGCTGCATCTCTCATACCAGCTGCACTATTTTTAGTTGATATAATATATAGGTCTTTTTTGAACATATCAGCACCTGGGTTTTCAATGTACATTCCTGTAACTGTAGGTACTTTTAATTGTTCTTCAACCATTTTACAAACTGCACCACAAGCTGTTCCGTATCTACCTGCGTTAAATGCTGGTCCTGCAACAACTATATCTGGGTTTAGTCCTTTTATCATTTCAAGAATTTCAGCTTCAGCTTTTTCTTGATTTTCAGCGAAGTATGAGTCTCCACATATTACTGTTCCAACAACTTCAGCTTCACCTTTAAATGCTTTATTTAATGCCATTCCTGGTCCTACTACACCTTCTCTTACCTCTGGTGCAATATGAGCCATTTCTTCTCCACCAATATTAGCGAAGAACTGGTTTATATAATGTACTACACGAATCATCTTACTAGACCCCTCCTTGTGTTCGGTGGATTAATCGTTAAATTTTTGGTATTGTTCTCTGATGCTCTTCATTTCTTCTTTTATAGCATCAACGTCAAGAACCATTTCCATCATTCCGCATTGCTCATCATAAACAGCTTCGTCAAACTCAGCTTTAACTTCGTCGTCTACTACGTGGTAAACTCTAAGTCCAAGTTCTACTCCTGCAAGAGGTCCTGCATAAGTTGGGTCTCCTGCTGTTACAGTTTCAGCTGAAAGTCCTGCTGATTCTGCTTCTGCTCCACCAAGGATAACAACTAGGTTTTCTGCTCCTACCTTTTCTGCTGTGTCCTTAACTCTTTGTTGGATCTCCAGATCCATAGCTCCTGCAGCAGTTCAGACAAAACATTCTGTTGAAGCAAATACTACTTCTCCACCTGCTGATTTTACACATTCTTCGATAGCTGGTCCTGGAATACCATCTCTATCTCCTATAGCGATAACTTTTCTTCCTTTAAGTATCATATGAAATACCTCCCATTAAAATTATAAAGTTTGATTTTTTATTTTAACTACTCTAAATTCCTTCTTTAGTAATTAGAATGTTTTTGCTGTAAGGTAACCGAATCCTACTTCACTAGTAGCTCCAGTGATAACTTGGATTTCAGCTTCTATAGAACCATCTTCTCTAAGTGATCCAGCAAATCCACCTGATAGTGCATCTACTGATGAAATGTGTCCTATAACTTTCTTCATTGGAGGAAGTACTACTATTTGGTTAGCATTTCCACCAGTTACAACTGCATCTCCTTTTGGAGTTGAGTCAGCAAGTGATTGAGAAGCTCCATCACGTCCAGCATACTCGTCAGTTAAAAGAACTGTTTTTATACCTTTAGCTGAAATTTTGTTACAGTTCATAACAAGGTCAGCATCTGGGTTTCCAAATCCTTCTTCTGATATAATAGCTGCATCTGCTCCTAGGAATTCTACAAGCTTAGCAGTGTAACTTGATGATCTTTCCTTATCAGCAAGATATACGTTTTCATTTGTGATTACACATCCAAGGAAGTTAAAGTCCTTTCCGTGTCTTTCATATAGGTCAGTAATTATTGGATGATTCATGTGTACATAGCTTGGGTTTTTGTCACAAGCTGATACACAGTTTCCACTAACAATAGCTCCGTCAAACATTTCTGTTGGGTAAATGAATGTTGGAATTATTTTCTTAGCATCTACACCATACACATATGTGTCATGTAGAAGTCCTTGTGATTGAAGCATGTATACATATACAACCTTTGGTAGGTCTGGGTATTGATTAATTTGCTGTTGTAGAGGTAAAGTTTCAAAAGTTTTAACTTCGTCTGGAGTAACTTCTTTACCAGCTTTTCCAAGGTAAGTTGCAACTTTAAATCCTACTGTTCTAACAGCTTCTTCGTGTTGATGTTGGTCAATTCCATCAGCTGGTTCACAGATCATAACAATGTTATGAGTTTTTGAGAATGGAGTGTACTTAGCTCCTTCTCCTGACATGTCTACAATACCTTCTTGGAATCCAACGATTTTACCAGTTGTAACAACAGCAGCTCCTTTAAGAACATTAGTTCTTCCTGATCCTACTGTATCAACTCCTGATATGAATCCTGGGAATACTCCCCCATTACCTTCAACCTTAACTCTAGGCTCGATAACGTCTTTAACTGGTATTATTCTTACCTCATCTCCTGGATGAACGATATCAACATCTACTGATGATAATCTTTCATCTCCAGATACTTCTTTAAGCAGTTCTTCTTTGTTTACATAAAGAGTACCATTTTCTACTTTAGTTTCTGAAGCAAATTGTACATCATTTATGAATATGTTTCCTAATTCAAGGCGCAAAGCCTTCACCTCCCAAAAATTTATATACAAGGAAAGTCCTTTATTAACTTTTTAAATCGATTAAATATTACAACTTTTCATAATATTCTTTTATCATTGCTTCTATGTCAGCAACTGATGAAATTTTATCAGGAGTTAAGACTGTGTCTCTTTCTCCATTTACGTACATTATCATTGTAGGAAGTCCTAAAACTTTTTGTGATATAGCAAGTCTTCTATTTCCTGATGTATTTAAACTAGCGAATTTGATTTTATCACCATATACTTCTTCTAATTTGTGTACATCTGGCATCATTTGAATACAAACTTGGCATTTGTCTCCCCAGAAATCAACGAATACTGGCTTATCTGATCCTACAACTTCTGATTCAAAGTTTTCTTTTGTTAATTCTAACATTGTAAATTACCTCCTAAAGTTTAAGATTAGTTAAACTTTTCGTTTATATATTCTTCTGCAACAATTGATGCTATAGCACCATCAGCAGCAGCAGTAATAACTTGTCTTAAAGTTTTAACTCTAACGTCTCCAGCAGCAAATACTCCAGGAACATTTGTTTTCATGTCATCATCAGTTGGAATGTATCCATTTTCAAGTTCAACTTGTCCCTCAAATATTTTAGTAATTGGGTTAAGTCCTACAAATACGAATACTCCATTTACTTCTACTTCTGACATTTCTCCTGTTTTAAGGTTTTTGCATACTAGACACTCAAGCATTTCATCACCTTTAGCTTCTACAACTTGTGTATCCCAAATAAACTTTATTTTTGGATGTGCAAAAGCTTTTTCTTGAAGTGATTTAGCAGCTCTTAACTTATCTCTTCTAACAATAACAGTTACTGTTTCAGCAAATTTAGTTAGGTAAAGAGCTTCTGTTATAGCTGAGTCTCCACCACCTATAATTGCAACATCTAATTCTTCAAAGAAATCAGCATCACAAGTTGCACAGTATGAAACACCTTTTCCTCTTAACTCTAGTTCGTTTTCAAAGCCACCTAATTTTGGTTCAGCACCAGTTGAAATTATAACAGCTTTTCCTTGGTATTCAGCGTTTTTACAAGTAACTACTTTAATGTCCCCTGAAAAATCTACATTAAGAACTTCATCTTTAACAAATTCAGTTCCAAACTCTTCAGCTTGTTTTTTCATTCTTTCTGAAAGTGCTGGACCTGTACAGTTTTCAATTGAACCTGGGTAGTTTTCAAGTTCTGCAGTAGTAGTAGCTTGTCCTCCGAATTTACCTTTTTCGATAACTACAACATCAAGTTTTGATCTTGAAGCGTATAGTCCTGCTGAAAGTCCTGATGGACCTCCACCGATTACTATAATGTCATATACTTTTGACATAACGCTCATCCCTTCCTCTTATGTAAGTGCATTTTTTATTAGATCGTAATCTATAACACTAAAATCCTCTAAAACACTTTCTGGCCAATCTCTTAAAGGCTTGTTATTTAAAAGCCTATAAGCAGCTTCTATACTGTTTTCAATTAACATTACAGAATCCATATCAGCCATATCTTGTGGCTTTAGGGATATAGCTACTGATTTGTATGGTGTCTCGTTTGGTTTAATACTTCCCATAAGAGGGTGTGTTAAAAGTTTGTGACCTTTGTGAATATAATCTCTTACCTTAATCATTACATCTATTAAAGTACCATCTACCCACTCTACGTCAAATTTACCTTCAAAACTTTCATATGAAAGTTTATTGTTAGTTATAATTATTGGTTTTACAATCACTTTATCCACCTCTTATGTTGTATTTTAAGTTAAAAAACAAAAAGAGAGTGTATTGCCTACACTCTCACGGTTATCATGAGTCCTGTCCATAAGTAGTTCCTTTGCCTGAAAGTTCATTAACAACGGCTACGTTAACTTACCCCTTCGGCGCCTCAACTTTATGTCGAAGTCTCTCCCACTTACTTCATTCAGACTATGTTATTTTTTGAACAACCTTTGTTTAACTTTATTATAGACTATAATTTAACTTTGTGCCATCGGTATTTCAAATATGTTAAATTAAATTTTTTTATGTTCATTCTTTCAAATTTCAGTTTTTTCATTTTGATTTTCCCTTATTTACCGTAACAATTATGAATATTTAGCAATATTACTCTTGCATATTTTTATTTTACTACAATTTTCGCAAGTTTTTTACATGGTATTACTTTACATTTTTTACTTTTATTTTAGATATTTGTTAATATAAGTTACTATTTTTAAACTAATTATGAACAAAATAAAAAAAATAGCAGAACGCGTCATATTGTATTTTATGCACGTTCTGCCATAATAATGATAAATATTGATAAATTTATCTCATAATATTAAATTATTTCTCAAAGAAAAACACTCCAACTGTGCCAGGACCAGCGTAAGTAGCTATTACGCTTCCTACACTAACACATTGAACATCTTCCTTTATATTTTCATCTTTAAGCATACTTTTAAATATTTCCATATCCTCGCTAGCAGCTACATTTCCTATAGCAAATGTTAAGTCTGTGTTTGGATTATTTTCTTTTACATAATTAAGCAGAGTTTTTAGAGCTTTTTTGCGCCCTCTTACTTTTTCAAATACATCTAT
This sequence comes from Bacillota bacterium, assembly GCA_023389275.1. Classification (GTDB taxonomy): domain Bacteria; phylum Bacillota; class Clostridia; order Clostridiales; family Caloramatoraceae; genus Clostridium_AB. The sequence goes on from JAEWEN010000019.1 coordinate 17,873, forward strand.
TTTCCCATCTTCCATATGTAAAACCGGTTTAATGTTTAAAAGTGTTCCAACAGCAGCATGAACACTAGATATTCTACCGCCTTTTCTTATATACTCTAAATCATCAACAGCAAAGGCAACCCTTACTTTATCAGAAAGATGTTTTAGTTTTTCTACAATCACTTCTAAAGGTTCTTCTTTTTCAAGCATTTTTACAGCTTCTTGTACTAGAGCACCTGTTGCAAAACTAACTCCTTTAGAATCTATTACATGTATTTCACCTTCATCTTTAAGCATATCCTTTGCTATACATGCAGATTGATAAGTTCCACTTAATTTTGATGATATATGAATAGAAATTATCTTATATCCCTTTGATAGTATTTCTTCAAACTCATCACAAAATGTTTTAGGATTTACCTGTGATGTTTTAGGAAGTTTATCACCTTTATCAAGCATTTCAAGTAAATCTTCTTCCTTTATTTCTACACCATCTTTATACACTTTACCTTCAAACTCAATTGTAAGTGGTAAAACCTTAACATTGCCCCTGTTAATAACCTCTTCAGGAACACCTGCTGTACTATCTGTAACTATATATATTTTTTCCATAATTACCTCCACTATATGTTTATTTCATATTTGGATATCCAATTTGTCTTAAAGCTTCATACAATACTAAAGAAGCTGTGTTTGCAAGATTTAGAGATCTTGTTGTTGACTTTATCATAGGAACTCTTATTGCTGTTTCCTTAAATAAGTCATTTATACTATCTGGAACTCCTGATGACTCTCTTCCAAACATTATAAAATCTCCATCTTCAAATTTCACATCACTATGAAAATTTTCTGCTTTTGTAGTTGATAAAAATATTCTTTTATCCTTATTAATTTTATAAAACTCTTCAAAACTATCATAATATGTTAAATCAATATCTTTCCAATAATCAAGTCCTGCTCTTTTTAACATTTTATCATCTACAGAAAATCCTAAAGGTTTTATAAGATGGAGCTTTGTATTAGTTAAAACACATGTCCTTCCAATACTACCAGTATTATGTGGAATTTCCGGTTGATATAAAACAATATTTAAACTCATTTTTGCCTCCAAGGTAATTTAAAATAAAACACAAATAATATTTTATCATAATATATCATTTATGTAATTATCATTTATTTTTGTTTTACATATTTACTAGAAAACAAGAAAAACTACTATATAAGGGAGTGATTATATTGATATTTAAACCACTGCAGGTTTTTTTCGAACCTGGTAGCTTAAACTATCCTTTAGGTAAAGAGTTACACGATAAGTTTAAATCTTCAAACGTACCAATATACAAGTTAAATGAATATAACAAACTTAGTAAAACCTTCGAAAATCCTTCTAAATTCTACTCCTACTCTAAAAGTAGTTTAGTTGTAGGTGTTAAAAAAAGCATGAAGCTTATGCCATGTAAACCATCTGCTGATTATAGCTTTTCATTAGTTACAGGATGCCCTGGAAGTTGTCAGTACTGTTATCTTCAAACTAATCAATCTTTAAAACCTTTTACAAGAGTTTATGTAAACAGAGAAGAAATTTTCAATAATATAGATAAACATATTTCTTCTAATCTACCTAATATTACTACATTTGAACTTGCTAGTACAGGAGATCCTTTATCAGTAGAGCATTTAACAGGATCTGTAGCATCCGCAGTAGAGTTTTTCTCTAATAAAGAAAATGGAAGACTAAGACTTGTAACTAAATTTTCATATGTAGAACCACTACTTAATATAAAACACAACAATCGTACAAAAGTAAGATTTACTATTAACTCTAATTATGTTATAAAAAACTTTGAATTTAATACAGATAATTTAGAAGATAGACTTAATGCTGCTTCTAAAATTCATCTTGCAGGCTATCCTTTAGGTTTTATAATAGGACCTATTATGATGTATGACGGATATGAAGAAGAATATAAATCTATGCTTGAAAATTTAAGAAATATTATTAAAAATCCTGATGAGGCTAATATAACCTTTGAGCTTATTCAATACAGATTTACCGCAAAGTCGAAAAAAGTTATATCTGAAAGATTTCCAAATACCAAATTAGATCTTAACGAAGAAAATAGATTTAAAAAATGGGGACCATATGGAGTTTATAAATATGTATATCCTAAAGAAGATTCATCAAAACTTAAAGAATTTTTCTTTGAAAATATAAAAAAATATTTTCCGAACTCTACAATTGAATACTTTACGTAAAAAAATAAAAGAGATTGCTTTTTTAGCAATCTCTTTTATTTTCCGTAGTAACTACTGTTATTGGCGGAGAGAGTGGGATTCGAACCCACGGTAGAGTCACCCCTACGCCGGTTTTCAAGACCGGTGCCTTAAACCAACTCGACCATCTCTCCA
>JAEWEN010000020.1 GCA_023389275.1 Bacillota bacterium
CTCAAGATGAGATTTCCCACTGTAAAGGTAAGATCCCTTGAAGAACACAAGGTTGATAGGTCAGAGGTGTAAGTATGGTGACATATGTAGCTGACTGATACTAATAGATCGAGGGCTTAATCTAAGTTGAAGCTCCTTAGCTAAAGCTAATGAGTACAGACTTATACAAAAACAAGTTTTTAATTCGTCTAGCATGCTGTGCAGTTTTCAAAGAACTATCTTTGAATAAAATGTTCCGCGGTAGCTCAATGGTGGAGCACTCGGCTGTTAACCGATAGGTTGGAGGTTCGAGTCCTCTCCGCGGAGCCATTTTTATTTTTTGAACTTTATATAACGAAAGATAAATATCGATATTTTATCGATATTTTTTAATTTTTTGATAAATAAGTAGGTATATTTATTTTGTATAACTTAATATTTTATAATATAATGAATTTATGACTAATTTTATTTAATAAGGAGATTTTATAAATGGAAAATAAAGTTTTAGCTGTTGTAAATGGCAAAGAAATCACAGAGTTAGATGTTAATGAAGCTCTTAAAAAATTTCCAGCAGAAAGAAGAAGCCAACTTTCTTCAGAAGAAGGGAAAAAGTACCTTTTAGAGCAGGTAATATCATGGGAACTTTTATATGATTATGCAAAAGATGAAAACTTTGAAGAAAGAGAAGAATATAAATCACAAATTGAAGAAGCAAGAAAAGGAATTTTATCACAACTAGTTATAAATGATGCATTATTAAAAGTTAAAGTTTCAGATGAAGAAATTTTAGAATACTATAATGCTAATAAAGACAAGTTCTTAGATGATGAAAAAGTTAGAGCTAGTCATATACTTATAGATTCTGAAGAAAAAGCAAAAGAAATTATAGATGAGATTAAAGGTGGACTTAGCTTTAAAGAAGCAGCTGAAAAATATTCTTCATGTGGATCAAAAGCTCAAGGTGGTTCACTAGGATCATTTGGACGTGGAATGATGGTTCCTGAATTTGAAGAAGCAGCTTTTAGCTTAAAACTTGGTGAAATTAGTGAACCTGTAAAATCACAATTTGGTTATCATATTATTTTAGTTGAAGAGAGAATAGAAGCTAGAGAAAAATCTTTAGAAGAAGTAAAACCTCAAATAATGAATATGTTAATTCAAACTAAGCAATCAAATGCTTATGTAGATTTAATGGAAGAACTTAAAGCTAGATATAATTTAGAAATGAAATAAAAAATATCCTGAGAGTAATCTCAGGATATTTTTTTATTCTGTTTCCCAATTAAAAACATAAGGTATATTTCTATAATAATCTCCATAATTAAGGCCATATCCTACAACAAATACATCATCTATTGTAAAACATGTATAATCAGGTTCTATTTCTACTTTTCTTCTACTAGGCTTATCAAGAAGTACACATGATTTAATACTATTAGGGTTGTATTTAGCTAAATACTCTTTTACAAACTTCATAGTTGTACCAGTATCTACTATATCATCAACTATAAGAACATCATATCCTTCTATATTGTCTGAAATATCCTGTGTTACTTTAACTTCCCCTGTTGAAACTTCTCCATGACCATAGCTAGATGTAGACATAAATCCAATATTAACAGGTACAGTTATTTCTCTAACTAAATCTGAAGTAAATATAAAGCTTCCTCTTAAAAGCGAAAGAACATAAAGCTTTTTACCTTTGTAGTCTTCAGAAATTGTTTTACCAAGTTCTTTTATTCTTTCAGAAATTTCTTCTTTAGAAAAAAGAATATTTTCTTTTTTGTTTTCCATTTTGCCCCTCCTCATACTTTGTATAAATCATTATCTTATCAATAAAATCTAATATAAAGTAAACTATACTACTTGTCAAGAATGATGAAAGTATAGTATTTAGTTGTACAGTATAAATTATATCTATAGTAGTGTATAATAGCTATGTTGGCAAAGTAATAAGAAGAGGTGTTTATTAATGATAAGAGGAAATATTGAGGGAGTTAAAAATGCTCATATTAAATTATTAGAAGAGCTTTATAATATAAATACAGACAAAAATTCAATAGTAGACAGGGAAATAGTTAATATAATATCATCTATAACTGAATTTATAAATAGGGAAATTTCTGTTTACATAAATAGACGTGGTAAGGTAATTGATGTTGCTATAGGTGATAGTAGTTCTGTAAGTCTTCAGGATATAACTGAAAAAAGGTCAAATGAATTTTTAAATGGTATAAGATGTATTCATACACATCCAAATGGTAATGGACAGGTTTCAAGTGTAGACCTTACTGCACTTGTTAATATGAAGTTTGATCTTATGGTTGCAATAGGAGTTAAAAATGGTATAGCAGATAATTTTTCCTTTGCAATAATAAAGCCTGAAGATGGAAAGCTTTCAAAGGAAAGTCTTTATGAAGGTCCTTTTAAAATTGAAGCTTTAGAAACTATAGATGTATTAAATATTGTTTCATATTTAGAAGAAAGATTATACGATAGGGTATATAGTAATTTTGAAAATGAAAAAGAAAAAGTAATTTTAGTAGGAACATTAAGTGATGATGCATATTCATCTAAAGAATCAATAGAAGAGCTTGAAGAACTTGCAAATACTGCTGGAGCAGAAGTAATAGAAAAGGTTATACAAAAAAAAGATAAAATTGATCCTTCGTTTTATATAGGAACAGGAAAAGTAAAAGAAATTGCTTTAATGAGACAAACTCTTATGGCACATACTGTTATTTTTGATGATGAATTAAGTGGTGCACAGGTTAGAAACCTTGAACAAGAACTTGGATGTAAAGTAATAGATAGAACAACCTTAATACTAGATATATTTGCACAAAGAGCTATATCAAAGGAAGGAAAGCTTCAAGTAGAACTTGCACAGTTAAAATATAGACTTCCAAGATTAATAGGACTTGGTGGAAGCTTGTCTAGAACAGGTGGAGGAATAGGTACTAGAGGACCTGGAGAGAAAAAGTTAGAACTTGATAGAAGAAGAATAAAAAGAGAAATACAAGATATTGAAAAGCAATTAAAGGAAGTTAAAAAAACTAGACATCTTCAAAGAGAGAGAAGAAAATCTAGAGAAATACCTGTTGTTTCATTAGTTGGTTATACAAACGTTGGTAAATCAACAATAAGAAATAAACTATGTGAGTTAGCTGGAGTTGAAAAAGAAAGTGTATTAGAGGCTAATATGTTATTTGCAACACTAGATACTACTACAAGGAAAATAGAACTTCCTTCAGGAAAAGAGTGTCTTGTATCTGATACAGTAGGATTTATTAGAAAATTACCACATGATTTAGTTGAGGCTTTTAAATCTACGCTAGAGGAAATAGTATATAGTGATTTGATTATTCACGTTGCAGACGCATCAAGTGAAAATATCAATGCACAAATAGATACTGTAAACTCTGTTTTAAAAGAAATTGGAGCTGAGGATAAAGAGACTCTTTTAGTTTTAAATAAAGTTGATAAACAATTAGAAGAAAATTTATCTATAATGAGAAGTAAATACAAAGATGCTATTTATATTTCTGCTAAGCAAAATATAAACTTAAGTATTCTTTTAGATGAAGTTGAAAAAAAGGTTTATGAAAGCTTTATAACAAAAAAATTACTAATACCTTATTCAGATGGAAAAATAATTTCATATCTTCATAATAATAAATGCGTAGAATGTGAAGAATATATTGAAGAAGGAATACTTGTTACTATAACTACTACGCAAGATGTTTTAGGAAGAGTAAAAGAATATATAGTAGAGTAATTAGGAGGGTTAATATGAGCCTTTTAATAAATAATGTTTCAATAATAACAATGGAAAATGAAGATATAATAGAAAAAGGATATATTCACATTAAAAATAATAAAATAGAATCTGTAGGAAAAGGAGAATATGAAGGACCTATTAGTGGAGTAAAGGTTATAGATGGAACTGGATGCGTTGCTATGCCAGGCCTTATAAACATGCATACACATGTGCCTATGACTCTTTTAAGAGGATATGGTGAAGGTCTTCCTTTAATGAAATGGTTAAATGAAAGAATATGGCCATTTGAAGATAAAATGACAAAGGAAGATATATATATAGGTAGTTTGCTTGGAATAGTTGAAATGATTAAAAGTGGAACTACTACATTTGCTGATATGTATTATCATCTTAAAGAAATAGCAAATGCAGCTAGAGATTTAAACATAAGAGCTTTTCTTGGAAACACTATAATAGGTGAAAATTATGAGGAAGAAATTCAAAAAACACTATGTTTAAAAGAGAAGTTAGATGATGAATTAATAAAAGTTATGATAGCACCTCATTCTCCTTATACATGTTCAGATAAAGCTTTAGAAATGGTAGGAAATATAGCCAGAGAGAAAAATCTTCCTATACACATACACTTATCAGAAACTAAAGATGAGATAAATACTGTAAATAAAGAACATAAAAAATCTCCTATAGAATACTGTGAAGAAGTAGGATTATTTAAAGATAATAAGGTAATAGCTGCTCATTGTGTTCATATTACAGAAGAGGATATGAATATATTAAAAAAATATGATGTTACAGTAGTAAATAATCCACAAAGTAATATGAAACTTGCAAGTGGAGTAGCGCCTATTTATAAATGTATTGAAAAAGACATTAATGTATGTGTAGGTACAGATGGCGCTTCAAGTAATAATAATTTAAATATGATTGAAGAAATGCAAACTACTTCAATGCTACAAAAAATGACATCTAATGATCCAACAGTATTAGATGCATATAGCACTATAAAACTTGCTACTGTTAATGCTGCAAAAGCTCTTGGAATGGAAAATAGTCTTGGAAAAATAAAAGAAGGATACTTAGCTGATATTATATTAATAGATATGCTTAAACCTCATTTAATGCCAAGTTTTAGTCCTTATTCAAATATTGTTTTTTCAGCTCAAGGTTCAGATGTTAAAACTGTTATAATAAATGGAAAAGTAGTTATGAAAAACTATAAATTAAAATTAATAGATGAAAGTATATTAAGACAAAGAGTGGAAAATTCAGTAAACTCTATACTTAGAAAAATATGATTATTTAAGATGGTTCTATGAACCATCTTTTTTTATATAAAATTATAATTAGTCAAAATATTTCTATAATATATTACTTAATAGGTAATATTATGATATTATTTTAATAATGATATAAAAATTGGAAAGTGGTGTTATTATGGAAAAAATAATAATTGTAGGTTCAGGAATAGCAGCTATAAGTGCAGCTGAGTCTATAAGAAAACATAATAAAAATATAGGAATTTTAATAATAAGTGAAGAAGAATATTATCCATATATTAGAATGCAATTAAGTAAAGCACTTTCAGATAATATAAATATAAAATCTATATATTTAAAAGAAGAAAATTGGTTTGTGGAAAACTCAATAGGTTTTATTAAAGGACAAAAAGTTATAAGTATAGATTCTAAAAGTAAATTTGTTGAAACATCAGAAGGATTAAAAATAGAATATACAAAACTTATTTTAGCAAATGGTAGTAGTCCTTTTACTCCTCCTATTGAAAATGTAAATATTAATGGTGTGTTTACAATTAGGCAGTTTAAAGATATAGAAAATATAAAAAAATATATTAAGGAAAATAGCGTTGAAAATATAGCTGTAATTGGAGGTGGATTACTTGGAATAGAAGCTGCTTGGAGCTTAGTTTCAAGTGGACAAGGCCTTAAACTAAATATAATTCAAAACTCAGATAGGGTATTATCAAAACAAGTTGACAAACAAGGTGGAGATATAATAGAAAGTGTTATGAATAAAAACTCTATTATAGTTCATAAAAACGCTAATACAAAGAAGATACTTGGAGAAAATAAAGTTAGTGGATTAAGGTTTGAAGATGGAAGAGAAATAAAAGCTGAAATGGTAATTATATCAGCTGGAGTTAGGTCAAATAAAAACATAGCTGAAAAATGTGGGATTAATGTAAATAGAGGTATAATAGTTAATGAATATATGGAAACGTCAATTAAAGATGTTTATGCTGCAGGGGATGTTGCTGAATTAAATGAAAAAGTTTTAGGACTTTGGCCAATAGCAGATAACCAAGGAAAAATTGCAGGACTTAACTCTATAGGCATAAAATCTGCTTATAAAGAAGAAAAACCATCTAGTATGCTTATGGTAATGGATATGAATGTATTTTCAATAGGAGATATTAATTCAGAAGGTTTAGAAGAGATTTTATATAATGAAGGAACATACACAAAGTTATTTTTTAAAGATTCTATAATAGTCGGTGCTGTTCTTATAAATAATATAAATAAATCTATGGCTATTAAAGAAGCTATAAATAATAAAAGAAGCTTTGAAAAAGAATTAGAAAATAAGGAAAATATATATAATTTAATATAGCTAGTAAACAAAAGGGAATAGATATATCTACTCCCTTTTGTATTTTAAGAAGTTTATAAAAAATTACATTTTGTTAACTATGTATTTGTTTGTAAATGATACATTGCTTTGATATAATTCTATTAATAAAAAAGGAGGGGCGAATAGTATTGTCTAGAATTTTAGAGTATCAAAAGGCCTATGAAAAGGCTTTAAATAATTTTAAAAATGCATCTGAAGTATTAGCAGTTATTGTTTATGGAAGTATTGTAACAGGGGATATATGGGACGAGTCTGATATAGATCTTTTAGTAATTACTAGTGAAAAAGGTAAAATGGAAACACTTTATTCAAAGTCACAAAACATATATATGCATATAAAATATATATCAAAGGATATATTTTTAGATAACTTTAATAATACATTAATGGGTGGAACTTTTCATAAGGCTTTTTCAAGTGGAAAGTTATCATATTGTATAGATAAAGAAATAGAAACAGTATTTCATTCATCAAGATTTTATACAGATGCAGATAGAAAAATAAGAAATATAGATATATTATCAGAAATTCTTAATTTAATGCACTATGCTAAAAAGTTTTATAATACAAAAAGATATGAAACTGCTTATGAACTTACAGTATTAGTATTTAAAAATTATGCAAGAATAAAAATGAGTATGCAAGGATATATAACTGATAAGGACATTATATCCATAGCTATTAATATAAGTGAAGAAGTTGAAAATACTTTTAAAATTTTAGTAGGAGAAGGCGAGATAAGTGAGAGAATATATAGAATTCTTACTATAGTTGAAGTATTTGTAGAGAAAAATATAAAAGAAATTACTATTCCTATATATAATATTATAAAAGAAAGTAATATGCCTTTATCTGTTATGAATATTCAAAGTAGACAGGAGTTTAAATGTATTAATAAGGATTTAAGTCTTGTGGTTCATGAGATGGCAAAAAATGATATAATATATGAAGATATTAGAGAATATAAAACTAAGGGTAATGAGTTTTTAGTAAATGAAATAGTATATAGCATAAAAGAAAGTGGAGGACAATAATATGCAAAAAGTAAAAATAATAACAGATAGTTCCTGTGATTTAGATATAAGCTATTTAGATGAGTTAAACGTACATATGTGTCCATTAGTTACTATATTTAGTGATGGAGAGTTTTTAGATAGAGTTGAAATGTCACCTGAAGAATTTTATAAAAAATTAGAAAGTACAAAGGATTTACCTAAAACATCTCAGGTAACTCCAACATTATTTTTAGAAGCATTTAAAAAAGCTTTAGAAGAGGATATGGAAGTTTTATGTTTAGCTTTTTCATCAAAGCTAAGCGGTACATATCAATCAGCAGTACTTGCAAAGGAAATGCTTGATAATAGCGAAAAAATACATATAATAGATACACTATCTGCATCTGTTGGTCAAGGACTAATAGTAGAAAAAGCTGCACTAATGGCTAAGGAAAATAAGAATGTTAATGAAATAACACAAGAAGTTTTTAATATGATAAGTAAAATAAAGCATTTAATAGGTGTAGGTTCACTAGATATGCTTAAAAGAGGAGGAAGAATATCTTCTTCTAAGGCTATAGTAGGAAACCTTTTAGGGGTTAGACCTATACTTAATGTTGAAAAAGGTGAGATTTTTCCACTTGATAAAGCAAGAGGAAGAAAAGGTCTTATAAAAAAACTTATAGAGATACTTGAAGAAAGTGGAGAAGATATTCAAAATACAAGAATAGGTATTAGCTATTCTAAGGAAATAGAAATTGCTAAAGAGTTAGAAGGTGAATTAAATAAAAAAGGTATAAATAATATACTTATATCTGAAATAGGAGCTGTTATAGGCTCACATGTAGGGCCTTCAACTATAGCTTTATTCTTTGTTGGAAAATAAATAAATACAAAGGTCGAGGTGAATTAATTGGCTTTTCATGATTTTATAGTTTTAGATAAGAATAATCAAGAAGCTATGTACATTCAAATATATAATGAAATAAAAAAATTTATAGAAAATGGAAGCTTAAAACCTGATGAAAAACTACCAGCAATAAGGTCATTAGCATCTAAGCTTAGCGTTAATAATGTTACTATTGTAAATGCATATAAATTACTTGAAAAAAATGGACTTGTTTATTCAAAAGTTGGTAGTGGAACATTTGTTAAAGGTGAAAAAAGTGTAGAGGATTTAAATTTAAAGCATATTAAAGATTCTGAGGAAAAGATTAGTATTTCTAAAGAAGGAACAGTTCATGAAAATAAATCAGAAATAAATTTTGCAACACTAACACCAGATCCTAGGTATTTTCCGGTTAATGAGTTTAAAGAATGTATAAATGAGGTTTTAGATAGAGATGGAGGATACGCCTTTGCTTATCAAGAAGCAAAGGGATATTATCCCTTAAGACAATCTTTAAAAGATTATATACTAAATAGAAATGTTGAAGTTGATACTGAGGATATACATATAATATCAGGGGCTCAGCAAGGAATAGATATTGTATCTAAAGCTATTATAAACTTAAATGATACTATAGTAGTTGAAAGTCCCACATATACAGGAGCACTTGCTGCATTTAGATCAAGAGGTGCAAACATAATAGAAGTTCCTATTGTAAAAGATGGAATGGACCTTAATAAACTTGAAGAGGCTTTAAAAAAGTATTCTCCAAAGCTTATATATGTTATGACAAGTTTTCAAAATCCTACAGGAATATCATATTCAAATGAGAAGAAAGAAGGTTTATTATATTTAGCTAAAAAGTATAATACACATATATTAGAAGATGATTATCTTCCAGAGCTTAAATATGATGAGGCAAAAATATATCCTGTTAAATCAATAGATGATAGTGACAGGGTAATATATTTAAAAAGCTTTTCCAAAATATTTATGCCAGGAATAAGACTAGGGTTTTTAGCTGTTCCAAAGTCATTAAATTCTAATATAATGTCTGCTAAACATACTAGTGATATATCTACATCTAGTATTATGCAAAGAACCTTTGATCTTTATTTTAAAAAGAAAAAATGGGAAAGCTATGTTGATAAAATGAACAAAATATATAAGAAAAAATATGAAATAACAATAAATGCTTTAAAAAATATAGCTCCGTTTTTTAAATTTGATGATCCAAAGGGCGGAATACATTTATATATAAATTCAGATATAGACTCTTTAATGTTATCTAGTATAAGTAAAGAAAGAGGAGCATCTGTTGTTCCAGGAAGAGTATTTTACCTAGATAGTAGAAGTGATAATTCTTTTAGATTAAGTTTTGCAGCTGTTAATGATGATAAAATAGAAGAGGGAATAAAAATAATAGCAGATTCTTATAAAGATATAAAAAATTTAAATTCGGGAAATCTTTTTCCATACTTATAAAAAAATAAGGTGCATTGCACCTTATTTTTTACTTTATAGCTTCGTTAAGATCGTTAACTAAAGCATCAACATCTATACCATGAGCTAAAGCTCCTTGCTCTAGATTTTCAAATCTAGCAGCCATGCATCCAAAGCATCCCATACCATATCTTGTGAAAACTTCAACTGATTCTGGGTATTTGTTTACTATATCTATTATGTTCATATCTTTTGATATCATTAAAATACACCTCCAATGTATGTAAAATAGTATAAATACAAAAACAATAAATATGGAAATATGATATCATATAGTATGTTCAATAATCAAGTTATTATAAATTTTAAACTCGAATTTTAGATAATAAAGCAGATATTTATAAAATAATAATTTTAAAGGATGATAATAGTGAATGTAACATGGAGTAATATAGAGAATTTATCATCAGAGGATATTTCATATCTTCTTTTTACTGAAGGTAAAGATGCTAAAACAATATCTATTATAAGGAATATACCAAAAATAGAAGTTGAAAAACATATAATTCACTGTAAAATAAAATATAAAATATATAAATATGGACATGACTCTAAATCAATGTTAAAAGCACTTATAAACTGTCCAAAAGATGAAAGACTTATGATAATAAATTCTTTAGATAAAGAAAAAATCTATGAAATAGAAACCTATATTATAAAAAATATTTTTGATTCTAATAAAAAAGAGTGTGCTTTTTATATATGGTTTTTAGGAGAAATAAAAAGTGAAAATGGAATTGATACAATAATAACCTTTTTAAAATGTAGCGACGCTCAAATTAAAAGAATGTGTTGTTCTGCTATTGGTAAAATAAAGTGTATAAAAGCAGAGGATGAACTAATAAAGATTCTTTCAGAAAAAAGACTTCAAGTTAAAGAATATGCTATAAAAGCACTTGGAAGAATAAAAAGTAAAAAATCTCTAGAGTATCTTTATAGTATTGAGAAAAATGGAGAAAAAGATTATATAAAGCTAGCAGCAACTTATGCAATAGAAAACATTAAAAAGGGGGAGAATAGCTTTGAGTGAAGATTATACTATACTTAAAAATGTAGAGGTTTCTTTTGAAGAGAAAAAATCAGTTTTTATATGCAACATAAAAAGAATATCAAATGAAAAGGAAGCTATGGATTTTGTTTCTGAAATAAAAGAAAAATATAAAGATGCAAGACATAATGTATTTTCTTACATAACAAATAATAAAATATCAATGAGATATTCAGATGATGGAGAGCCACAGGGAACAGCAGGGCCTCCTATACTTGAAGTTTTAAAAAGAGAAGGATTAAATGATGTTGTTGTAGTTGTAACAAGATATTTTGGTGGAATACTTTTAGGTGCAGGAGGTCTTATACGTGCTTATACAGCATCTTGTAAGCAAGGTGTAGATGCAGCTATAAAAGTAAAAAGGCTTAAAGGAATAAAGTTTAATATTACATGTGATTATGAAATGTATGGGAAAATAAATAATTATATTCAAGGATTAAATGTAATGGTTAAAGATGTTACTTTTCTTGAAAATGTTTGTATAGATATAGTTGCTTTAGAAAAAGATATTAACAATATAAAAAACAATTTAGTAGAAATGATGAATGGAAAAAATATTATTTCTAATGAAGAAGAAGTTCAATGCTTTGTAGATGATAATGAAGTATTAATGGAGGTTTAATATGTATAATATGAAAGACATTGAAAAAATAGCAGATGAATTAGTTAATTGGATAAAAACCACTGTTAAAGATGCTACAGCTAAAGGAGTAGTTTTAGGTATAAGTGGAGGAATAGACTCAGCAGTAGTTGCTGCTGCTTGTAAAAAAGCTTTTCCTAATGATACTTTAGGAATTATAATGCCGTGTAATAGTAAAGATGAAGATGAAGAAGATGCTATGCTTTTAATAGAATCACTTAATATAAAACATAAAAAAGTTGTACTTGATAATGTTTTTAAAAGCTTTATAGATGAGGTAGATCATACATATGACAAAATGGCTATAGCAAATGTAAAACCAAGACTTAGAATGACAACTCTTTACTACTACGGAGCTATAAATGGGTATTTAGTAGCAGGAACAAGTAACAAAAGTGAAATGACTGTAGGATATTTTACAAAACACGGTGATAGTGGAGTAGATATGCTTCCAATAGCTTCTTTTGTTAAGGAAGATGTATATAAACTAGCCCATTATTTTGGAGTACCTGAGAAAATAATAAATAAAGCTCCTTCAGCAGGTCTTTGGGATAATCAAACAGACGAAGATGAAATGGGAATAAAGTATAAAGACCTTGATAAATATATTTTAACAGGTGAAGCAAGAGATGAGGTAAAAGATAAAGTAGACCTTTTAAATTATAGAAGTTCTCATAAAAGAAAGTTTCCACCTATATTTAAACCAAGCTTTTAATTAGAATTTTGAAAAAAACATATAAATATGTTAAAATTAATAATTGATTTTACTCATATTTAAGGAGGAATTATAATGGCAGGGCACTCAAAATGGGCGAATATTAAAAATAGAAAAGGTAAACAAGACGCCATAAGAGGAAAAGTATTTACTAAAATAGGTAAGGAAATAGCTGTTGCAGTAAAAGAAGGTGGAGCAAATCCAGATTCTAATACAAGACTTAGAGACGCTATAGCTAAAGGAAAAGCTAATAATATGCCTATTGATAATATTAATAGAGCTATTAAAAAAGCATCAGGAGAATTAGGTTCTGTAAACTACGAAGAAATAGTTTATGAAGGATATGGACCAGCTGGAATTGCAGTTATTGTAAGTGCTTTAACAGATAATAGAAACAGAACAGCATCAGAGGTTAGACATGCATTTGATAAGTTCGGTGGAAATCTTGGTACAACAGGATGCGTATCTTTTATGTTTGAGAAAAAAGGTCTTATAGTTATAGAAAAATCAGATGATATTGATGAAGATGAGTTAATGATGGAATCAATAGAAATTGGAGCAGAAGATTTTTCAGTGGAAGAAGATGTATATGAAATAACAACTGCACCAGAAGATTTTTCAGCTGTACGTGAAGGGCTTGAAGCTAAAGGATTTACTTTTGTATCAGCAGAAATGTCTATGATACCTTCAACTACAACAAAAATTGAAGGTGACGACTTAACTAAATTCTTAAAAATGCTTGATAAATTTGATGATGATGAGGATGTTCAAAACTATTGGCATAATGCAGAATTTGATGAAGAATAATAAAAAAGCTACATTATATTAAAATATAGTGTAGCTTTTTAATGTTACAAAAGAAATTTTTCATATTCTTATATCTTTGTGTATAAATGTGTATTATATGGATATAATCCCAAATAAGGGAGTGAGAATAATGAAATTAAGTAAAAGTATTACTTTAGTAGGTCTTATTTTATGTGTTTTTATAGGTTTCTTTATAGGTATGTATATATCAAGTAACAAAAATGTTAATAAAAGCAAAGAAGGTATTACAATAGAAACTAATGAAATAGAAGCATCAGCTAAAAGTTCAAAATATATAGATGAAAAAAATAAATACAAAATTAATGCTATAAGTGATAAAACAAAGATTGTTAAGAAAGATATATACGTAAAAGGGGACCCTTATGAGGTTTTAATAAACCAAGATGTAACAGATGAAGTAATAGGTATGGATAAAGATTTATTTTCTAAACATGTTGAAAAAGATGGATATACAGTTGAGGAATTTACCGATGAGAAAGTAGTTTTCTCAAAAAAAATAGATAAATGGCCAGATAATATGTATGTATTAAAACTTTCAAATAAAAGTCTAGCTATATATAAAGTAGATAGTTCAAATGAATTAAAACAGGTAGAATCTACTGAAATTATAGAAGAACAGCTTTCAGAAAGTGAAATACAAGAATTAAATAAAGGGAAAGTATATGACTCTGTAGAAAGTATTAAAGAAGTGCTAGGAGATTATAGTTCTTAAGTAAAAGTATGGATTCCATACTTTTACTTTTTGTATACTTTTATAGAGTGTTTAAAAATGTTATAATATAACGAACAAATTTTCGCTTAAGGAGATAAAAGCGGTGAGAATAATAGGAATAGACCCTGGTTATGCAATTGTTGGATATGGGGTTTTAGAATATGAAAATAATAAGTTTAAAGTAATAGATTATGGAGCTGTACTAACAACACCTAAAAATACTATGCCTGAAAGGCTAAAAATAGTTTATGATTCTCTTTATAGTATATTTTCAAGGTATAAGCCAGATGCCATAGCTTTTGAAGAATTATTTTTTAACCAAAATGTTAAAACAGCAATCGCAGTAGGACAAGCTAGAGGTGTATCAATTTTAGCAGCTCAAAATCTTGGAATAAGTGTTTTTGAGTATACTCCTTTACAGGTAAAGCAAGCTGTTGTAGGATATGGTAGAGCAGATAAAAAACAAGTTCAACAAATGGTTAAAACTATTTTAAGATTAAAATCTATTCCAAAACCAGATGATACAGCAGATGCACTAGCTGTTGCAATATGTCATGGACATTCATCTCATATGTCAAATATATTTAAAATTAAGTAAGGAGATATAATAATGATTGCTTTTGTAAAAGGTAAAGTTTTTGAACATGGTGAGGATTATATTATAGTAGATAATATGGGAATTGGTTATTTAATATATATGCCAAGTAGGGATATTGAAAAAATTAGAAAGTTAGATGAGGTTATAGTTTATACATATCACTATGTTAGAGAGGATCAACAATTATTATATGGATTTTATAATAAGGAATCTCTTAATTTATTTAAAAATTTAATAACAGTTTCAGGTATAGGACCTAAAGTAGGGCTTTCAATACTTTCAAGTGTATCACCACAGGATTTTATATTAGCAGTTATTTCAGGAGATGAAAAAACTATTTCAAAGGCACAAGGAGTAGGTAAAAAGTCTGCTCAAAGAATAATATTAGAGCTTCGTGATAAATTTAAGAAGTTAAATATTGAAACACCACTTCCTTTATTAAATATTGGAGCAGAAGAGGAAAACACAAAAACTCAAGATGTTATAGAAGGACTTATGGCACTTGGTTATACAAAAGCAGAATCTTGTAAGGTTCTGGAAAACATAGATAAAAGTATATCTATTGAAGATATGATAAAAGAATGTTTAAAACTACTTATGAAAGGATAGGTGTTATATATGGTAGATGAAGAAGCTATTGTTTCAAGCTTTACACTTGATAATATTGAAACAGATGATGACAGAATAGTAACATCTTCTTTTAAAGCTGAGGATTTAGATATAGAAAAAAGTTTAAGACCAAAAACTTTTGACGAATATGTAGGACAAGATAAAGCACGTGAGAAGTTATCTATATTTATTGAAGCTGCTAAAAATAGAGGAGAAGCATTAGATCATGTATTATTATATGGACCACCAGGGCTTGGGAAAACAACTTTAGCAGGAATAATAGCTAATGAAATGGCATCATCTATAAGGGTAACATCAGGTCCTGCTATAGAAAAAGCAGGGGATTTAGCTGCTATACTTACTAATCTTTCAGAAGGCGATGTTTTATTTATAGATGAAATACACAGACTAAATAGAAGTGTTGAGGAAATATTATATCCTGCAATGGAGGATTATTCATTAGATATTATAATTGGAAAAGGTCCTAGTGCTAGAAGTATTAGAATAGATCTTCCTAAGTTTACATTAATAGGAGCAACTACAAAAGCTGGAATGTTAACTTCTCCTTTAAGAGATAGATTTGGGGTTATGTGTAGGTTAGAGCTTTACAATGAAAAAGATCTTTCAAATATTGTTAAAAGAGGTGCTTCTATATTAAATATTGGTATAGATGAAATAGCTTCAAATGAAATAGCTAGAAGATCTAGAGGAACACCTAGAATAGCAAATAGACTTTTAAAAAGAGTTAGAGATTATGCTGAAGTTAGAGGAAATGGATATATAGATTACAAAGCATCAAGTGAAGCCTTAGATCTTTTAGAAGTAGATAGATTAGGTCTTGATAATATAGATAGAAAAATGTTAATTGCAATGATAAATAAATTTAATGGAGGACCTGTTGGTCTTGATACTTTAGCCTACTCAATAGGAGAGGAAAATGAAACTATAGAAGATGTATATGAGCCTTATCTTTTACAGTTAGGTTTTATTAATAGAACTCCAAGAGGAAGAGTAGTTACAAAAATAGCTTATGATCACTTAGGAATACCTTTTAAAGGGGAAAATTAAGGAGGATAAAAATTTGAAAGTTAGTGACTTTTATTTTGATTTACCAGAGAATCTAATAGCACAGGAGCCATTAGAAAAAAGAGATAATTCAAGGCTTTTAGTTTTAGATAAAAAAACAGGAGAAATTGAACATAAACATTTTAGAGATATTTTAGATTATTTAGAAGAAGGTGACTGTTTAGTATTAAATAATAGTAGGGTTATACCAGCTAGATTATTTGGTATTAAAAAAGAAACAGGAGCTAAAATAGAGTTTGTACTTTTAAAAAGAATAGATAAAAATAAGTGGGAAACTTTAGTTAAGCCAGGTAAAAAAGCAAAGCCAGGAACAGAGTTTGTATTTGGTAACGGAGAGCTTGAATGCAGCGTTCTTGAAACAACAGAAATAGGCGGAAGAATAATAGAGTTTAAATATGATGGAATATTTGAAGAAATACTTGATAAATTAGGACAAATGCCTCTTCCTCCATATATAACAAAGCAGCTTGAGGATAAAGAAAGATATCAAACAGTTTATTCAAAAATAAACGGTTCAGCAGCTGCACCTACAGCAGGATTACACTTTACAAAAGAGCTTTTAGATGAGATAAAATCAAAAGGTATAAATATAGCATATGTAACACTACATGTAGGTCTTGGTACATTTAGACCTGTAAAAGTAGATGATATAAATGACCATATAATGCATTCAGAATTTTATTCTATAGATGCTGAAAATGCAAACCTTATTAATGAAGCTAAGAAAAAAGGAAAAAAAGTTATAACTGTTGGAACAACTTCAACAAGAACACTTGAAACAGTTGGAGATGAAAATGGATTTGTAAAGGAATGTTCAGGATGGACAGATATATTTATATATCCAGGATATGAGTTTAAAGTAGTAGATAACCTTATAACAAACTTTCACTTACCAGAATCTACACTAATAATGCTTGTAAGCACTTTAGCAGGTAAAGAAAATACTATGAATGCTTATAGTGAAGCTGTTAAGGAAGAGTATAGATTTTTTAGTTTTGGAGATGCTATGTATATAAAAGGCTAGAGTTAACTCTAGCCTTTTATATTTTATACAGTTTTTCCAACGTATTTTGCTGAACTTGAAACAAGTTTATAAAGTAGTGGTGTTACAAATACATTAACAGCTGCTGTAGGAAGTACTACTGTTAAAAACCCAAATCCTAAAGTCATTCCTCCAGGTAATCCTACAATATAAAAAGCAGATGTTAAAAATACTGTACCACTAATTACAGTACCTACAAAACCTGATAGTGCCATTGTAAAAAAGTTATTTAAAAACTTAGAGAATAGTTTAATTACAAAATACATAATAATGCAGCTTACTATTTTGTCTATAAAGTTTGGAATTTGTCCCCCAGGAAAAGTTGTAGTAAGAGAAGTTATAATTCCAGAAACAAATCCAGCAGCAAGTGCTCCTTTAAAGCTGTTGTTTATTAATATAACAATAAATAATACTGCAAGTTGTATATCAGGTTTTATACCAAAAATTCCTGGTACAAGTTGATGAAGTATAAGACCTACTGCAAATAAAACCCCTGATAATGTTATTTTTTTTATATCCATTAAAAATCACTCCTTAAAAATATATAATATGCTTTATTTAAAATATATGTTCATTTCATAATAATCACTCCTAAATTAAGGCAAAATAAAAAGCCCATCGTCCTAAATAAATAGGACGAAAGGCTATAACTTCCGTGGTGCCACCTAAATTAGATGAAAAATCATCTCGCTTTAAAAGATACGGAGAAAAACTCGATATCCCGCTTAGTAACGTTAAGCAAACGGCTAGGGATACTATTATTTCACCCCGCTTCTCATGAGACCATTCAGTATACCAATCAGTACTAGGATTCCACCATCCCTAGCTCTCTAAAACCTATGTATATACCTACTTCTTTCAATCAATGAATTTGTAAAGATTAAACATATTTACCTTTTAAGTAATTATAAAATTTAAAACTACTAAATGTCAAGGGTTTTAAAAAATAATTTATAATTGTAGTTGTTGAGTGGAATTATAAGTTATGATATACTTTATTACATTGAATATTAACATTAATGATAATTAATTTAAATTATTAAATAAAAGATAAATAAAGGGAGGAAAACAATGGAACCGGTTGTGAAGTACGAACTAATAAAGCGTTGTAAACAATCTGGTGCAAGACTAGGTAGAATACATACACCTCATGGGGTTATAGAAACACCGATATTTATGCCAGTTGGAACACAAGCAACTGTTAAGGCTATGACGCCTCATGAGCTAAAAGACATAGGTTCGCAAATAATTTTAAGTAACACATATCATTTATTTTTAAGACCAGGTCACAAATTAATTGAAAGAGCTGGAGGACTTCATAATTTTATGAATTGGGATAAGCCAATTTTAACAGATAGTGGAGGATTTCAAGTATTTAGTTTAACTGATCTTAGAAAAATCGAAGAAAAAGGAGTTACGTTTAAATCTCATATCGATGGTTCAAAACAATTTTTATCACCGGAAATAGCTATGGAAATACAAAACTCATTAGGTTCTGATATTATGATGGCTTTTGATGAGTGTCCACCTTATTCAGCAGATTATGATTATACTAAAAGATCATTAGGAATGACATTAAGATGGGCAGAAAGATGTTTAAAATCACATGCTAAACCAGATAAGCAAGGTTTATTTGGAATAATTCAAGGTGGTATGTTTAGAGACCTTCGTGAAGAAGCATTAAAAGAAATGGTGAAAATGGACTTCCCAGGTTATGCACTTGGTGGGTTAAGTATAGGAGAACCACCAGAGGTTATGTGTGAGGTATTATCTTGGGTTGCTGAAAAAATGCCAGAAAACAAACCAAGATATCTTATGGGAATAGGAAGTCCTGATTATATATTTGAGGCAGTTTTAAATGGTATAGATATGTTTGACTGTGTTCTTCAAACTAGAATTGCTAGAAACGGAACTGTATTTACAAGTAATGGAAAGTTAGTTATAAGAAATGCTAAATATGCAGAGGACATGAGACCTCTTGATGAAGAGTGTGATTGTTATGCATGTAAAAACTTCTCAAGAGCTTATATAAGACACTTATTTAAAGCTCAAGAAATACTAGGAGCAAGACTTACAACAATCCATAACTTAAGATTTACATTAAAATTAGTTGAACAAATTAGAGAAGCTATAAAGGGAGATTACCTTTTAGACTTTAGAGATGAGTTTTATAGAAAATTTGGATATACAAACAAATATACTAAGTAGGAGGAGCAAAGATGGGAGCAAACCTAATTTTACTAGTTGTCATGATAGGTATATTTTACTTCATGATAATAAGACCTCAAAAGAAAAGACAAACAGCATATCAAGAAATGCTTAAAAGTCTAAAAGTAGGCGATAGAATAGTTACAATTGGAGGAATCCATGGTAAAGTAGTTAAAATTGATGGAAATAATATTGCTATTTTAACTGGTAAAGCTAATAAAACTAGACTTGTTATGATTAAAAATTCAATAGACCATATAGAAAAATAAAAACACATATTTTAGGAGGGTTACAAATGGTAGCAGCTAATATATTTTCTTTGGTTTTAATTATAGGTATATTTTACTTTATGATAATAAGACCTCAAAAGAAAAGACAACAACAAATGAAAGAAATGCTTGATAATTTAAGAGTTGGAGATAAGATAGTTACAATTGGAGGAATAAATGGAGTTGTAGTTGCAATAGATGAAAAAACTATTATAATTGCTACAGGTGATGATGAAGACACTACACTTATAATGTCTAAAGAATCTATTTCTCAAGTTGTAAAAGAAGAAGTAAAAGAAATACCTCAATCTACAGAGGAAGAAGATTTAGAAGATGATGAAGAATATGAAGACGATGAAGACGACGAAGACGAGTACGAAGATGAAGATGATGAGTACGAAGACGATGAAGAAGAGATAGAAGAAGAAAAAGAAGACAAAGAATCTTCTAAATAAAACTAGAATATCTAAAGTCCACCTTTCATATATTTTAAATATGGAGGTGGATTTTTCTATGGAGGGTATTGAGGGAAAAGATAGGTTTTATATTACATACCTTAAAGCTATAATAGGTTCAGGAGTAGTTTCTATAATTTTATTAGTTATAGCATCCTTATTATTTTATTTCATGGATTTTAACGAAGAGCAAATGAATACAGCAGTTTGGGTTATTACAGTTCTTGGTATTTGCTATGCAGGAGTATTTGGGGCTTTAAAAATAGGTTCAAAAGGATATTTACATGGAGCAGTTTTAGGATGTATATATACTGTTATAGTTGGAACATTAGGTATGTTAACAGAAGCAGGTAAAATTAATACACATACATTTATAGTAACCTTAATAATGTCTATTGTTGTTGGAATGTTATCTGGAATGATAGGCATGGCTCTTAAAAAGTAAGTTTATTTTATTTGAGTTGGAACATTAGTTATGCTATAATTGTTATGGTAACTTTAAGTTTACTTGTTATTTAAGGCTAATAAAGTATTATTTAGCTTTTTTTATAAGGAGGAATTTAGTATGAAGCATGTTAAGACTATTAATTTAGGGGCTTTAAAGGCTAGCATCAATAAGCCAGGATGCAAAGAGTGTGCAAACTCATGCCAATCAGCTTGTAAAACTTCATGTACAGTAGCTAACCTTGAATGTGAAAACAACTAAGGCTTTTGGCAGTAACTTATAGTTACTGCTTTTTAACTTTTTATTGGAGGAAATATAATTATGATTCATAAATTTGAACAATGTGGTTTAAAAATAGTTATAGATGTTAATAGCGGAGCAATTCATATTGTAGACAATATAGTATATGATTTACTTGATTATTATAAAGAAGATATTACTTTAGAGGAAGCTTTTAAAGCATTACCTAAATATACTAAAAGTGAATTAGAAGAAGGATTAAATGAAATTAAAAACCTTATAGAAGAAGGAATGCTATTTACTGAAGATCCTTATAAAGAAATGATATTAAATGATAACGGACCAGAGTATGTTAAAGCATTATGCTTAAATATAGCCCATGATTGTAACCTAAAGTGTAAATATTGTTTTGCATCAGAAGGGGAATACCATGGCTCACGTAGCATGATGAGTGCAGAAATTGGTAAAAAAGCTGTGGATTTTGTAATAAAATCATCAGGCCCTAGAAAAAACATTGAAATCGATTTATTTGGTGGAGAACCACTAATGAATTTTAATGTAGTTAAAGAAATTGTAGATTATGCTAGAAGCATAGAAAAACAGCATAATAAAAATATAAGATTTACAATGACAACAAATGCTACACTTTTAACAGATGAAATAATGGATTATATAGATGAAAATATGGGTAATATTGTTTTATCTATAGATGGAAGAAAAGAAGTAAATGACAATATAAGAACAAGACGTGATGGAAGTGGAACATATGATGCTATAATGCCAAAGATTAAAAAAATGGTTGAAAAAAGAGACAAGTCTAAGCAGTACTATGTAAGAGGAACATTTACAAGAGAAAATTTAGACTTTTTTGAAGATGTTATGCTTATGGCAAATGAAGGGTTTAAAGAAATATCTAATGAGCCAGTTGTTCTTGAAGAAAATCATCCACTATCTATTAGAAAAGAAGATATTCCAGTTATATTTGAACAATATGATAAGCTAACAAATGAGATTATAAAAAGAGAAAAAGAGGGAAATGGATTTAAGTTTTACCATTTTGCAATGGATTTAAACGGAGGACCATGTGTATATAAAAGAATATCAGGATGTGGTGCAGGTCATGAATATGTAGCTGTAACTCCTGAAGGAGATATATATCCATGTCACCAATTTGTTGGTATGGAAGAGTTTAAACTAGGAACCTTAGATAGTGAAAAATTAGATGAAGATATAACAACACTATTTAAAAAAGGAAATATATATAATAAGCCAAAATGTGAAAATTGCTGGGCTAAGTTCTACTGTAGTGGAGGATGCCAAGCTAATAACTATAACTTTAATAAAGATATACATACTCCTTATGAAATAGGGTGTGAACTTTTAAAGAAAAGAGTTGAGTGTGCTATAGCTATAAAAGCTAAGCTTTTAGAAGATTAAAAAGTGCCTGTACAAATATGTACAGGCTTTATTTTTTTAACCTATTCGTAATTTGACGAAAAAAAACCATAGCTGTATAATTAGCGTAGCGTATTTTAAAGGAGGGAGAATTATGAGAAAAAAAAGTGCACTTAAATTTATTATATCAATAGTAGTGATCTTAATAAGTGCATATATATCTGTTTTTGGATTGAACTTAGGAAATTATAAAATACTTTCACTAGGTGAGAGTTTAAAGCCAGGACTTGATCTTAAAGGCGGGGTATATATAGAAGAAGAAATAGTAGATAAAAATGTAGACTCAGAAACCCTTAAAAGAACTAAAGAACTTTTAGAGCTTAGAGTAAATGGGCTTGGAGTTTCAGAAGCTGTTGTTGCTATTTCAGGTAATAATAGAATAAGAATAGAAATACCAGGTATATATGATGCTCAAAAAGCTTTAGAGCAAGTTGGAAAAACAGGTAAGCTTACATTTAGATCTCCAGAAGGAAATATAATTTTAGACGGTGAAGATGTTGCAGATGCATCTGTTGGAGTAGACAAACAAACTAACAAACCAGTAGTACAACTGAAGATGAATGAAAACGGAACTAAAAAGTTTGCTGAGGCAACTAAAAAATACATACAAAAGCCTATAAGTATATATATGGATGAAGATTTAGTTTCATCACCTACAGTTAATAGTGAAATAACAAATGGAGAAGCTATTATAACTGGAAGTGGTGATATTGAAGAGGCAAAAAGACTTGCAGGAATTATTAAATCAGGTACTCTTCCTGTAAAATTAGAACCTGCAACAGTTAAAACAATAGGACCATCACTTGGAGCAGAAGCTATTCCAACAAGTGTAAAAGCAGCTTTAATAGGTGTTGGCCTTATAATGCTATTTATGATAGCTTATTATAGAATACCAGGGCTTATTGCAAGTTTGGCTCTTTGCGTTTACATAATGCTTACTCTTTTAATATTTGTAAATATTGGAGCAACAATGACTCTTCCAGGTATTGCAGGACTTCTTCTTTCAGTAGGTATGGCAGTAGATGCTAATGTACTTATATTTGAAAGAACAAAGGAAGAACTTCGTCTTGGAAAATCCCTATCAACATCTATTGATGCAGGTTTTAAAAGAGCGTTTACTTCTATATTAGATTCAAACGTAACAACATTAATAGCAGGTTTTTCTCTATACTTCTTAGGGTCAGGTTCTGTAAAAGGATTTGCATTAACATTAAATATTGGTGTTGTATGTAGTATGTTAACTGCTATAGTTGTTACAAGATTTCTACTAACATCATTTGTTAATACAGGTTGGATTAAGAATCCAAGACTTTATAGTAAAAAGTAGAAAGGAGGAAGTATAGATGAAAGACGAAAAAAGATTCAGAATAGTTGAGAAAACCAAATTATGGTTTATTATATCTGCTGTTATAATGGTTATTTCAATAGGTTCTATTGCTATAAGAGGACTTAATTATGGAATAGATTTTGTAGGTGGAACTGCTATTACAATAAATATGGAAAAAAGTTTTAAAATAGATAGTGTAAGGAAAATTGTAGAAAAATATGATAAATCTGCACAGGTTCAAGAAATTGAAGGAAACGATGTTTCAATTAGAAGTAATGAGTTAACAGATGACTCTGCAAAAAAACTTTTTGAAGAAGTTAAAAAAGAGTTTAATTTAAAGGCAAATAGCCCTGTACAATCTGAAAGAATTGGACCATCTATTGGAAAAGAATTAAGTCAAAAAGCTTTTATGTCATCTATAGTGGCAATAGTAGGTATATTAATATACCTTTGTATTAGATTTGAGTGGAGATTTGGTGTTGCAGCAATTTCATCACTTTTACATGACTTAATAATTACAATAGGTATATTTTCGCTTTTCCAAATACCAATAAATAGTAGTTTTATTGCTGCTATTCTTACTATACTTGGATATTCTATTAATGATACTGTTGTTGTTTTTGATAGAATTAGAGAAAATAAAAAGAAAAGACGTTTTGAAAGCAATACAATACTAGGAGATGTAAGTTTAACTCAAACAATGGCAAGGTCTATAAACACAGTATTAACTGTACTTATAGCTATAACATCTCTTTATATATTTGGAGTTTCAGCAATTAAAGAGTTTGCACTTCCTCTTATAATAGGTATAGCATTTGGTGGATACTCATCTATATTTGTTGCTGTTCCTGTTTGGGTATTACTTGCTGATAAATATAAAAAGAAAGCAAAAATAAAAATTTAATTACAAAAAAGGGAGGATATACCTTCCTTTTTTAAATTTTTTGTCTAAAACTAATTAATTTTCATTGATTACCAAGGGTCAGACAATGTATAATATTATATGCTTTCAATTATTCTAAGGGGTATATAGGCTATGAGAAAATGGAATGTAAAAAATACTAAAACAAAGGATAAAAAATTACATAGCGATAAATTCTTAAATGGTTTACTGATTTCAAGAGGAATAGAAAATAAATCTGATGCAGAGTTTTTTCTAAATCCTTCAATAGAAAATCTACATAACCCTTTTTCATTAAAAGATATGGATATGGCAATAAATAGAATTGATGAGGTTATAAAAAAGGGACAAAAAATAGTTATTTATGGTGATTATGATGTAGATGGAGTTATTAGTACATCCATGCTTTTTAGAGCCTTTAAAAAACTAGGTATAGATGTTAGTTACTATATACCAGATAGACTAGATGAAGGTTATGGATTAAATAATAAGGCTATTAAGTACTTAAAGTCACTTCAAACAGATTTAATTATAACAGTAGATTGTGGAATCTCTGCAATTGAAGAAGTTGAATTTGTAAAAAGCCTTGGAATGGATATTATTATAACAGATCATCATGAGTGTAGAGAACGTATTCCAGATACAATAGTAATAAATCCTAAAAGAAAAGATTGTACATATCCTTGTAAAACTATTGCAGGATGTGGAGTAGCATTTAAACTTATACAAGCTCTTTGGATATACTATGAGTTAGACGGATTTGATGAATTTCTAGACCTTGCAGCTATAGGAACAATAGCAGATATAGTAGAGCTTAGAGGCGAAAATAGAATTATTGCAAAATGTGGAATGGAAAAAATAAAGTCTACAGATAAATGTGGAATTATAGCACTAAAATCAATATCAGGTATTGAAGATAAAGTTACTTCAGGTAATATAGCGTTCCAAATTGCTCCTAGAATAAATGCTATAGGTAGACTAAGAGATGCTAAAATAGCAGTGGAGCTTTTTGTTACAAGAGATTATGACAAGGCTATGCAAATAGCTAAATATCTTGATCAGGAAAATAAAACAAGACAAGAAATAGAAGAAAACATATTAAATGAAGTAATGGATAAAATAAGTAAAGAAATAGATCTTCAAAATACAAGAGTTATAGTGGTGCATTCTAATAATTGGCATGTTGGAGTTATTGGAATAGTGGCTTCAAAGGTAGTAGAGGTTTTTAACAGACCAACTATTATTCTTTCAGAAGAAAATGGTGTTTTAAAAGGATCAGGTAGAAGTATTAAAGGCTTTAATTTATTTGAAGCGCTTTTAAGCTGCGAAAATATACTTGAAAGCTTTGGCGGACATGAAATGGCAGCTGGATTAAAACTAAAAGTTGATAACATTAATGATTTAAGAGAAAAACTAAACAGCTATGCAAAATCTGTTCATCCAGACAATTTTGTTAGCTGTGTTACTATAGATATGATTTTAGACCTTGATGATATAAAATTTGAAAATATAGATGCTATAAAAAGCTTAGAACCTTTTGGAATAGGTAATCCAACCCCTATATTTGGACTTGAGGATATATCACTTATTTCAAAACAATATGTAGGTTCTGGAGAAAAACACATAAAGCTTCAGTTTACGAAAAATAATATGTATTATGAAGGTATACTTTTTAATTATGGAAAAGAGTATATGGATAAGAACTGGGAAAATGTAGACATTGCATTTAATATGGATGAAAATAATTGGATGGGAAAAAGAACTATTCAATTTATAATAAAAGATATGAAACCATATAAAAAATGGATAAAAGATAATTTAGAAGAAAATTATTATAAATATATTAAAAATACATACTCTGAAAAAGATGAAGAATTTTTAGCAGAAAACATTAACTTTAAAAAATATGATATTTTATTTTTAAAGGAATTTTTGTGTTTTGAAAAAGGGTATGTTTTAGTTTCTTCAAAAGAATCACTAAATGAATTAGAAGAATTTTTTGATATATATGGCTTTTCAGGAAATAAGCCTTTAGATACATCATCAGGAATAATTATTTGTCCTTGTACTGATGATATAGATTTTACTAGAGATGTATTAATATATGACTTTTTACCAAGTGGTATAGATTATGAAAATGTAGTAAATAAAACAAAAGGAAATGTTTATCATTTTTACAATGATAAAACGCTTTACAAAATAGATAAATATATAAATGATATAACAGTAAGTGAAAACTTAATATTAAATATAATTAATACTTTAAAAGAAAAAGATATAACAGGAAAGCTTAATGATATAGGAAAAGATTTTGATGCAAACCCTTATCAAATATATAAAGCCTTTATATATTTAAGAAAAATAAAGGCTATAGAAATACTTTCAAATGGTGAAATAGTAAAGGTTAAATTAAAAACAATTAACTTTAATATAGATGCTAAAAGTATAAATCGTATACAAAGGATAAATAAAATAAAATCAAAGCTTTTAAAGTTTTGCAAGGAGGAGTAACTATGGATTTTAAAAATCACATAAGAGTAATAGAGGATTTTCCTAAAAAAGGAATAAGTTTTAAAGATATAACACCTATTTTTCAAGATCCTAATTTATTAAAAAGTCTTATAGATACTATAAAACAAGAAGTTGAAAGCGAAAAAATAGATATAGTTGTAGGACCTGAATCTAGAGGATTTTTAATAGGTGTACCACTGGCTTATGCACTATCAGCAGGATTTGTTCCTGTTAGAAAACCTGGAAAATTACCTTTTGAAACTATTAAGTGTGATTATGATTTAGAATATGGAAGTGATTCACTTGAAATTCATAAAGATGCTATTAAAAAAGGTCAGAAAGTTTTAATTGTAGATGATCTTTTAGCTACAGGAGGAACTATATCCTCAGTTGCAAAGCTTGTAGAAAGTCTTGGTGGTGAAGTTGTATCTATGAATTTTATAGTAGAGCTTACAGGTCTTAAGGGAATAGAAAAGCTTGAAAAATACAAGGTTTCATCACTTGTAAAGTATGAGTTTTAATATTAAAACAAATTGCCAAAACTTTAAACATAATATATAATTTATTAATAAGAAGAGTTAGAAATCGCCCGACAAATACTTTTAAAAAGTATAGGGCGTTTTATTGTATTTTAGAGTATATTTGCTAATAGAAAAGAGGGCTTAAAATGCTTGAGAATTTATTAAATAAAATTAGGGAGCAAAAACTTAATGTAGATACTGAAAAAATAAAAAAGGCTTATCTTTTAGCTGAATCGGCTCACGGAAACCAATTTAGAGAATCAGGAGAACCTTATTTAATACATCCTGTAGAGGTTGCTTCAATTCTTATTGAAATGGGACTTGATACTGACACTATTTGTGCTGCACTTTTACATGATGTAGTTGAAGATACAGAATATACCCATGAAGATATTGTAAAAATGTTTAATGAAGATGTTGCTAACTTAGTTGAAGGGGTAACAAAGCTTGATAAAATAAAGTATAAATCTAAAGAAGAACAGCAAGCGGAAAATATTAGAAAAATGCTTCTTGCAATGGCAAAGGATGTTAGAGTTATACTTATAAAGTTAGCAGATAGACTTCACAACATGAGAACGTTAAAATATATTCCAAAGGAAAAACAAAGGATAAAAGCACAGGAAACATTAGATATTTTTGCTCCTATAGCACATAGATTAGGTATATCTAAGGTTAAATGGGAATTAGAAGACTTAAGTTTAAGATATATAAGTATAGATGAGTATAGAAATATAGAAAAATTAGTATCTCAAAAAAGAGAGCAAAGACAAAACACTATTCAAGAAATTATTAGTATTTTAAAATCATCATTAAATAAATCACATATAAAAGCAGATATAGAAGGAAGACCTAAACATTTTTATAGTATATATAGAAAAATGAGTTTGAAACATAAAACATTTGATCAAATATTTGATTTATTAGCAGTAAGAGTACTTGTAGATTCTGTAAAAGATTGTTATGCAGCTCTTGGAATAGTACACACTTTATGGAAACCTATACCAGGAAGATTTAAAGATTATATAGCTATGCCAAAACCTAATATGTATCAGTCTTTACATTCTACATTAATAGGACCAGAAGGACAACCTTTTGAAATTCAAATAAGAACATTTGAAATGCATAAAATAGCTGAGTATGGTATAGCTGCTCACTGGAAATATAAAGAAGGCATAAAAGGAAATGATATAGAACCAGGTCTTTCATGGCTTCGTGAAATAGTTGATTGTCAAAAAGATACTGAAAATGTTACAGAGTTTATGGAAACTGTTAAAATAGACTTTTTCTCAGATAAGGTATTTGTATTTACTCCAAAGGGAAAAGTAATAGACCTTCCAGTAGATTCTACACCAATAGATTTTGCCTATAGAATACACACTGATGTAGGAAATTCTTGTGTAGGGGCTAAAGTAAATGGAAAAATGGTTTCTTTAGATTATACATTAAATACAGGAGACATCGTTGACATAACAACTTCAGCATCTGCTAAGGGACCAAGTATTGACTGGTTAAATATTGCTAAAAGTTCTCAAGCTAAAAATAGAATAAAGCATTGGATTAAAAAGACATTTAAAGAGGAAAATCTTGATAAAGGCCGTGAAATGTTTGAAAAAGAATGTAAAAGACAGGGAATTGCTTTTTCAGATGTTATGAAACATGATTATATAGATATGCTTTTAAAAAGATTTGGTTATATAAATGTTGATGATTTATTTTCATCAATAGGAAGTGGTGCTATAACACCTGCTCAGATTTTAACAAAATTTAAAGATGAAGTTAGAAAAGAAGAGGCTAAAAAGCAAGATAGTGAAAAAAATGCTCAAAATGAGCTAAATAAGCTTCAAGAAAAAGTTCAAGCAGATAAGAAAAAAAGAATAGCTAATAAAAAACCAGGTGTAGATGTTAAAGGTGAAAAAGATATATTAGTTAGATTTGCAAAATGCTGTAGTCCTGTTCCTGGAGACAAAATAGAAGGATTTATAACAAAAGGAAGAGGAGTTTCAATTCATAGAGCAGATTGTGAAAATTATTATCATTTAAGAAATGAAGAGCCTGAAAAAGTTATTGAAGTATGTTGGACGGGAGAACATACTACAGACTTTTTAGCTGACGTTAATATAAAAGGAACAGATAGACCAGGACTTTTATCAGATATTACAACAATCCTTTTTGATTTTAAAATATCTTTAAGAGCTATGAATGCTAGAACATCACAGGGAGATCAAATATTTGTAAGCTTAACTTTAAAGGTTATTGATGCAGATCAATTAGATAAAGTTATGAGAAATATTAAAAACATTCAAGGAATATCAGAGGTTTACAGAAGTAATAGTTAGGAAGTGATTAGTTGAGAGCTGTTGTTCAAAAAGTAGGGTTTTCAACAGTAGAAGTTGAAGATAAATTAATAGGTGAAATAAAACAAGGACTACTAGTACTTTTAGGTGTGGAAGATGAAGATACTGAAAGTGATGTAAAGTACATGGTAGATAAAATAATAAATCTTAGAATATTTGAAGATGAAAATGATAAAATGAATTTATCACTTTTAGATGTTAAAGGTGATTTAATGGTTATATCTCAGTTTACACTATATGGAGATTGTAGAAAAGGAAGAAGACCAAACTTTATGGCAGCTGCAAAACCAGAGTTTGCAGATACTATGTATGAAAAGTTTTTAGAAGAGTCTAAAAAACATGTTGATAATGTTGCATGTGGAAGTTTTGGAGCTCATATGAAAGTTAGTTTACTAAATGATGGACCGGTTACAATACTTTTAGATAGTAAAAAGAATTTTTAGGAGGAGCATAAAATGATTTTAGAATTCTTTCCAGCAGGACCTTTTGATGCAAATTGCTATATTGTAGGAGATGAACAAACAAGAAAAGGTTTTATAATAGACCCATCTGGAAATCCAGACTTAATACTTGAAACTGTTAAAAATTTAAATCTTGAAATAGAGTTTATTATATTAACACATGGACATGGAGATCATTTTACAGGTGCATACAAGGTAAAAGAAAGTTTAAATGTACCTATATATGCTCATAGTGAAGATGTTACCTTAATAGAGGGAGAAACTAGAGAGCTTATTCCAATACTTAAAAATATGACTGTAGTTAATGTAGATAAAACTATATCAGAAAATGATAAATTAAAAGTTGGAAATCTAGATATTGAAATAATAGAAACACCTGGACATACTATGGGTGGAATATGTAT
Organism: Bacillota bacterium; assembly: GCA_023389275.1. Taxonomy (GTDB): domain Bacteria; phylum Bacillota; class Clostridia; order Clostridiales; family Caloramatoraceae; genus Clostridium_AB. The sequence goes on from JAEWEN010000020.1 coordinate 30,629, forward strand.
TAAAATAGGAAGCATAGTATTTACAGGGGATAGTTTATTTTTAAGAAATATAGGAAGATGCGATCTTGGAAGAGCATCAAGAGAAAGCTTAATATCATCTTTAAAAGAAAAAATATTAACATTACCAGAGGATACTGTTTTATATACTGGACATGGTCCTTCCACAACAGTGGAAAATGAGAAAAAATATAATCCTTTTTTACAATAACTAATTTAAGGAGAATATTAATATGAAAATATCACTTATAGGACATGAATATACATATGAGGCTTATCAGGTAGCCTCTCTTTTTTATGAAAAAAGCGATATAGAGTTTACTGATGACGGTGAATACTTAAGTATTTATGAAAAAGGTAAATGTATATTTAAATCTAAAGACGAAAATATATATTTTGAAGAAGTTGTTGAAGATAACAAAAAACAAATAAAGCTAGGGCTTAAAATTACTATTTTAAAAGGACTTAAAAAAGTCACAGGTAAAGAAATTCCATGGGGAGTACTAGTTGGTATTAGACCTACAAAGCTTTATCATGAATTTAAAGTAGAAAACCTTTCAGACCTTGAAATAAAAAATTTACTTATAAGTAAATACTGTTTAAGTGAAGAAAAAGCTAATCTTTTAATAGAAGTTGCAAAGGCAGAAGAAGAATTTTTAAAAAGCAATAGTAAAGAAATAAGTGTATATATAGGTATACCGTTTTGCCCAACAAGATGTGTATATTGCTCTTTTACTTCAAATGCTATAACAAAAAATAATTTAGTAGAAGAATATTTAACATCTCTTATTAAAGAAATAGACTATACATTTAAACTTATAAAAGAAAAAGGACTTAAAATAGATACACTTTATATTGGAGGAGGAACTCCAACTTCTCTTAATGAAAAACAGTTTGAAACTCTTCTTAAAACAGTTTATGAAAAAACAAAAACAGATAATATAAGAGAGTATACAGTTGAAGCTGGAAGACCAGATTCTATTACAGAGGAAAAACTAAAGTGTATTAAAAAATATGGAGCAACTAGAATAAGTATAAATCCTCAAACTATGAATAACGAAACTTTAAAGAAAATAGGAAGACTTCATAGTGCTGAGGATATAAATGAAACTTTCTATTTAGCGAGAGAACTTGGGTTTGATAATATAAATATGGATGTTATTATAGGACTTCCAGGAGAAAATGAAGAGCATGTAAAAACAACAATGGAAGGTATTAAAAAACTTAATCCAGATAGTATAACAATACACACAATGGCTATAAAAAGAGCATCAAGACTACATGAAATTGGATATAGCGTAGAAGATAATAGAATTATAAACATGTATAATATAGCAAATAACTATTGTAGAGAAATGGGAATGAATCCTTATTATATGTATAGACAAAAAAATATGGTAAGTCCACTTGAAAACATAGGTTACTCATATAAAGGAAATGAATCTATTTATAATGTACAAATGATAGGAGAGAGTATATCTATAGTAGGTCTTGGAGCAGATTCTGTTTCTAAAGCAGTTTTTAAGAAAGAAAATAGAATAGAAAGAGTAGCAAATTTAAAAGATGTTAGAGAATATAACAGTAGAATAAATGAAATACTACAGAATAAAGAAAAAGCATTAAATATGATAGAAGAATCATTTAAGTAGTTGTTTTTGACAATTTTAAAATAAAAATGTTATAATACTTTAGTATAAAAGCTATGAAAAAGACTAGTAGTTTTCAAACACTATAAAGAGAAGATATATCATAGGCTGAGAATATATCTATAGTTAAGGAAAATGAATCACACTTTTGAGCTTACAACTTGAAACTAAGTAGAGTTGTACGTTTGCCGCGTTAAGGTTTTAAGTGGGTATATACCAATTAGGGTGGTACCGCGGGTAGAGAGTAACCCGTCCCTTGCTATGCAAGGGGCGGTTTTTTTAATATATTTTTAAATTAAGGAGGAAAAAATATGCTTACTAAAGGGCCAAGAGGAACAAAGGACGTTTTACCAAGTGAAGCTTATAAGTGGCAATATATAGAGAAGATTGCTAGAGAAGTTTCAAGTGATTTTGGAGTATCAGAAATAAGAACTCCTATATTTGAACATACAGAATTATTTTTAAGAGGTGTTGGAGAAACAACAGACATAGTACAAAAAGAAATGTACACATTTACTGATAAAGGTGATAGAAGTATAACATTAAAGCCAGAGGGAACAGCACCTGCTGCTAGAAGTTACATAGAAAACAATTTAGGTGTAGATCAACAGCTAAAAATGTTTTATATAACACCATGTTTTAGATATGAAAGACCGCAAGCAGGAAGACTTCGTGAATTTCACCAATTTGGGGTAGAATTTTTTGGAGCAGCAGGATATGAAGCAGATGCAGAACTTATATCACTTGCTATAACTTATATAAAAAGATTAGGTATAAACAACTTAAAAGTTAACATAAATAATTTAGGTTGTAGCGAATGCAGAAAGAAATATAATGATGCTTTAAAAGAATATTTAAGAAGTAACATAGAAAACCTATGTACAACATGTAATGAAAGATTTGAAAAAAATCCACTAAGAATAATAGATTGTAAAAACCCTACTTGTAAAGAGGTAGCAAAAGATGTTCCTTTAATAATAGATTATGTTTGCGACGACTGCAAGGAGCACTTTGAAGGACTTAAAAAAGAGCTTGATTACTTAAATATAGATTATGTAGTAGACCCTTATATAGTAAGAGGACTTGATTACTATACTAAAACTGTTTTTGAAATTATATCAGAAGATATAGGAGCTCAAAGTACAGTTTGTGGTGGAGGACGTTATGATGGTTTAATAGAAGAGTGTGGAGGAAAAGCTACTCCAGCAGTTGGCTTTGCAATTGGTCTTGAAAGACTTCTTTTAACACTTGATAGTTTAAATGTTAATGTTGAAAAGCCAGCTGGCCCAAGACTATTTGTAGCAGCTCTTGGAGATAGAGCAAAACTTGAAGCTTCTAAAATAGCAATAAATCTTAGAAGTGAAGCTATAAGTTGTGAAAGAGATCTTTTAGGAAGAAGCTTAAAAGCACAAATGAAATATGCAAATAAAATAAATTCTAAGTATGTTATAGTTATAGGTGATAGTGAAATAGATGAAAACCTTGTTAAACTTAAAAATATGGAAACAGGTAATGAAGAAGAAATAAAATTATCAGATATAGTTTCAATTATGAAAGATAGAATTTAGGAGGATAGAATAAAATGGGCGAGAACATTAAAGGACTTAAAAGAAGCCACAATTGTGGTGAGATTTTAGAAAATAATATAGGTGAAAAGGTTACCATAATGGGATGGGTACAAAGAAGACGTAACCTTGGAGGACTTATTTTCGCAGACCTTAGAGATAGAAGTGGAATAGTTCAAGTTGTATTTGGAGAAGAAATAGATAAAGAAGCATTTGAAAAAGCTGAATCAATTAGAAGTGAATATGTTTTAGCTATAGAAGGTGTTGTAGAAAAAAGACAATCTCCAAATAAAGATATGAAAACAGGTATGGTAGAGGTTCTTGGAAAATCACTAAGAATAATTTCAGAGTCAGAAACACCACCTATATACATAAAAGAAAATCTAGATGCTTCTGAAAGCATTAGATTAAAATATAGATACCTAGACCTTAGAAGACCAGATATGCAAAAAAACTTTATTGTAAGACATAAAACAACTAAAGTAGTTCGTGATTTTCTAGATGAAAATGGATTTTTAGAAGTAGAAACTCCTATGCTTACTAAAAGTACACCTGAAGGAGCTAGAGATTATTTAGTGCCAAGTAGAAACTATCCAGGAAGTTTTTATGCACTACCACAGTCTCCACAAATCTTTAAACAGTTACTTATGGTATCAGGATTTGAAAAATATTTTCAAATAGTTAAGTGTTTTAGAGATGAAGATCTTCGTGCAAATAGACAGCCAGAATTTACACAAATAGATATTGAAATGTCATTTGTAGATATTGAAGATGTTATAAGTGTAAATGAAAAACTTATCCAAAAAATTTGGAAAGAAGTTTTAGGAATAGATGTTGAGATTCCATTTAAAAGAATGCCATATAGTGAGGCTATGGACAAATATGGTAGTGATAAGCCAGATACTAGATTTGGTCTTGAAATTAAAAATATTAGTGATGTAGTTAAAGATGCTGAGTTTAAAGTATTTAAAGACGCTATAGAAAATGGTGGAACAGTTCGTGCTATTAATGCAAAATCATGTGCATCATTTGGAAGAAAAGAAATAGACAAACTAGGAGAATTTGTTAAAACATTTGGAGCTAAGGGACTTGCTTGGATTCAGTTAAAAGAAGGAGAAATCAAATCACCTATAGCTAAATTCTTTGATGAAGCTAAATTAAAAGAAATTATTAATGCTGTTAATGGTGAAGATGGAGATCTTATTTTAATAGTTGCTGATAAGTACTCAGTAGTATGTAAAGCACTTGGAGAATTAAGACTTGAAATTGCTAGAAAAACAAACTTAATAGGAGAAGATAATAAAGATCTTAACTTCCTATGGGTTACTGAATTCCCACTATTTGAGTATAGCGAAGAAGAAGATAGATATGTTGCAAAACACCACCCATTTACAATGCCTATGGAGGAAGATATACATCTTCTTGAAACAAACAAGGAAGAAGCTAGAGCTAAAGCTTATGATATTGTTTTAAATGGAGAAGAAATAGGTGGAGGAAGTATTAGAATTCATGATAGTGAGATTCAAGAAAAAATGTTTAAAGCACTTGGATTTACAGAAGAAGAAGCTCATGAAAAATTTGGATTCTTACTTGAAGCATTTAAATATGGTACACCTATTCATGGTGGAATAGCGTATGGTCTTGATAGATTAGTAATGTTCTTAACAGGAACAAATAATATAAAAGATGTTATTGCATTCCCTAAAAATCAAAATGCAGGTGACCCTATGACAGAAGCTCCAGGAGAAGTAGATGAAAAGCAGCTTAAAGAGCTTTCAATTAAAATAGAAAAAAGTGAGAACTAATTATAAAGAATAATAAATGTGACTTTAACAAATAATAAAAATATTCTATTGATTAGTTTAAAATCTAATGATATATTAGTAATAAATATAACATAGAATTTTGCCTACTGTATACGATAAGGTGGATTATGTATTGTTCCAACACATATTATATGGGAGTCCACATTCTCAAAATATGCGTATGCCGACTTGCTTCGGACACAATTATTTTGTGAGAGGACACCCACCTAGCTTAGCTAGGAACTAACTATCCATCTAAACGGTACAGTGGGCAATTTTACTTAGAAAATACTTATACATTTTGGAGGTTACAATGACAAAACCATTTCAAAGAACTGAACTTTTAATTGGAGAAAGTGGAATAAAAACATTAGAAGATTCAACAGTAGCAGTATTTGGAGTAGGAGGAGTAGGTTCTTTTGTAGCAGAAGCTCTTGCTAGAAGTGGAGTAGGAAATATTATTTTAGTTGATAAGGATTCTATAGACATTACAAATATCAATAGACAAATTCATGCCAACACAAAAACTGTTGGAAAAGATAAAGTTGAAGTTATGAAAGAAAGAATACTTGAAATAAATCCAAGCTGTAATGTAACAGCTTATAAAAAGTTCTATAACAGGGAAAATTCTAATGAATTAATATCAGAAAAATATGACTATGTTGTAGATGCAATAGATACAGTAGCATCAAAACTAGATTTAGCTGAAGTCTGTACTAATATGGGAATTAATATCATAAGTAGTATGGGAGCAGGAAATAAGCTTGATCCTACAAAATTTGAAGTAGCAGACATATTTAAAACAAGTGTGTGTCCGCTAGCTAAAGTTATGAGACATGAACTTAGAAAAAGAGGAATTAAAAAATTAAAAGTGGTTTATTCCAAGGAAATTCCTATAAAACCTGACACTAGTATAGAAATTCCTAAAGAAGTAGGATCTTCTAGAAGAAGTACACCAGGAAGTGTAGCATTTGTACCATCTGTTGTTGGACTTATTATAGCAAGTCAAGTTGTAAGGGATTTATTAAACTTGAAATAATTACATAAATTTTAATAAATTGAAAACAATCTATATTTTTACTAAAAAGTATTGTATAATCTTTTAAGTATGAAAGAATGGATAGGTAATCTTATGAATGAAACAAGAAAAGATTTAATAACAAGACTTAGAAAAATAGAAGGACAAGTTAAAGGCATTCAAAGAATGATAGAAAAAGAAGAAGATTGCACTAACATACTTGTTCAAATTGCAGCAGTAAGGTCTGCAGTTAATAAAGTCGGGGGACTTGTTTTAGAGAACTATTCAAAGGACTGTGTGGTCAGGATTACTGAAAACAGTGAGCCAGAGGCAGAAATAAAAAGGCTTATAGAGACTATTGTGCGATTCACAAAATAAATAGAACATTCTGAAAAATGTTTTTTTATAAATAGTTCTTGTCAAAAATTATTTATGTTACTATAATGTAATTATTACGGGAGATATTACTAGGAGGGAGAACAAAAAAATGAGTTTAGAAATAATTAAAAATTCAGATCCACAAATATTTGAGGCTATCGAAAAGGAAATGCAAAGACAACAATCAAACATTGAGCTTATAGCTTCAGAAAACTTTACAAGCCTTGCTGTTATGGAAGCACAAGGTTCACAACTTACAAACAAATATGCAGAAGGATACCCAGCTAAAAGATACTATGGCGGATGCGAATTCGTTGACGTTGTAGAAAACTTAGCTATTGATAGAGTAAAAGAACTATTTGGTGCAGAACATGCTAACGTTCAACCACACTCAGGTTCAAATGCTAACATGGCAGTATACATGTCAGTTCTTAAACCAGGAGATAAAGTTCTAGGAATGGACCTTTCAAATGGAGGACACTTAACACATGGAAGCCCTGTTAACTTCTCAGGAACTTTATATGACTTTAGCTCATATGGAGTAGATGAAAAAGGTTATATCGATTACGAAGACCTTAGAAACAAAGCTTTAGAATTAAAGCCAAAAATGATCGTTGCAGGAGCAAGTGCTTACTCAAGAAGCATTGATTTTGCTAAATTTAGAGAAATAGCTGATGAAGTTGGAGCTTACTTCATGGTTGATATGGCTCACATTGCAGGTTTAGTTGCAGCTGGCCTACACCAAAATCCAGTTCCATACGCTGATTTCGTAACATCAACTACACACAAAACATTAAGAGGACCAAGAGGTGGACTAATCCTTTGTAAAGAGAAGTTTGCTAAAGATGTAAACAGACTAATCTTCCCAGGAATCCAAGGTGGACCACTTGAGCACATTATAGCTGCTAAAGCTGTATGTTTTGGAGAAGCTCTTAAACCAGAATTTAAAGAGTACCAAAAGAAAGTTGTTGAAAACGCTGCAACATTAGCTGATGAGCTTACTAAGAGAGGATTCAACATAGTATCAGGAGGAACTGATAACCACCTAATGCTAGTTGACCTTAGAAACAAAGGTGTAACAGGTAAAGAAGCTGAAAAACTTCTTGACGAAGTTAAAATCACAGTTAATAAAAACACAGTTCCAAACGAAACTCAAAGCCCATTTGTTACAAGTGGTGTAAGAATAGGAACTCCAGCTGCTACTTCAAGAGGATTCGGTAAAGAAGAAATGGTTGAAATAGCAGACATTATTAGCTGGGTAATTGACAACAAAGATGGAGATTTATCACCAGCTGTTGCAAGAGTAGATGCTCTTTGTGCTAAATTCCCACTATACAAGTAATTAAGAACACTTAACATAAGAAAAGAGTACCTAATAAGGTACTCTTTTCTTATGTTAATATTAAAGTTTAAACATATATTTAAATTGAAAAAGGCATAGCTATACACTATAATGGTAAATAAAGTAATAAATGTATTTTAATAGGTGGTGGGTTTATGCCTATAAATAGAAAGAAAAAACTAGGACAAATATTGTTAGATACAAAAATGATTACTGAATCTCAACTTTATGAAGCTTTAAATGTTCAAAAAAACTCAGGGAAAAAGTTAGGAAAAGTTTTAGTAGACCTAGAGTTTATTACTGAAGATGAAATAATAAACGTATTAAAACAGCAGCTTTCAATAGAAGTAGTAGATCTTAACTATGAAAATATTGAAAATGAAGCAATAGAGTCTTTATCAGAAACTATTGCAAGGAATCATAACTTAATACCTTTAAAATTAAAAGGAAATAGTATAGTTGTAGCTTTAAGTGATCCGTTAAATATATTTGCAATAGAAGATGTATCTATATATACAGGAAAACAAGTAAAAACTGTTTTAGCAAAGGAAGATGATATAAAAAGAAAAATTGATATGTACTATTCTAAAAAACAAGCTATAAAAGAAGCAGAAACCTTTGCAAATGAAATATTAAGATTTGAAGATGAAATAGAATTTGAAGATGAAAATTCAGCACCTATTGTAAAAATAGTAAATTCAATGTTAGAACAAGCTATAAACTCAGATGCTAGTGACATACACATAGAACCATATGAAAACATTATTAGAGTTAGAAATAGAATAGATGGAATACTTAAAGAAAGTATGATACTAAAAACAAACCTTCTTTCTCCTATTGTTGCTAGAATAAAAATACTCTCTAACATGGATATTAGTGAAAGAAGAATTCCGCAAGATGGTAGATTAAGTTATATGTATTATGAAGATGAATTTGATATGAGAATATCATCACTTCCTACTGTATTTGGAGAAAAAATAGTTATAAGAATACAAAATAAAAAAGGATTTATAAAAAGTAAACAAGATCTAGGATTTTCAGAGTATGATATGAAAATCTTTAATGAAATAATAGGTATTCCACATGGAATAATACTTGTTTCAGGGCCTACAGGAAGTGGAAAAACAACAACATTATATACAATACTTAATGAGTTAAATAACGATGAAAAAAACATATTAACAGTTGAAGATCCTGTTGAAAGTAAAATTCATGGGATAAATCAAGTTCAAGTACATCAAAAAGCTGGACTTAACTTTGCAAAAACTTTAAGAGCTATGTTAAGACAAGACCCAGACATAATAATGGTTGGAGAAATTAGAGACAGTGAAACAGCAGAAATTGCTGTAAGATCTGCTATAACAGGCCATTTAGTATTATCAACAATTCATACCAACGATTCAGCTACAAGTATATCAAGATTAATAGATATGGGAGTTAAAAATTACCTTATAGGTTCTTCGCTTGTTGGAGTAATATCCCAAAGACTAGTTAGAAAAATTTGTGACCATTGTAAAAAGTCATATACTCCTTTAAAAAGTGAACTAGAAAGTATGGGGCTTGATGACAATGTATATACATTTTATAAAGGAGAAGGTTGTAGACATTGTAAAAACACTGGTTACAGTGGAAGAGTAGGAATATATGAAATTATGAAAATAAATAGCCAAATTAAAAAAGCAATATTTTCTAATGAAAGTAGTGATGATATAGAAAGTATAGCTATAAATTCAGGAATGACAACTCTTAGTAAAAGCTGTTTAAAAAAGGTTCTAGATGGCATAACAACATATGAAGAATATATAAGGGTAACTTATTCAGTATAAGTATAAAGGGGAAGTAAAATGCAGGAATTTAATTATACTGTTATAGATAAAAGTGGTAAGAAAAAAAGAGGATTTATAGAAGCTTTTAGTAAAGAAAATGCAATAGATTCTCTTCAAAATAAAGGTATGTATATTCTTGAAATATCATCAGCAGCAACTAATATATATAAAGGTAAAAAAGTAAATGTAAAACTTAAAGACGTAGCAATATTTTCAAGACAAGTTGCAACAATGCTTTCCTCAGGAGTTAATGTTGTAACTGCAATAGAAGCTATGGAAGGGCAAAGTGATGATAAGGGATTTAAAAGTGTTTTAAAAGATGTTAAGAAAAAGGTAGAACAGGGAGAGTCTCTTTCAGAAAGCATGAAAGAACATCCAAAGGCGTTTCCAAGTCTTTTATGTACAATGATAGAAGCTGGGGAAATGACTGGAGATACAGATAATACATTTGAAAGAATGGCTGATTATTATGATAAAGAAAATAAAATGAAACAAAAAATAGTAAATGCAACAATATATCCAAGTATATTAGTAATAGTATCACTACTTGCAATAACAGCTTTAATGATATTTGCAGTTCCTAAATTTATGAGTATTTTTGAGGAAATGCAAGTGCCTCTTCCACTTTTAACTAAAATTGTACTAGGGTTAGGAGACTGGATGAAGTCTTACTGGTATATATTTATGATTATAATTTTACTTATAATACTTGGATATAAAGCTTACTACTCATCAAAGGAAGGCGGAATTTTAATAGATAAATTAAAGCTTAAAATACCAGTTATAGGAGATATATTAACATTTGCTGCAATTTCAAGATTTTCAAGAACACTTTCATCTCTTTTAGAAGCAGGGGTAGGTATGATACCTTCACTTGAGATTACTAAAAAAGTTGTTTTAAATAAATACATTATGAATGAACTTGATACAGTAGTTGAAAATATGAAAACAGGTGAAAGACTTAGTGATAATTTAAAAACCATAAAAATAATGCCAAAAATATTTCCTGTAATGATTAAAACAGGAGAAGAGTCTGGGAAAATAGACTATATGCTTTTAAAAGTAGCAGAGCTTTATGAAAATGAAGTTGATATGAGAGTTAGTAGAATAAATACAATAATAGAACCTGTAATAATAGTTGTTTTAGCAGTAGTTTTAGGATCTATTATGGCAGCTGTTATGTTACCTATGTTTACACTATATGGAAACATATAGTGTAAACATTTAAATAAATATGAATAAAATATAAAAAGGGGGAGAAAAATGAACAAACTTAAAAAAAGAAAAAAATCAGGATTTACACTAATTGAAATGGTAGTAGTTATTGCTATTGTAGTAATTGTAGCAGCTATTGCTATACCACAGGCTTTAAAAGC
>JAEWEN010000028.1 GCA_023389275.1 Bacillota bacterium
ATAAATGTTACATATTTTTACAATATCATGATTATGTTATCACATGAAAACAGCATATTCTATATTTTTTTACAATAATAGATAATTTAAATAATTACATATTTTACTATTATTTTTAACTATAAAAAATAATTATATTATCTATATTTTAAATAATATAATTTTATAAATTAACAATAAAATTAATATTAAAGAACTTACATCAAACGTATTTAAGATAATACTGGGATTACAAGCTACAACATATTTCCGCCTCACAATTTACATTCCACGTAGTTAAGATAATACACAAGGACCTACACAAACATTTTCCCTTGAATGTATATTTACATTCCACGTAGTTAAGATAATACGTAGTACATTAAACTTTAGGCACTCACAGCATGAAGATTTACATTCCACGTAGTTAAGATAATACTTACTTGAATATTAAAAGAAGAGGTGTAGATCCCTTGATTTACATTCCACGTAGTTAAGATAATACCCGAAAATTTCTGCTGCTAACTTACTGCTTTTATCTTTATTTACATTCCACGTAGTTAAGATAATACGCATTTCTCATTATTCAGCTTCCTCCTCCTTTTTTTCATTTACATTCCACGTAGTTAAGATAATACATGGAAAAGCTAAAGTATTAATACGTTGTCTGAAAGATTTACATTCCACGTAGTTAAGATAATACTGAAATCCATTTCTAGCTACTGGAAGATGAATATCTATTTACATTCCACGTAGTTAAGATAATACTTTTTCTATTAGTACAGTTTTGGAAGTATTTTTTAGTATTTACATTCCACGTAGTTAAGATAATACTAGAGATGAAAAAGCAAAAAGGGGGAACTCTATCAAATTTACATTCCACGTAGTTAAGATAATACTCTTCAAGTATATCTCTTAACTTCAATTGGTCAACGTCATTTACATTCCACGTAGTTAAGATAATACTTAGCTTTAGTAGGTTTTATATATCCTTTGTTTTCTAATTTACATTCCACGCAGTTAAGATAATACATGAATATGCACAAAATTATCATACAAAAGGTAAAGAATTTACATTCCACGTAGTTAAGATAATACGTGTTAATTTGTACTTCTGATAATCTGTTTTTTAACAATTTACATTCCACGTAGTTAAGATAATACCGAATAACAAGAGTTAAATGTTGCTTTGTAGTTCTGATTTACATTCCACGTAGTTAAGATAATACTCAATCTTTGTTCCTCTGCCAAAACTTCATCTACTTTATTTACATTCCACGTAGTTAAGATAATACTTTTTCATATGTCATATGAAATATGTCAGATTTACAAATTTACATTCCACGTAGTTAAGATAATACTGTCAACCGTAGCTGTTAAATCTTTACCCTCAACATTATTTACATTCCACGTAGTTAAGATAATACCCCATTTTATTAAACCTCTAAAAGCCTTGAAATTGAAGGCTTCTAGCATACTAAAATAATTATATATTCTCTATTTTTGCAGTAAATCATCAGTTGTGTTTTTTATAAAAATTTTTTATACGCTGTTAAGTATTGATATCACTTGTTTTAAGTGCATTTCTTGCAAAAAATCATTTACTGCAAATTTATATAAACATTTCATCATTATTTTTTTCGTTTCCTATTACAATTTTCTTTATATTTTTACTAATATTCACTTTATATACATATAACGAATCTTCTCCTTTATTCATTATACCACCTATCTCTGCCATACATTTAGTTAATTTTCCTTCTGTTATTTCTCCTTCAAACACAGAATTTTGTGTCCATATCAAATATTTCTTTAGTGCCTTTCTCATTTTATTTACTCTTTTCTCTCCTACATCATATGTTATGATAACAAACATATTTACCACCAAGCCTTTAAAGGTTTATATTTTTCATCACCTATAAAATGTTTTATTAGCTTATAACATTCAAGCTTAATAAATGTTCTATAAGACACCTTTCTATTTAAAGATCTATGATTTATTGTAACATCCATTTTCTTTTCAAACTCTCTTATAAATTTCTTTCTTCCAGAATCATTTAATAGACATATACCATCTAAATAAGAAAAGTCTTCTATCTTAATCATATTTTTATTTATCATAGAAAATATTAAGCTGTCAACTACTAGAGGCTTAAATATCTCTGTTATATCTAAAACTAAAGAAAATCTTTTTGTTGAAGGTTCATGTAAAAAGCTTATTGTAGGGTCTAACTGAGTTTTGTACATTTCTCCAAGTGCAGCTGTATACATTAAACTATTTCCAAAAGATATTAAAGCATTTATTGGATCTGTAGGTGGTCTTTTTTCTCTCTTATAAATATGAAATTCCTCTTTAACTATATATTTAAATGCTGAATAATATATCCTTCTTATTCTTCCTTCCGACCCCATAAGCTCTTCAATGGATTTACTATTTTTCGCATTTTCTTTTTCTTTATTTATAGATTCAAATACTTCGCTTGGTATATTATGTCTACTTAAATTTCTTTTTATATGATGAATACTACTTTCTATAAAAGCTTTTGCTATATACATTCTCTCATCATAAACACTATAGTGAATAGCTTGCCTTACATTTAACAGACCTGATATGTTCTTTTTTCTAGGGTAATAAGTTCCTGAATAAAATCCATAGTAATTATAGAAATTAAGTAATACACCGCTTTGAGATATATAGTTTATAAATTTAGTATTTAAATCTACTTCCCCAAATATATGAAGCCTTTCAGTATCTTCTATTGGAAGTGCTCTTTTCTTGTCATCTGGATCTACAAAATATATAGTATTATCTTTTCTTTTTATTCTTCCATTACTAAATATATAATAATCTTTACCCATTACTTTTCCTCCTCAACATAACAAAACTCATAATATGCACATTTTTTACAGTACTTTTTATTTATTCTTAAAGGAGGTTTTTCTATTTTTCTTAATTCATATATATCTTTTAATACTTCTTCTATAATTCTTTCATCATTTTTTGTAAGTTCAATTTCTTCCACTCTTTTTTCTTTTACATAGTTTATTTTACCTTTTTTTATAACCCCCATTTGCTTTAAATAGTATAGATAGTATAAAAGTTGCATCCTATCTGAGTGTTCCATTTTACTTGAAATTTTAATTTCTCTTATATAATCATCATCTAGTATATCTAGCTTTATAAGACCATCTACCTCAATCTCTTTATTTTTTTCTCTTTCATAAGAGTTTTCATGAACTACTTTCCCTTGAATTACTCTATCATTTTTTTCTTCCATTCCAAGACCTTTATCAAATAACCAAAGTTTACGTTTACATATAAAGTAGTAGTTTACCTTTATTCCTTGAATCTTATAATTTTCAAAGTCAAATTCTATCATAGCTTTATATAAATTGAAGATCTATATCTTCATTAAAGTTAAATTTCAAACCCATCTCATCATACTCATAATCTACTACTGGAATATATGTAAATTTATCTACTTCTAATGTATCTATTATCTTGTCTTCCTTCTTAGCTGTTTCAAAGCGATATGTTGGAATGGATAATGTATATTTCATAATCTCATCTTTATACTTTATAATTTCACTTTTTATAGTTGAATTTTTTATATTTTGCTTTAAAGACTCAATATCATCATAGTATTTATTGTATATAGCATTAGGTATTACTGTATTGCTGTCTATCTCCCTTAGGTCTACATCTTTTTTCTTATAAGTATAAGGTATTATACTTAACATCTCTTCTATTTTCATTTTAACTTTTTTATAGTATTCACTTTCACTAAGATTTTCATATGTGTATGTATCTTCTATCATTTTCATTTTATCCTCTTCACTTAATATACCTTCACCAAAGTCTAAAATAACCTTTTTAGCTAAATTAAATATATCTATATCAATAAAGCCTTTATCACTTAATGATACTCCTGTTGGATATCCTGTTTCTCCACCTGTATATACATATACGTTAAAGTCATTATTTTTTAATATTCTATTTCTATAAACTCTCCCCATTCTTTGAAAAAGACCAGATAATTCAGATAACTCAGTATATAAAACATCAAAATCTATATCTAAACTTGCTTCTACAACTTGTGTAGTTATCCATATTCCTTTTTCTTTACTTTTTATAGAACCTATACTTAATATCCTATCTTCTAGCTCCTTTTTATCTTTATTAATGTATCTAGCATGAAATATATTAACATTATCCAATTTATTTTTAAGCTCCGAGTATATTCTTTGAGCTTCATTTACTGTATTTACTATAACTAAAACCTTTTTATCTTTTCCATTTTCCAATATATCATTAATATTTATTGCTTCATCTTTTACCTTAATTCTGTGTCTTATAATAGATTTTCCATTTTCATCTAGCTTTAAAAAAGCTTTACTACTTTTTTTATAAGTTATTCTCTTTCCATTATCAAGAAGTGGATAAAGTAATAAATTTTCTACTATAGGAGGAAGTGTAGCTGTAAGTATTGCAAATTTTCCTCCAAACTCAACTATATTTTTAAGAGCAACAATAAGATATGCAAGCATCTCTGGAGAATACATTTGGATTTCATCTATAACAAGTTTAGAATAAGATAAAGTTGCAAGTTTTAATTCATACCCTTCATATTTAAAAACGAAATCTATTAATTGATCTAGTGTACACACTGTTATAGGCATAGATAGCTGTTTTGTTGAATCAAGGTAATTTTTATCTAGTTCTTTTTCCTCATCTCTTTTTATATATTCCGATGCAGTATTAGAATGTAAAAGACCTGTATATTCTTTAGGAAAATTTATTTTCTCTCTATCTATTAACCTATCATATATAGCATTAATAGATACTCTTAAAGGTAAAGTGAAAAATCCTTTATTATTTCCTATCCATAAAAGTGCTGCTTCTGTTTTACCAATTCCTGTAGAAGCTACTGCTATAATATTTTCATTATTATTCTCCATCATATATTTTTGAAGTTCATTTGGCTTAAAATTTCCTTTATTAAAGAAATCCATGGTGCATTTAAATAAATCTTTATTCTCTTTTTCTACCTCAACACCAGAACTTGCTGCATAGTCAATTTTATTTAAAAGCCCCTTTGTCATTATATATTTTTTCTTTATATTAACTAACTCCTTTTTATTATAATCCTCATCTTCTTCAATTCTTCCTCTTATATATTTGCTATACTTTGTGTTTAACTTTTCTATGTTAAGACCTAAAAAATCAATGTCTTTATATATATTACTTAAATCTTCCTCTATTTCTTTTTTAATATGTATATAATCCTTTTGTTCTCTTATATGATGATAATATATACTTTGCATAAGTACTTTTATATCATCTTTATTATATTCGTTAGTAAGATTTTCTAAAGGTATAAATGCTGGACTTAAATATCCATGTGGTATTTCAGTATCGTCTTTTTCTCTTTTGATTCCCTCTATATTAGCCTTTATTTTGTTTTGAAATTTTGAATTGGTTTTACCTAAATCATGGTACAAACATGCGAGTCTTAAGAGCTCCCAATCTAAATAATTAATATTAGGATATAATTTCTTTAATTTTTCAAACTCATCTAAAAGTTTTTGAGTATGTTCTTCAATTGTTTCTTTTGGATGACTTTTTGCTAAAAAATCCATATAATATTCCTCCTTAAGTTTAAAAATATAGGTGATAGAATTCTATCACCTTATATAGGATAAATCATATACTTTCCATCACTTATAACTTTGGTTTCATCTATCTTAGTATTATAGGAAGATGCATGTACAACTTTAACCTTTTCCCAACTCCTTATATCAACACCTTTTCTAACAGTTACTTTCTGATATGTTTTATTTAAATCAAGTATTGTACCATGAGTATATAATTCGTCTTTTTCAAACATATCAACTGGTATGTAAGCATCATAGCTTATTCCTTCTTCGCACTCTATTTCCATATCATTTAAATCTACAATAGAAACAGATTCTAACTTTACAATATCTTCTCTTCTACCTAGTGATATATATTCCTTAGGGCAAGAAAAACTATTATATATAAGATTTAAATCATTATCACATTCTGGTATTACATGTATAATTAAATTAACATCAACGAGAAGTTCAGCTGTAGCTACACCTCTAGTCATACCATATGTTCTATCACTACACTCTAGTTTTACATTATGTCTTTCCGCTTCATACTTAATTACACCAAATTCATACCTAGTATAAAGATCATTTACCTTTGAATGATAATTTCCTTGTATACTAACATCCATTTTACGATATGAATCAAATCCACATACACTATGAACCATTCCTATAACTGTTGAAGGTGGAGGTAGGGGATAGGTTTCTTTTAATTGAAAGCTTGTAGGTTTTTTATAGTTAACTAAGTTTTGATAAATTTCAAGTCTTACTGCTTTTTTAGGCATAAAATCACCTACTTATCCTTTATAATATTTATCTACTTCTTCTTTAAGATTATTAAATACCTCTGCCATATTTAATGTATTTAATTCATTTTTAATTTCATTATCATTATTAAATATTCCACTTAAAACTCCTACAACTGTATTTTGTTTTATTTCATCTGATAAGTTAACAATCTCTTTTAAGCAATCTGTATTTAATCTATTCCTTTTTATTTTTATTCTATTTTCAAAGAAAGGATTTTTTATACTATATACACCACCTATAGCAAATATAGGAGACAGATTTTCTCTTCTTCCTCTAATATCTCTATATAAAAATAGTACTGTATCTAAAAGTTTCTTTACTCTTTCTGCTTTTTCATCATTTGAAATCTCTATATTATCATTACTATCTATACCAACTTTATCTAGGTCTATGGTAATAGTATAAGCATAATATGATTTATGTATTTCGCTTTGAGCAATATTTCCTCCTACTTTTAACTCCTGTGCATCTTTGTTAAATCTATCAAGTAATCCTTTATTTGTTAGAAAATCTGTGTCTGCATTAAAGCTTTCAAGTGCTATTGCATTTGATAACCTAACAACCGCCGATCTTGTTTTAACAGGCTTTTGAGTTTTCATATATCCAAATAAGTCTATTTCAGGATAATCTTTTATTGTTGCTTCAGGATGAAATTGAAGTACATCTCCATCTTTACCAATTGGTGTATTATTAATTCCCATTTGATCTACAATATTATACCTAAGAGCTTGGCGAGAAATATAGCTGTAGCTATCTCCTTCATATCTTGATATTTTCTTAAGAGCTGTAACGTTACCAACTGATTCTCCATAGTTTCCACTTTCTAGCTCTATTATCATTGTTAAAGTAAGTCCTTTAATCATTTTTTGCTTCCCCCTTATTACTTTCTTCATCGCCTAGAAGTCCTATTAAAAAAGCATATCCTGCATTTTGAAACTTTTCTGTATTCTCAAGTGCTAAAATAAAGTTTTGTGGTATAGGCATTTTTTTATACATATATGAATTTATTAAAGTATCCATAAACTTTTCTACATCTTTTGTTTTCAAAGCATTTTGAAGTCTATAAGTTATTCCTGATAACTTATTTTCACTGCTTCCTAAATAAGCTTTTCTAAGAGTATTTCCATTAAACTTAAATTCATTTAACTGACTTGAATGCATCTTTCCACTTCCCCCTATACTATAATTGTTTATCTCTAAAATGGTATATATACTCCATATAAGAGAAAACTTACTTTGCTTATTATTACTTTGTTTACTAAGTGATATTAAAAGACCTATTAAATCAAATAAATTTTTTCCTAAATAAAGTCTTGAGATAACCTCTGAATACAAATTTATGTAGTAATTATCTGCTACTTTTACATTTATTTTAATTAAATTTGAAAGTTTCTTTCTCGAATTATATATTAGAAGAAGTTTTTTCCTTGATAAAAGATTAAACTTATATACATTTGAACTATCATTTCCATTTAGTCTAACAACCTGAATATTTTCAACTTCTTTATTAAATTGCTCTATATTTTTTTGCTCTAATGTATTTGCTATTGTTAAATACTTTTTCTGCTCTAAATCTAATATACTAGTTTCGCTACTAAGATTAGTTACCTTATTTATTTTTATTAGGCTTTCTATACTAGAGTTATCATTTACAAATAATCCTTCACGTTTAATAACTGTAAAACCAGCTGGTATACAGGAGAAAAGTAAGTTACATACAGGACAAATGTAAGCATCTGATGTCATATTCCAAAAATGAGACGGTTTTCGCGATCCATCCACCCCTGTTTTTACAAGCCATGTTAAATCTTTTCCACCAATCTTATTTAATTTGTTTTCACATGTAAAACAACTATATTTATATTTAGACTTATCTTCTTTAATATAATCTCCTACAGGATGTATAAAGTAATCTTTATACTCTTTATACGAATCTTTCTTTGCATTACTTTTACCTAAAAAGCTAACATTTTGCCAAAATAACTGTATAATATCATAGGATATATTTTTAGCCAAAATATATTTTTTACTATCTATTTGATTCAAAAACTCTATACATTCAAAGCAAATATTTATTTGACAATGTATTTCTTCTTTAACATCATCTATAGATTGTTTTTTCCCTTTTTTTATTTTCTTAAGAATCTTTTCCTTTTCTTTTGGGTTAAACTTTTCTGTATTTATATACTCATATGCTGCAACATAACTATTAGATTTCAACTTAGATTTTAAATCATCAATATAGTTATTAAGATCATCTAAACCTTTTTCATCTATATTTTGTTTATATAATAGTAACTTATCTGCAAATGATGTAAGCTTATACCATGATGTATATTTTTTATATTTATCAATTAAGTAAGAAAAATATTTATTTTCAAAATTTTCAAGATATATTTCATCAAACTCTATATAGTCATTTTGCTTATCAATTATATCCTGTTGAAATTCTAAATCATGCTCCAAAATATTACATAAACCAACTATACTAGCATTTTTCATCCAGTCTCCCTTATATATTCTTATAAGACCCAAGCTATCACCTCCTAACACATAATTTCTAAGTAGCCTGCACCTTGACTTCTTCTAAGTGAAATACCGGAATTATATAAAAATTCTATATCTTCTATATCTCCTAATAATTTGAATACCCCTTCATATCCAGTTATATAAATAAACTCTTTTCCTGTTTCATTTATAAAGTCATCTATTTTTTCTTTCATAACTCTTTTCTTCATCATTACTTCAGTAAATATCAATGATCTTTTCAGACCTGTTCCTCTTAAATTTTTTAATATCATATTAGCAGTATAATTAAGTTCTTTTTCAAACTCATCATCCTTTGGGGACAAAAACTTCCCTTGCTTATTACATATAACAATAGGAGAAATTGCTTTAAATAAATTTTCTTCTTTCTTTATTTTCTTTTCTTGTAACTTTCTGATACTAGTTATTTTATAAATATAACCTTTATAGTTTACTTCTTCCTTTATTTTAATAATTCCATTATAAAGATTAGTAAAAAACATTATGTCACTTGTTGTTATGTATAAAGTTGATTCTCCTTTTAATTGAAACTCATTATTTTCATTGTCAATATTAAAATCAGACATTCTAAAAGCAAAACTATAAGGTTTTGTTTTTTTATTTTTCTTTCCATTAAAGTAATAAAGACTTTCAAAGTATGTACTATCTGATTTTTGTAAAGCTGATTTTATTAAGCTAACTATCATCATAGAATAAGCCATAGGTATTTTTTCACTTTTAAACTTTATTGCTAACCTCATTTTTTCACCTCCTAGTATTTAATTTTAAATAAACTATATCAAAAATTATTTTGAGTTTCAACCATTTTTTTCCATTATTATTTTAATATATTTTATTTTATGAATTTATTAGTAAAAATAGGTCCTTAATTAAATTATATCTTTAATTAAGGACCTATCTTGTCCACAATATATTATATGTAATTTTTTTCTATATTTTTTATTTCAGCTTTAATTTCTTCAATTAATTTAACAGGTTCTAATACCTCTACACTAGACCCCATACTTAGTATCCAAGATAATATTTCAGGACCACCATTCATCTTAGCTTCGAATAATATAACTCCATCTTTTAACCTAGTAATTTTTTGATCTTCAACCCATATTCTCTCACTTATAGTATTAGACATAGGTGGCTTAACTTTAAGTTTTATTTGATAAATCTCTCCTGAATATATTCCTATACTATCATCTTTCTGCTTCATAAACTCTTCAAAACCTTGAATATCTCTAATAAAGTTTTTCTCTAATAACCTATACTTTTTAATTCTTGTTAGTTTAAATTCTCTAAAACTTTTCCTAACCGTACACCAAGCTACTAAATACTGATCCATTTTATATATATTAATTTTATATGGTCTAACAATTCTATCACTTATGTTATTTTTATTATCTATATACTCAATCCATATTTCTTTATTATCCAATATCGAATTAAATATCTCATCCTTCATAACGTAAAATTCATCTGATTTTGGAATTACTCTTGAATAAGGTATTATACTACTACAACTTAAATAATCTTCATTTTTCAATATATTAAAATTTATTTTATCAATTATATTATCTAAATCTGCACCAATTCCAACAACTTGACTTACTTGTCTCATAGATACTTTTAATGCTTCAATCTCACTTTTTGTAAGAAATTCTTTAAACGGAAAATAACTTTTTTCCATAATATAGCCACCATTTGGACCAGGTACAGACTTTATATTGAAAAATTCATCTAAAATCTCTTTATATCTTCTTACCTGTTTCTCATTTACTTCTAATTGACTAGCAATTTCCTTACCTTTAACTTTTTTTCCTTTAGATAAAATAAAAATCATTTTTAAGATATTATTTAATTGACTCATCCCTTTCCCCCTAAAAACAGAAAACTTTCCCACATAGTTAAGATAAATTATAAAAATATAATAAAAAAATAATTTTACATTCCACATAGACAATATAATTAATAATTATATCATCAATCACTTTAATATGTAAGTTTTTACCATAAACAATATTATTAATACATAAAATCCTATGTACTTAAAAATATTAAGGTGACAAAAACAATAACAGCTAATTCTGTTCCACATAGTTAAGATAAAACTATTTACTATATTCTAAAAGATAATGATATTTATATATTTACATTCCACGTAGTTAAGATAAAACGCTTAAATACATATATGTAATTGAATTTAATACAGATTTACATTCCACGTAGTTAAGATAAAACGGAAATGAAGGTGATCCTTTGCTACTTGCAGGGAAAATTTACATTCCACGTAGTTAAGATAAAACCTTTATATCC
>JAEWEN010000119.1 GCA_023389275.1 Bacillota bacterium
CTTTTTATTTCTTCTGCTATTTCTTTTATACTTTTCATTTTATTCCTCTATATCTTTTGGCATTTCAAGTGTTAATCTACCTAACTTTCCTGTTCTATATTCATCTAATATAAGATTAGATACTCTAACAGTGTCTACATGGCCACCAGACACTACACAGCCTCTTTTTCTTCCTATATTCATCATTGTTTCATAAGGGTCATCTATATCAATATCTACCTTATATCTTTCTTCCAAAACATTTTTATCTGTTTCTTGAATATGTTTTACAAAAAAGTATGCAAGTTCTTCAATATCTAATATTTCATCTTTAATAGCCCTTGTAAATGCTAATTTTTGAGCTACCTTTGTATCGTCAAATTTAGGCCATAAAACTCCTGGAGTATCTTGAAGTTCAAAGTCCTTATTAACTTTTATCCATTGTTTACTTCTAGTAACCCCTGGCTTATCCCCTGTTTTAGCAGTTGATTTTCCACCTAATTTATTTATAAGAGATGATTTACCAACATTTGGTATACCTGTTACCATAGCTCTAATAGGTTTTCCTATTATACCTTTTTTCTCAAGTCTCTCTATTTTTTCCTTAGCAGCTTCTCTACATTTAGGATATAACTTATTAAGACCTCTTCCACTAACAGCATCTATAGCTAAAGCTTCTATACCCTTTTCTTTATAGTATTTTATCCATTCATTAGTTGCACCTTCATTTGCAAGGTCTGCTTTATTTAAAAGTACTAGTTTTTCTTTACCTGATATTATTTCATCAAGATCTGGGTTTCTACTACTAAAAGGTATTCTAGCATCTAATAGTTCTATTACAACATCTACGAGCTTAAGATTCTCTTTTATCTCCCTTTTTGTTTTTGCCATATGCCCTGGATACCATTGAATATTCATGTTTAAACCTCCTTAAGTATATGAAAAATGGGACCGCAATTGCAGCCCCATTTAAAAGTTACTATTTAATTAGTTCTTTAACTTTAGCAGCTTTACCTACTCTGTCTCTTAGGTAGTATAGCTTAGCTCTTCTTACTTTACCTCTTCTTACAACGTCAACTTTAGCAACTCTTGGTGAGTGCATTGGGAAAGTTCTTTCAACACCTACTCCGTAAGAAAGTCTTCTTACTGTAAATGTTTCTCTAAGTCCACCGTTTTGTTTTTTAATAACAGTTCCTTCGAAAATCTGAATTCTTTCTCTTGTTCCTTCAACAACTTTAACGTGTACCTTTACAGTATCTCCAACGTTAAAAGGAGTAAGGTCGCTTCTTAGTTGTTCTGCTTCAATTGATCTTAATATATCCATTGTATTTCCTCCTTAAAGGTACATTCTTAGGAAACAAACGTCCCAGAGGAATGCCCGTAATTAACATAGAAATTATATCATATAGCACTTAATATATCAATATATATTTATTTTTTGCTATTAGATAACTTCTTTATATATTCTATATCTTTTTTAGATAGACTTGCATGTTTTAAAAGTTCTGGTCTTTTTTCATATGTTGTTTTTAGTGACATTTCTCTACGCCACTGATTTATCTTTCCGTGATGTCCTGAAAGTAACACTTCTGGAACCTTCATTCCTCTAAAATCTTCTGGTCTAGTATATTGAGGATATTCTAAAAGAGAATCTGAAAAGGATTCATCTTCATAACTTTCGTTTTTTCCAAGAACTCCTTCTATAAGACGGGAAACAGAATCTATAATAACCATAGTAGGTATCTCCCCACCTGTTAAAACAAAGTCTCCTATAGACATTTCCTCATCTACAATTTCCATAACTCTTTCATCTATACCTTCATAGTGTCCACATAAAAATAAAATATGCTCTTTACAAGAAAGCTCCTTTGCAATTTCTTGCTTAAAAACTCTTCCTCGTGGAGATAAATATATAGTATATGGCTGATATCCATAAAGATTTTTTACATAATCTATAGCATCATATATAGGTTCAGCTTGCATTACCATGCCAGCCCCACCTCCATATGGATAATCATCTACTTTAAGATGCTTGTTAGTAGAAAAGTCTCTTATGTTATGAACCTTAATATTAATTATACCTTTTTCCTTTGCTCTTTTTATTATACTTGATTCGAATACATTAAACATTTCAGGAAAAAGTGTTAATATGTCAAACTTCATATTAGCCCCTCAAGTATATGTACTTTCATTTCCCTTGATTCAATGTTTATATCTAAAATAACGTCTTTAATAGCAGGTAAAAGTATATTATTTTTATGATTTGGACTTTTTACTTCATAAACGTCATTACTTCCTGTTGGAAAAACAGAAACAACTTCTCCTAAGGTCTCGCCTTCATCTGTTATAACTGTCATTCCTAAAAGATCTGCTATAAAATAAGAGTCTTTAGGAAGCTTAACTGCATTTTCTCTATCTACATATATATATTCTTGTCTAAGCTTTTCAGCGTCGTTTACAGTATCTATTCCCTTAAGTTTTATTATAGGAAATTCTTTAACGTATTTTACTGATTCTATTTCTATAGAACTAAAATCTACATCATTTTTTGTTGTAAACACCTTTTTTAGCTTAGAGTAGCGTTTATAATTATCTGTAAGCGGATAAACTTTTACTTCTCCTTTTACACCATGTGGCTTTAGGATCTGTCCTACTTTTAAATACTCTCTCATGTATACCACCCTTTTAACCAAAAAGAGTTAGGAATCCCCTAACTCTTTTATATTATATCAACAACTACTTTTTTATTTTCTTTTGTAGCCGCCGCTTTTACAACAGTTCTAATTGCTTTCGCAATTCTTCCCTGTTTTCCAATTACTTTTCCCATATCATCAGGATGAACTGTAAGGCTTAAAGTTATAACCTCTTCTCCCTCTTGGGTAGTAACTTTCACAGCATCTGGATTGTCAACTAGAGCCTTCGCAATTGATTTTACTAATTCACTCAACAATTGACACCTCCAATTACTCTACTATTCCTGACTTTTTGAAAAGATCTTTAACAGTATCTGAAGGTTGTGCACCTTTTGCTATCCATCCTTTAGCTTTGTCAGCATCTATTTTAATCACTGATGGTTCAGCTAGTGGATTGTAGTATCCAATCTCTTCGATAAACTTACCATCTCTTGGTGATCTTGAATCTGCTACAACTACTCTGTAAAAAGGAGCTTTCTTAGCACCCATTCTTCTAAGTCTGATTTTAACTGCCATGTATTTCACCTCCTTAGTGAATTATAGTTTTATTTAAAGAAAGGAAATTTAAACTTTCCTTTTTTCATACTTTTTTGCATATCACCAAATTGCTTCATAAGCTTTCTGGATTGTTCAAATTGATTTAAAACCTTATTTACTTGCTGAGTAGAAGTTCCTGAACCTTTAGCGATTCTTCTTTTTCTACTAGCATTAATTATAGATGGTTGTTGTCTTTCTTTAGTTGTCATAGAACTTATAATAGCCTCAACTTTTGAAAGTTCTCCTTCATCTATATCAGCGTCTTTTAACTTACCTGCATCAATGCCTGGTACCATTCCCATTATATCCTTAATAGATCCTAGTTTTTTTACTTGTCTTAACTGGTCTAAAAAGTCTTCTAATGTAAATTGTTTTGACATCATTTTCTCATGAAGTTCAAGAGCTTTTTTCTCATCTATCGCTTCTTGAGCTTTTTCAATAAGGCTTAAAACATCTCCCATACCTAGTATTCTTGATGCCATTCTATCTGGATGGAATACTTCAAAATCTGAAAGCTTTTCTCCAACACCAGCAAACTTTATAGGTTTACCTGTTACAGCTTTAACTGATATTGCAGCTCCCCCTCTTGTATCACCATCAAGTTTTGTTAGTACAACACCTGTAATGTCTAGTGAATCATTAAAATGTTCAGCAACATTAACAGCATCTTGACCTGTCATAGCATCTACAACTAAAAGTATTTCGTTTGGGTTTGCCACTTCTTTAACTGACTTTAACTCTTCCATAAGAACTTCGTCTATATGAAGCCTTCCAGCAGTATCTATAATAACGTAATCTCTTCCTAGTTTAATAGCATTTTCTATACCAGCTTTTGCTATATCAACTGGACTTACCTTATCTCCAAGCGAAAATACTGGAATCTCTATTCCATTTCCTAAAACTTGAAGTTGTTTTATAGCAGCAGGTCTGTATACATCTCCTGCAACTAAAAGTGGCTTTTTATTGTGTTTTTTAAGATGAAGAGCAAGTTTCCCAGCCATAGTGGTTTTACCTGCACCTTGAAGCCCTACAAGCATAATAACCGTTGGTGGTTTTGAAGAAATATTTAATTTACTTTCTTCTTTTCCCATAAGTTCTACAAGTTCTTCGTTAACTATTTTAACAACATGTTGTCCTGGGGTTAAGCTTTCCATAACCTCAGCTCCAACTGCTCTTTCGTTAACTTTTTTTATAAAACTTTTAACAACTTTAAAGTTAACATCTGCTTCTAACAAGGCAAGTTTTACTTCCCTCATAGCTTCTTTTACATCTTTTTCTGTAAGCTTTCCTTTTCCTTTTAACTTTTTAAAAGCGTCTTGAAGTTTTGAAGTTAGTCCCTCAAAAGCCATACAATGCCCTCCTTACATATTTATAAGCTCTTTTATAATGTTAAGAGCCTTAAAGGAGCTTTCATCGTTGTTTCCTTTTAAAAGTGTTTCGATTTCCATCAACTTTGCTTTTTGATGATTAAATCTATCTACAAGTCCTAACTCCTTTTCATATCCTTTTAAGACTTTTTCACTTCTCTTTATAACATCATGAACAGCCTGCCTTGATATTTCAAGTACTTCTGATATCTCGCTTAGAGACATATCTTGTTCATAATGATAAGACATTATCATTCTTTGCTTATCTGTTAGTAATCCTCCATAAAAATCTAATAGGAGTATTACCTCGTTAAAGCTATCTACCATTTTTAACACATCCCTAATTGATAATAACAGATATATATTATATGTGTCAAGTAGTTTTACTTAACAGACACTAATTTTATAAATTTTTTATTGAAATAATGCATCGGCAAATGCTTTAGGATTAAATTCTTGTAAATCCTCTATTCCTTCTCCAACACCTATCATTTTAACAGGAACATTTAGTTCACTAGCTATAGAAACAACAACGCCTCCTTTTGCAGTTCCATCAAGTTTTGTTAGAATAAGTCCAGTTACATCTGAAACCTCTAAAAACTGTTTAGCTTGAAGTAATGCATTTTGTCCTGTAGTACCATCTAAAACAAGAAAACTTTCTTTAAGTGCCTCTGGATATTCTCTTTCTATTATTCTGTTTATTTTTCTAAGCTCCTCCATAAGATTTTTCTTATTATGAAGTCTTCCTGCTGTATCACAAATTAAAACATCTAAGTTTTTAGCTTTTGCAGATTTTACTGCATCAAAAATAACAGCAGCTGGATCTGAACCTTCTTGATGTTTTATAACTTCTATATTACATCTTTGTCCCCAAACAGCTAATTGGTCTATTGCAGCTGCTCTAAAAGTATCTCCTGCTGCAAGTCCTACCTTTAGCCCTTTTTCCTTTAGATAATTTGCCATTTTTCCTATAGATGTTGTTTTACCAACTCCATTAACCCCTACAACTAGATAAACAGCAGGTGTTTTTTCTGGAATCACGCTTTTTACATCATCTCCTAAAATTTCAGATATAATTTCTTTTAAAAGACCTGTTACCTGTGATGATTCTGTAGCTTTATTTTTCTTAACCTTTTCTTTTAACATATCCATTATTTTTTCTGTTGTTTCAAAACCTATATCAGCCATTATAAGAACTTCTTCTAATTCTTCATATAAATCATCATCTATTTTAGTATTAAATGATATTATTTCCTCTACCTTTTCTGTAATACCTTTACTTGTTTTTAAAAGTCCTTCTTTTAATTTATCAAACCAACCCATTTTAAATTCCTCCTTCGAGCTTTAGTGAAATTACTTTTGAAATACCTTTTTCCTCCATAGTAACTCCATATAGTGAATCTGCAACTGCCATTGAGCCTTTCCTATGTGTTATTATAATAAATTGTGTTTTCTTTGCATACTCTTTTAAGAACTTTGCATATCTATTTACATTAGCGTCATCTAATGCAGCTTCTATTTCATCTAAAACACAAAATGGTGTAGGCTTCATTTTAAGTATAGCAAAAACAAGAGCTATTGCTGAAAGTCCCTTTTCTCCCCCTGATAATAAAGTTAAGCTTTGAAGCTTTTTCCCTGGTGGTTGAACTATTATATCTATAGGAGAAGTTAAAGGATCATTTTCTTCCATTTTTATGTCTGCATACCCACCACCAAATAACTCTTTAAATGTTTCATTAAAGTTTTCTCTCATAATCTTAAATTTCTCTATAAATTGAGACTGCATTTTTTTAGTTATTTCATCAATAACCTGTGACAATGACTTTTCTGCATTTATTAAATCCTCTTTTTGATTTGTTAAAAAATTATATCTTTCAACTACTTTTTTATATTCATCTATTGAGTTAACATTTATATCACCAAGACTTTTTATGTTTGTTTTTATATCTTTAGCTTTTTTATTTTCCTCTGTTATTGATGTAATAGGAGTTATATTTTTTATAGCTTCTGGAATAGTTATTTCATAATCTTCCCAAAGCCTTGCTTTTATATTATCTATTTCAATTTCAAGTCTAGAGTTTTGTATATCAAATTTATGAATACTTTCACTAAGTGATATTATTGTTTCCTCAACTTTTAATAATTCCTTATCTATGTAATCTCTTTTTTCTAAACATTGTTTTTTACTTTCTTCTATGTTTGATATTTTTTCTTTTATTTCTATAACCTCTTTAGATATTCCTTGAATCTCACTAATTATTATTTTAGTTTTTTCCTGAGTTTCAAAAATAGTATTTTCCATATCCTTTAATTTATTTGTGAAAATATTTATTCTTCTTTTGTGAATAGATATTTCATTTTCTATAGCCATTAGCTTTTCTTCTAAAGAGTTAACTATATTTTTAACCTCAGTATATTCAACTTTAGCTTTTGTAATTTCATTTTGAATATCTTCTTTTATTTTACTGTCGTCTTTAAAGCTTAAGGTTATATTTTTTATTTCTTCTTCTAAATTTTTTTGTTTAGAATTTAAATTTTCTTTTGACAATAAAACTTCTTTACTAAATTTATTATTATTTTCTATTTCATAATCAATATGCTCAAGTTCAGTTAATAAGTCTTTTATATCTTCGTTTATCATATCCATACTGCTTTTAAAAGAATTAAGTTTTGCTTTTTCATTACTACATTGTGTTAGTATATTTTGAAGGTTATCTGTTTTTTCAGACTCTAGATTTTTTTTCTCATTAATGCTTTCAATTACATTTTTTATTTTCTCTTCTAAGCTTAAAAGATTATCTTTATGAGTTTTCACTTCTTCATTTAGTGATTTTATAGTATTTTTTCTTGATATAAATCCACTATTTTTAGAGTTAATACTTCCACCTGTATAAGACCCTCCTGAATTTATAACATCTCCTTCTAAAGTTACTATTCTAAATGAGTAATTTGTTTTTTTAGCAATTTCTCTAGCATTTAATAAATTATCACATATTATAACTCTACCTAAAAGACTTGTAATAACATTTTTAAATTTGTTATCAAAACTTACAATATCACTTGCAATTCCTTTAAATCCACTTAAGGCTTTTATATTATTATCTAAATTTATATCTCTACCTTTTATAGTTGTTAAAGGATAAAAGGTTGCTCTTCCAAGATTACCTTTTTTAAGATAATCAATAGCTTCCTTTGCTATATCTTCACTTTTAACTACTATATTTTGTATAGAAGATGCTAATGCAATTTCTAAAGAGGTTTCATAACCTTTTGGAACAGATATAATATCATTTATAGTACCAAATACACTTTCTCTGTTTGAAAATTTTTTCATAATAGATTTTACTGCACGACTAAAACCTTCCATGTCATTTTCCATAGCAGATAGTGTAGATACCTTTGCCTCTTTTTGCTTTAAAACATCATATTCATTATTTCTATTTTTATTAAGACTTTTTAAAACCTCTTCACTACTTATAATATTCTTTTTATTTTCTTCTATTTCTTCTTTTATAATTTTTATTTTTTCATTTACTAAATTTATTTTTTCACTGCATTTATCTACTTCATTGTTTAAGCTTTGCTTTCTGCTTAACTTAACTTCTTTTTCATTTAGTATTTGTTCTTTTCTATTTTCAAGATTTTTTATATTTATTTCACATGAATTTATTTTATTAGATATTTCACTTAAGTCTTTTAAAATTTGTATAGCATCTGATTTTTTAGTTTCTATTAAATTTTCACTTTCAATACATTTTTCTTGAATAGTATTAAAGTCTTTCTCTATTTTTGAAAGATTTTCTTCAATGCCTAATAGTTTTTCCTTTTCTATATCTTTTTTCTCTTGAAATTCTATTTTATCTTTTTCTAAATTTTTTATAAGATTTTCTTCTTCTTTTATATCATCACTAACCCTTGTTTTTTCTTTAATAAGATTGTCATGTCTTTCATTTAAAAGATTTAAACTTCCTTGCTTGTTTTCAAAACTTTTTTCAAGTTCTATTGCTCTACTGTTGTGCTGTGAAGATTCATTTTCTATATAGGATAATTTATTTTTAAGCTTTTCATATTGAAGTTGAAAAAGCGATTTTTTTTCTTCATATTCTTTTTTTGTTTCTAAAAGCTTTTTTTCTTCTTTTTTAAACTCATCTAATTTATTATTTAAATCAGAAAAATTATGTGCAAAAAGATTTATCTCTATTTTTTTAAGTTCTTCTTTCATAGATAAATACTTTTTAGCATTAACAGACTGATCCTTTAAAGGTTCTATTTGAACTTCTAGTTCATCTAAAATATCATCTACTCTTAAAAGATTTTGTCTAGTATTTTCAAGTTTTCTTTCTGATTCATTTTTTCTCCATTTATATTTTACTATTCCTGCAGCTTCTTCAAATAAATGACGTCTATCTTCTACTCTTCCACTTAAAATTTCATCTATTTTACCTTGTCCTATTAATGAATAACCATCTTTACCAATACCAGTATCCATAAATATTTCTAATATATCTTTTAACCTACAGTGGGTTCCATTTAAAGAGTATTCACTTTCTCCTGTTCTATAAAGTCTTCTTTTAACTGAAATTTCACTATAATCAATGTTTATATAAGAATCTGTATTATCAATTATTAGTGTTACCTCAGCATAACCAAGTGCACCTCTTTTTTCAGTACCAGCAAATATAACATCTTCCATTTTAGCACCACGAAGACTTTTAGCACTTTGTTCTCCTAAAACCCACTTAATAGCGTCTGCTATATTACTTTTTCCACTTCCATTTGGTCCTACAACTGCTGTTATTCCTTTTTCAATATCTATCTGTAATTTATCTGCAAAGGACTTAAATCCCTTAATCTCGATTCTCTTTAGGTACATGAAACACCTCTCATATTGATTACTTACATAAAAAAAGGATTTACTTTGTAAACCCTTTAAAATATACTATTAATTTTAAATTTAATTAAAATTATTGTCAACTAAACTAAATTAAAAAAAGCTACTATAAAGTAGCCTTTTTTTATCTTGATTCAACTATAAATTTTATAGCTGTTCTTTCTTCTCCCTCAATATTTATTTCAGAGAAAGCTGGAATAACAACAAGATCTATTCCGTTTGGAGCAACAAATCCTCTTGTAATAGCAATAGCCTTTACAGCTTGATTAACTGCACCTGCACCTACTGCTTGAACCTCTGCTGCTATTTTTTCTCTTAGCACTGCAGCAAGTGCTCCTGCTACTGCCTTTGGTTGTGATTGAGCTGATACCTTTAATATTTCCATTGTACATTTCCTCCCTCAAGATAGATAAATTACTTTTTATGTATATCTATTATTTCTGTAAATTACCTTTAATTCCTTCTTTAGGAAATACAATTTATATAATCATTTATTGACACTTTTCTATAGTTTTCACCATCATCTAAAGCTATTTCTAGAATATCGCCTATATACTTTTGTCGAATTATAATTTCTTTGTCAGAAATTTGATTTATAGTGTTATAAAAAATTCTTTTTTTGTCTGCATAAAGTTTAGATATATTTTTAGGAGATATGTATATAATAATTGATTTTTTATTTTCATAAAAATTGTTTATATAGTAGGTTATCATATCATTTAATACTAAAGATTCTACTATTTCCCTAAAAGATGGGTGAAATGGTCCTGCTACAACATCTTTGTTTACATTTATCTGTTCAGTAGTTTGAAGCCCTAGTCTAATAATAGGTATATTACTTTTATAAAACATTATATATAGCTCTTTACATATTTTAGCTGCCTCATCTACTGTTAATGGAGTATAGAGTTTTTCATTATACATGTACTCCATATAAGTATTTTTTATTGTTAGTGCAGGATATACTCTAACAAAATCAGGTTTTAAGGAAATTATTTTTTTAGCAGTTTCTATATCTTTCTCAAGTGTGTCACATGGTAGACCTACCATCATTTGAAGTCCTAAAGTAAATCCATATTCTTTTATTATTTCAGATGCATAGTAAACATCTTCTATACTATGTCCTCTTTCTGAAACCTCTAATACCTTTTCATCTAAAGATTGAACACCAAGTTCAATTATACCTACTTTATATTCTTTTAAATGATCTAGTATATCTTTATTAATATAATCTGGCCTAGTAGATAATCTTATATTATTTATTAGTCCTTTTTCAAGATAAGAGTGTGCAACAGATAAGAATTCTTTTTGAGTATCTATAGGTATTCCAGTAAAGCTACCTCCAAAAAATGAAACCTCAATGTATGCACTTTTATCCATAGTTGATAAGTGCTGCTCTATTGTTGAAATAACATCTTCTTTTGTTATATCTTTTTCGCTACCTGTTATTTTCTTTTGATTACAAAATATACAGTCATGAGGACATCCTCTATGTGGAACAAATATAGGTATTATATAATGTCTACTCATTAAAAAATACTCCCATTTTCTCTAAAGCATTTTTAGCTGCACCTTGTTCTGCTTCTTTTTTACTTTTACCTACACCAGAACCACTTGGTTTGTTATCAAGAAAAACTTCTACTTCAAATGTTTTATCATGTGGTGGCCCATATTCTTTAGATACATTATATTTTATAGGAACCAAAAGATTTTTTTGAACATACTCTTGAAGTCTTGATTTAAAATCTCTGTAGTTGTAGTTTTCTCCTATACTTTCAACTTTAGGCTCTAAATTTTTAAGTATAAATTTTCTAGCTTCTTCTATTCCTTGATCTAAATATATAGCTGCTATAATAGCTTCACAAGCATCAGCTAGTAAAGAGTCTTTTTCTCTTCCCCCTGATAGCTCTTCTCCTTTTCCTATTCTTATATACTTATTTACTTTAAGACTTCTTGATACATCTGCTAATGACGGTTCACAAACAACAGCTGCTCTTATTCTAGTTAGCTTACCTTCCTGTTTGTTTTTGTGTTTTTTGTAAAGATATTCGCTAATAACCATACTTAGTATAGAATCTCCTAAAAACTCTAATCTTTCATTATGATCATCATACTTTAATCCAAACTGATTAGCATAGGAACTATGTGTTAAAGCTTTATCTAATAAATTTAAATTATTAAACTTTACTCCAATTATATCCTGAAATTCATTAATATCTATCATTCTGTTTGCTTTTGGCATATTTAAATTTACCTCCGTTAGTAAAATCAAAGGTATCATCTCTTTTTTATCTTTATATTTTAAAAAGTCCCGAATTAATCGGGACTATTTTTAGATGTCTGCGTTTTCCTTTATGTACTCCACAACGTCACTTACTGTTTTAATTTTAGCAACTTCCTCATCTGGGATTTGTATTTCAAACTCCTCTTCTAAAGCCATTACTAATTCAACTAGGTCAATTGAGTCTGCACCAAGATCATCTATAAAAGCAGATTCCATAGTGATATCATCAGCTTCAACACCAAGAACCTCTGATACTCTTTCTTTTATTTTATCAAATAGCATTTCATTTCACCTCCCTTCAATTGTTCACATATATAATATTACAAATGTCTTTTGCCCGTCAACATAAATGATTTAAATTATCTATATATTTAAATCTTTTATATTTTTATATTAGAAAAAACTTTCCAAATTCCTTCTTTTTTATATCTATTTAGAAAAATCTTTTTCAATCTCTTTTTTAATAGACTCTACTATGTTACCATCTACACATTTTATAGCCTGTCTTATAGCATTTTTAAAGGCTTTTGCATTAGAACTACCATGGGCTTTTATAACTGCACCATTTACACCTAATAAAATAGCTCCACCGTGCTCTGTATAATCAAATTTCTTTTTAAAAGATGAAAATACGCTTTTAGATAATAAAGCTCCTATTTTCGTAATAACAGAGCTCATAAACTCTTTTTTAAGCTCTGACATAATAGTCATAGCTGTACCTTCAAATACTTTTAATACAACATTTCCTGTAAATCCATCTGAAACCACAACTTGAACATCACCTTCAAGTATCTCTCTTCCCTCAATGTTGCCTACAAAACTATTATTATTTTCTTTTAAAGCTTTATAACACTCTTTAGTAAATTCTGTGCCTTTTTCCTCTTCAGACCCTATATTAACAAGTGCTACTTTAGGCGCTTTATGTTTCATAACATTTTGAAAGTATATCTCTCCCATCATAGCAAATTGTAAAATATTTTGTACTTTACATTCTGCATTAGCCCCAGCATCAACAAGCATAAAAGGTGATTTTCTACCTGGCAGAATCGGAGCAAGTGCTGGTCTGTCTATTCCTTTTATTCTTCCAACTACAAAAAGACCTCCTGCTAAAAGTGCTCCTGTATTTCCAGCTGATACAAATGCATCTACTTTTCCTTCTTTAAGCATTTTCATACCAACAACCATTGAAGAGTCTTTTTTACTTCTTATTGAAACAGTAGGAGAATCTTCTCCTGTAATTACTTCTGTTGCATTTATTATATTAACCTTTTCACTGCTAAATCCTTCTTTAGCTAAAGTCTGTTTTATTATATCTTCCTTACCTACTAAGTAAACATCTATGTCATATTCTTTTATAGCATCAATAGTACCTTTAATAATTTCTACTGGAGCATTATCTCCACCCATAACATCTACTGCTATTTTCATAACATCACCTCTTTAAAGCTAAGCGTTTAAAATTTATCTTTAGTGTTTACTATAATTTATTTTATAAATTTAATCAATATAATTAAGTAGAATAAATAAAAAAAGAAAGCCTAATTAGACTTTCTTTTCAAAATTCAATAATTATTTAGCAACTACAACTCTGTCTTTATAGTATCCGCAGCTTCCACATACTCTGTGAGCAAGTTTTGCTTCATGGCATTGTGGACACTCTACTACTCCTGGAGCTTCTAGTTTCCAAGTGTTAGCTCTTCTTTTATCTCTTCTTGCTTTTGATTGCTTTCTTGCTGGATTTCCCATTATAACACCTCCTTAGTCACCTTTAAAAAGGTTCTTCAGTACCTCAAGCCTTGGATCTATATCATCTGAAGTACAACTACATAAACCTTTATTTAAATTTTTGCCACAATGAGGGCATAAACCTTTACAATTTTCTGTGCAATTTACTTTAACAGGTAAAGATAAAATTAAACTATCTGTTACCATGTCTAATAAATCCACTGTCTCTTCCTCAGATATTAAGTAGATATCTTCTTCATTTATTTTTGAAAATTCATCTTCAAATTCTATAGATAAAGGATAATCTACCTCTTTTAAACATCTTGAGCACTGCATTTTAATGCTGGTATCAATAGTGCCAACTAGTGTAACCACTTCCCCATCATAATATGCATTACCCTTAATATTTATTGGCGAATTTAAGGATATCTTAAGTTCATCTCTCTCTATGGTAGATAGCTGAGAAGTAACTTCAAAAGGAAGCGTTTGCACTTTCTTTCTAAATAACTTTGATACATCAAGTTTCATAGTATCACCTCTAATTAAGTGCCAAGCATAATTATATAAATTAGCAAGGCAAAAGTCAAGATTAAATTAAAATAATACTCTAGTAAATTAGTATTACTAGAGTATTATTTGAGTATTTATCTTAAATTATTTACATACTATTTCTTTAGTATCTCTAGCTATCATTAATTCCTCATTTGTTGGTATAACAAGTACTTTAACCTTTGAATCCTCTGTTGAAATAATATCAGCTTTTCCTCTAAAATTATTTTTATCAGCATCTACTGATAATCCAAGGAATTCAAGACCTTTACATATTTCAAGTCTTGATTCAGGTGAATTTTCTCCAAGACCTGCTGTAAATACTATAGCATCTACTCCACCCATAGCTGCTGCATATGAGCCTATATACTTTCTTACTCTATAGTGGAATACATCTAGTGCAAGCTGAGCTCTTTTATCTCCCTTAGCAGCTGCTTCTTCAATATCTCTAAAGTCACTACTTATTCCAGAAATTCCAAGAACCCCTGATTTTTTATTAATTAGGTTATTAACTTCATCAACTGAAAGTCCTAGTTGATTTTGAATATAAACAAGTATAGCAGGGTCTATATCTCCACATCTAGTTCCCATTACAAGTCCTTCAAGTGGTGTAAAGCCCATACTTGTATCTACTGATTTTCCTCCATCAATTGCAGCACAACTTGCTCCATTTCCAAGGTGACAAGTTATAATTTTTAAATTTTCTGGATTTTTACCAAGCATTTCACCAGCTGCTGCTGTTACAAATCTATGACTTGTTCCATGGAACCCATATCTTCTTACAGCATTATTTTCATATAACTCATATGGAAGAGCATAAGTGTATGCATAATCTGGCATTGTTTGATGGAATGCTGTATCAAATACCGCAACCATTGGAGTATCTCCCATTAAAGCCTTACAAGCATTTATTCCAATTAAGTTTGGTGGATTGTGTAGTGGTGCTAAAGCAGTGCACTCTTCTAGAGTTTTCATAACATTCTCGTCTATTAAAACTGACTCTGAATATTTTTCTCCCCCATGAACAACTCTGTGTCCTACAGCTCCTATTTCAGACATATCGCTAATTACTCCATGCTCTTTATTTATTAGAGCTTCTAAAACTAATCTAATAGCATCTGTATGATCTTTCATAGGAACTTCAATTTTTACCTTGTCTTTCCCCTCTGGTTTGTGAGTTAAAATAGATCCTTCAATTCCTATTCTCTCAACTAGTCCCTTAGCCATTACAGCTTCATTTGTCATATCAACTAATTGATATTTTAATGAAGAACTACCACAGTTAATAACCAAAATATTCATAAATATTCATCTCCTTAAAGTATATATAAATTTTTATTTAGATGGCATATCCATAGCTTGTACAGCTGTTATTGCAACTGCATTTACAATATCTTCCACATTACATCCCCTTGAAAGATCATTAATAGGTGCAGCAAATCCTTGACATATAGGTCCAGTAGCTTCAGCTTTTGCAAGTCTTTGAGCTAATTTATATCCTATATTCCCTGAATTTAAATCTGGAAAAACTAATATATTTGCATTTCCTGCAACTGTGCTACTTGGAGCTTTAAGTTTTGCAACTTCACTATCAATTGCAGCATCTAGCTGAAGCTCCCCTTCAATTTCAATATTTTCTGATAATGATTTAGCTATTTTAACAGCCTCAATAACTTTTTCAGTACTTTCTGATTTAGCACTTCCTAAAGTTGAAAATGAAAGCATAGCAACTTTTGGGTCAAATCCAGCTAAAGATTTAGCTGATTCAGCAGTTGATAGTGCAATATGTGCTAATTCTTCAGAGTTTGGATTTACATTTACTCCACAATCTGCAAAGAAAAACACTCCATTTTCTCCATATTCACAATTTGGAACTTCTATTACAAAAAAACTTGATACAATTTTTTGATTTTTTGCTGTTTTAATTATTTGAAGAGCTGGTCTTAAAATATCGCCTGTTGAATGAACGGCACCTGAAACAAGACCATCTGCTTCTTTATTTTTAACCATCATAGTGCCAAAATAAATTTCATCTTTAAGTATTTCTGATGCTTTTTCTCTAGTGATTCCCTTATTTTTTCTAAGTTCATAAAATTGATCTGCATATTTTTCAAATTGACTTGAATTTATGTAATCTAGTATTTTTATACCCTTTAAATCTAGGTTTTGTTTTTCTGCTACTTTTTTTATTTCTTCTTCTTTTCCTAAAAGAATAATATTTGCTATTCCTTCAGCTTGTATTTTTGCCGCTGCCGTTATATTTCTAACCTCAGTCCCCTCTGGCAAAACAATAGTCTGTTTTTTGGTTTTAGCCTTTTCTCTTATTCTTTCTAAAAGACTCATATATATAATCTCCTTTAAAACTTAAATAATTGATACTCTTTTTTGATCCCCATCAAAAAATCTTCGCAATATTATTATAACTATATTTAGGTAAAAACTCTATAGTTATTTATAATACTTTGTATTATTTTTAACATATTTTTCTTTCAATAAGTATTTTACTTTATTTTTTCTATAATATGTTATAGTATATTTTCTATATATAATTTTATTTTAAGGAGCATTGTATTATGAAGGTTTCAGGTATTGTTGTTGAATACAACCCTATGCACAACGGGCATATTTATCATATAGAAAAAACAAAAGAATTAACTTCATGTACTCATTTAATTGCTGTTATGAGTGGAAACTTTGTACAACGAGGAGAACCATCCATTGTTAATAAATGGACGAAGTGTAAAATGGCTCTAAACAATGGTGTAGACCTTGTTATTGAACTACCATTTATAAACAGTATATCTAGTGCAGAAGGATTTTGTTATTCTGCTGTAAAAATTCTTGATTCTTTAAATATTGTTGATAACATTTGTTTTGGTAGTGAGGAAGGTTCTATTGATAAATTAAAAATAGTTGCAAATATACTTAACTCAGAACCTTTAGAATATAAAAATTTATTAAATAAAAATCTAAAAAAAGGGCTATCATATCCTAAATCTAGGCAAATATCTCTTAATGAATATATTAAAAATTATATGGATATAGATATTGATTTAAATATTCTTTCACATTCAAATAATATTTTATCAATAGAGTACTTAAAAGCACTACTTAAACTTAATAGCAAAATTAACCCTATAACTATTCAAAGAATAAATAATAACTATAATGAAATAAACTTAACAGGTGAAATATCTAGTGCAACATCTATTCGCGAAAATATAGTAAATCCTAAAAGCATAAAAGATTCTATGCCTAATATTAATTATAATTTATTATTAAATGACATAGAAAATAAGCTTTCCCCAATAAGTATAAATAATTTTTCTAATATTATACTTTATAAACTTCGTGAAAGCTCTATTGAGTATATAGCCTCTCTTGTTGATGTGTCTGAGGGTCTAGAATATAAAATTAAGAAAAACAGTGAAGACACTTCAAACATAAATGACTTAATAAACAGTTTATGTAGTAAAAGATATCCTAAAACTCGTATTCAAAGAATACTTTTATATTCATTGTTTGGAATTACAAAAGATGTTTATAAAAAGTATTTTGAGCCTAATTATATAAGGGTTCTTGGATTTAATGAAAAGGGACGTGAAATTTTAAGTAAAATTAAAAAAAGTTCTATTCCTATTATATCTATGCCAAGTTCAAAAGACTTAGATATTTTAAAATATGATGTACTGGCAACGGATATTTATTCACTTGCATATTCTAATAATGATTTTAAAACAGGAAAAAAAGATCTAAAAACTCCGCCTATTATATTATAATTTTTCATATAAAAACTACTCCAATCATAAATATATAAAAAGTATGATCTAGGAGGACATATGGAAATATTTTTTACTATATGTATTATATTTTTAGTTTTACTTTATCAAG
Organism: Bacillota bacterium; assembly: GCA_023389275.1. Classification (GTDB taxonomy): domain Bacteria; phylum Bacillota; class Clostridia; order Clostridiales; family Caloramatoraceae; genus Clostridium_AB. Next base: position 17,917 of record JAEWEN010000119.1, read on the forward strand.
TTAAAAAATATAAAGGTTTAAGTATAACTTGTTTTCTTGTTTTACTATTAACTCTTTTAATAATTTTTCCATCATCAGCCTTAGCTGCAGCAAAGGAAGGAATTAATTTATGGCTTTTTATTGTAGTTCCTTCTCTTCTTCCATTTTTCATTATAAATGATATGCTTTCTTCTCTTAAGGTGCCTGAAAATATTAGTACCTTATTTTCTCCACTAGTTAGAAAAGTTTTTAAAACATCTGGATATGGAGCATATGTATTTATAATGAGTATATTTGCTGGATATCCCTCTGGAGCTAAAATAGTAGCAAATTTACTTGAGGAAAATAAAATATCTAAATCTGAAGGGGAAAAAATATTAACCTTTAGTAGCACATCAGGACCACTTTTTATAATAGGTGCTGTAGGATCTGGTATGCTAAATAACCCTACACTAGGATACATATTATTTATATCCCATATATTAGGAGCTATTATAAATGGCGTTTTTTCAAGACCATTTTTTAAAGAAAGCTTTATAGGTGTAAGTACTAAAAAAAGTTTAAAGTTTCATACTCCTTCTGAGGATATAATATTAAAAGGAATTAAAAGTTCTCTTGTAACATGTGGATATATAGGAGGATATATTATTTTTTTCTGTGTTATTTTACAGCTTATTAAAAATATAAATCTTTTAAACTATATTTCAATATTTTTATTAAATATAAAAGTAATTCCACCTGATGCTGTTCATTCTATAGTATTGTTTTTAGAATCTCTTATTGAGGTTTCATATGGAAGTAAAATTATATCCTTATCTGCTGTAAGTATTGAAATAAAACTTATGCTACTTAGCTTTTTAATTGCATTTAGTGGATTTGCAGTAATTGGTCAAGTTTCTGGTATTTTATCTTCTTTTAAATTAAATATTAAAAAGTACATAACATTTAAAATAACACATGGTATATTTTCCTCAATTATATGTTTTGTTATATTAAAATTTAATATTTTTTCTATAGAAACTATAAATACAAATATTTATGTGAAAAACATTTCACTTGGGTATTATTTAATTTTATTTTTAATAACAATACTTATATTTAATTCTATAGGGTTTTTTATAAAAAAAATAAAAACTAACTAGTTTAAAATTAGTTAGTTTTTATTTTCTCATATATATCATTTAAAATTGATATTGGCACCAAATCTTTTATATCTCCACCATATTGTGCTACTTGTTTTATAGCACTTGAGCTTAAATAAGAGTATTCTGTATTTGTCATCATAAAAAATGTTTCTACATTAGAAGCTAATTTTTTATTCATTAAAGCCATTTGAAACTCATATTCAAAATCTGATATAGCTCTAAGTCCTCTAACTATTACATTTGCTTTTTTAGTTTGTATATAATTTACTAAAAGACCTTTAAAAGACTCTACTTCTATATTTTCTAAATGAGCTGTAGCTTTTTTAATAAGCTCTACTCTTTCATCTATAGAAAACAAATGTGTTTTTTTATCAGGGTTTTCTAAAACAGCTACTATTACTTTACTAAAAATATTACACGATCTTTCTATAATATCTAAATGCCCATTTGTAATAGGATCAAAACTTCCAGGATAAACAGCAATTTTACTCATTAGTAAACTCCCTTTCCCAAAAAGCTATTCTTACCCTTCCATACTTTTGTACTCTATAAATTCTAAAGTCTCCCACTTTTTCAGGAACATTGTCTATACCATCAAATTCACTTACTATTAAAGCATCATTTGTAGCTAAATTTAATTTACTTATTTTTTCTATAGATTTTTCTACATAACCTTTTCCATAAGGTGGATCTAAAAATATTAAATCAAATTTTTTTCCTTGCTTTGAAAGATCATCTAATACTGAAAAGCTATCTTTATTATAAAAAATTGCTTTTTCCTTAAAGTTTAAAGTTTCTATATTATCCTTTAAAATATCAAATGTTTTTTTATTTTGTTCAACAAATACACAACTTTCACTACCTCTACTTAAACACTCTAGTCCCAAATTTCCTGTACCTGCAAAAAGATCTAGTACATTAGCATCAAACACATATTTAAGTATTATATTAAATAAAGACTCTTTTACCCTATCTGTTGTAGGTCTTGTATCAAGTCCTTCTGGTGTTTTTAATTTTCTACCTTTTGCACTTCCTGATATAATTCTCATTTATCTTCCTCCTAACATAAAAATATTTTATCACTTTTTATGTAAATGTTACAGCTAAATAAATAAAAAAGAAAAGGAATAGAAATTTCTTCCTAATCCTTTTCTTTTTTATTTATTAATTTATTTTATAAGCTAAAATCTATTTTCCAGCTAATCCTTTTTCGTAAGCTTCAACCATTTTCTTAACCATAGTTCCACCTACATATCCGTTTTGTCTTGAAGTTAAAGTTCCTTTGTCTATTTGTGCGTAGTTTGAAAGTCCAAGCTCATTTGCAACTTCGTATTTAAATTGGTCTAATCCTGATTTAGCTTCTGCTACTAGTACTTGATTTCTTCCTGTTTTATTGTTTGTGCTCATGTGAGGCACCTCCTAAGTTAATTATTTTTCAAAGACTGTTTTGTCTTTGTTAATATTAATTTACCCAGTATAGATTTTTATATTCAACATTTTTCTGTTTTTTTCTGTGTAAAATTTGACATTTTTAGTTTTATTAAGTGTTTATATTTCAAAAAGTTAAGGAGTATGAATATTCATACTCCTTAATTTTTTATATTAAATTTATTTTCCAGCTAATCCTCTTTCGTAAGCTTCAACCATTTTCTTAACCATAGTTCCACCTACATATCCATTTTGTCTTGAGGTTAAATTACCTTTATCTATACTATCATAGTTAGGTATTCCTAGCTCATTTGCAACTTCCACTTTAAATTGGTTTAAACCATATTTTGCTTCAGGTATTAGTACTTTATTTGTATTTGCCATTTTAAGCACCTCCTAATTGTGTTTGCAGTATTAATTTACCCTAAAATTCGACTTTTAAACAAGGAAGTTTTAAGCTTAAAAGGCATTTTTTATTTTTAATTAAAAGAATTTATATCTACTTCTTCTAAATATCTTTTCCTTACTTCACTTAAAAGATCTTCATACTTTTCATTTGATTTTTCTTCAATAATGTTTTTTGCAATATCCCTTGTTAATTTTAATATTTTTATATCTTTAAATATATCTGCTACTTTAAATTGAAATATTCCATGTTGTCTTGTTCCAAAAAACTCTCCAAACCCTCTAAGCTGCATATCTTTTTCTGCAACTACAAAACCATCTGTAGTTGATGTCATAATCTTCATTCTTTCTTTTGATTCTTTTGCTTTAGAATCTGAAGAAAGTATACAGTATGATTTATATTCTCCACGTCCTACTCTTCCACGAAGCTGATGAAGTTGTGATAGTCCAAATCTTTCTGCATTTTCTATATACATAACAGAAGCATTAGGAACATTTACTCCTACTTCTATAACAGTTGTTGAAACTAAAACTTGTATATTACCATTTTTAAATTCTAACATTACACTATCTTTATCTTTTTGCTTCATTTTTCCGTGTAAAAGACCTAGTGAGTAATTTTTTAAATATGTATTTTCAAGTTCCTCTATCATTTCTGTAGCAGATTTTAAATCAAGCTTTTCTGATTCCTCAACTAAAGGACATACTATATAACATTGTCTTCCTTTGTTAATTTCTTTTTTTATAAAATTAAATGCTCTTTCTTTTTTATTTGAATCTATATAGTATGTTTCTATTTCTTGTCTTCCTGGTGGAAGTTCATCTATTATTGATATATCCATGTCTCCATACATAAATATAGCAAGTGTTCTAGGAATAGGAGTTGCTGTCATAACTAAAACATGTGGATTTTTTCCTTTACTTACTATTTTAGCTCTTTGCCTTACTCCAAATCTATGTTGCTCATCTGTTATAACAAGAGCTAGATTTTTAAATTCAACATTATCTTCTATAAGAGCATGTGTACCAACTAAAATATCTATTTCACCACTTTTTATTTTTTCAATAATTAATTGTTTTTGCTTTTTTGTTGTGCTACCTGTTATAAGTTCAACATTTATATTAAATTCACTTAATGTTTTGCTTATAGATTCAAAATGCTGAAGTGCAAGTATTTCTGTTGGTGCCATCATAGCTGCTTGATACCCCATTTTGACAACATTAAACATTGCAATAATAGCAACCATAGTTTTTCCAGACCCTACATCTCCTTGTACTAATCTATTCATAGGAGTTTTAAGTTTCATATTTTCTAAAATTTCACGTACAACCTTAGATTGTGCATTTGTTAAACTAAATGGTAGGCTTTCCTTTAATTTAACAAGCTCTTTTGATATTCCAATTGCTGTACCTTCTTTGTTATTACTTATTTCATCTCTTGCCATTAAAATTGATAGGTTTAAAAGTAATAATTCATTAAACTTAATTCTATTTTTAGCATTTTGTAATGCTTCCTTATTTTTAGGATAATGTATATTTTCTATAGCATCTTTATATTCCATAAGACTATATTTTTTTAAAATATCTTTTGGTAAAAACTCTTTTACTATATCTTTATTTTTTAATGCTTCTTGAGTAATTTTTCTTATACTATTTTGAGTAATATTTTTGTTTAAACAATAAATAGGATATATTTCTCTAGTATCTTTTTCTAAGGCCTTATTATACTGTATATCCTTCATTTCAACTTTTCCATTTTTTATTTCAACTTTTCCATATAAAAATACTTTTTCTCCTATTTGAAAAGTTTTATATATATAAGGCTGATTAAACCAAACTCCTGTAACAAAATCATTTTCATTTTTAAAAACTATTTTTCCATATCCTTTATTTTTAGCAAATTTTTTATATGGATAAAATGCATAAACTTCTCCTATAAATGCTGCCATTTCACCATTTATCATTTCACTTACTTTTTTATATTCTCCTCTAAACTCATATTCTCTTGGAAAGTAATTTAATACATCTTCTATTGTTTTTAAGTTTAAAGAATATAATGCTTTTGCAGTTTTTTCTCCTACTCCTTTAAGTTTATTAACCTCCATAATATCACCTTTTCATAAAAGATTTAGGGTATACTTTAAAAAGCATACCCTAATTTTATATTTTTACTTTAAAATTTTATTCAACTGAAATTATATAATAATATATCGGTTGTCCTCCATAGTTAAGGCTTACCTCAGCTAAAGGACATTTTTCTTTTATATATTCTTCAATTTTTAAAGCTTCTTCTTCTGATGTATCATTTCCATAAAATAAAGTTATTATTTCACTATCTTCATCAGTCATAGAATCTAAAAGTGATTTTGCAACCTCTTCAATATTCTCTCCAGAATTCATAAGTTTACCTTCTGATATACCTATATAGTTTCCTTCTTTAACCTCAACATCATTAAAAACAGTATCTCTAACAGCATATGTTATTTGACCTGTTTTAACAGCTTCTATTATCTCTGTCATATCGCTTACATTATCTTCAAAGCTTCTTTCAGGATTAAAAGATATTATAGAAGTAATACTTTGTGGTATTGTTTTTGTTGGTATTACAACAACATTTTTATCTGATATATCTCTTGCTTGTTCTGCTGCCATAATAATGTTTTTGTTATTGGGGAATACAAATACATTGTCTGAATTAACAGAGTTTATAGCGTCTAATATATCCTGTGTACTTGGATTCATAGTTTGGCCGCCTTCAATTACAAAATCTACACCTAGATTTTTAAGAATATTTACTATTCCTTCTCCAGCAGCTACTGCAACCATAGCATACTCTTTCTTTTCCACTTCTTCTATATTTACTTTTGAAGCATTATTTTTCTCTTCTTCAGTAAAAATAATGTTTTCATGTTGTTCTCTCATATTATCTATTTTTATTTTTGAAAGTTCTCCATATTTCATAGCCTTGTTTAAAACAGTTCCTGGTTCATTAGTATGAATATGTACCTTTATAAGCTGCTCTGTTCCAACAACAACTAAAGAGTCTCCAAAACTTAAAATTTCATCTTTAAACTCATCTGGATTTTTGTTTTCAGTTTTTATAAAAAACTCTGTACAATATCCAAATTCAATATTATATGGTTCAGTTGAAACATTTTCTACAGGTTTAACTTCACTTTGTATAGATGCTTCACCTTTTGAAACTATTGTTCCTTGAAGTCTTTTTATCATTCCAAGATAAATAAGGCAAAGTCCTTTTCCCCCTGCGTCTACTACTCCAGCTTGTTTAAGCGCTGGAAGCATGTCTGGAGTTCTTGAAAGGGTTTCTTCAGCCTTTTCATATACTTTAATTAAAAATTCTTCAAAATCTTCTGTTTCCTCTGCATATAGTAAAGCCTGTTCTGCTGATTCTCTAGCTACAGTTAAAATAGTTCCTTCTGTTGGTTTCATAACTGCACGATATGCAGTTGCAACTCCTTCATTAAGAGCTTCTGCAAAAACATCAGTATCTATTTCTTTACTTTCTTTAAGTCTTTTTGATATACCTCTTAAAAGCTGTGATAAAATAACACCTGAATTACCACGAGCTCCCATTAAAGATCCTAAAGATGCTGCATTTGCTACATCTTCTATTGTGTCTTCTACTTCCTTAACTTCTTTTGCAGCTGACATTATAGTTGCTGACATATTAGTTCCAGTGTCTCCATCTGGAACTGGGAATACGTTTAAGGAGTTTACGTACTCTTTATTATTTTCTAACTCGTAGGCACCATTAATAATCATTTCCTTAAATAGTTGCCCACTTAGTGTGGTATATTTCAATGTCTGTACCTCCCTAGATTAAACTCTAATACCTTGAACGTTTACTACTACCTTTGATACATTAAGACCTGTTAATGACTCTACAGTATATTTAACTTTTTGTATTATGTTATCTGCTATAGTAGAGATTTTTGTTCCGTATTCAACAATTATATATAACTCAATTTTTATTGATTCTTCCTCTAGTGTAGTTTTTACACCACGACCTAGATTTTCTTTTTTAAGAATCTCCCAAAGTCCATCGCTTACTCTTTTAGATGCCATACCTACAACTCCATAGCATTCAGTTGTAGCAACTCCTGCTATGTCTGCAATTACATCTTCGCTGTATTCAATAAATCCGTTTTCAGTATTTGTGATTATCGCCATTATTATAACCTCCCTATGGTTTTTTTAAGGGATTTCACCTTTTATAAAGTTCTTTATATAATTTTATATTAAACCTTACATTTGTTCAAGCTAAATTATGTTTTATAAACGCTGTAAAGTATTTTACCTTTACAAACTTCAAATATATATATATAATATATAATGTCATTAAATTTATTGCAATGCTGTCATACATTATGATAAGATATATATGTTTGTATGAGGTATTTATTCGTTATAGAATGTAAGGAGGTGTTATACAATGTCAAGAAAATGTGAAATATGCAATAAGGGACTATCATTTGGTATTCAATATAGCCACTCACATCGTAAGTCTAACAGAACTTGGGCGCCAAACCTAAAGAGAGTTAAGGCTGTTATAGATGGATCAACTAAAAGAGTTTACGTTTGTACAAGATGCCTACGTTCAGGTAAGGTTCAAAGAGCTCTTTAATAAAAAAATGTGCTTTTTTTAGCACATTTTTTTTAGTTTAACCAAAGTATGACCAAAATCCATAACACATAAGTCCTATTCCACCTACTAATATCCATATCCAAAATGGAACAATTATAGAAAGCACCATACCAAGACCTATTAAACAAAGCGCTGGTGCAAGCCATTTTCTAATCAAACATCCAAATAAACATCTAGGTACTCTTTTTTTAGGCACTTCTCTCCCTCCTTTAATTAATTATATATATTAAAACCTAAAAATATTAATCCCGCTCCTATTATTACAAACCATATCCAAACAGGAACCCAACATATTATCATTAAACACCCAAATATTATCATTAGAATAGGTAGAATCTTAGAAAACTTTACTTTATTAACCTTTTTATTTTTAGACATAAAAAAGTCCCTCCTAAGCGTCTTATATTATTTTATGCATAAATAATATAGTTGACACTTAAAAGAGACTACTATTATATATTATATTGTTTAATTACAATTAAAGCGCCTTTATCAATTTCTATGTAACATTTTTCTTCTTCCATTACATTACATGTACCAAAAACATTTCCAAAATCAAATGAGGCTTTATTTAAAGTATATTTAAATCCTTTTAATGTAATTCCTTTTGTATTTTCTAAAAGAGGAAGTATAGATACTGTATCTCCAACTTTTCCACTTATACTTAAAAAGTCACTGCATATATAAACATCTGCTGTTTCAGACACTATATAAGAATTTATGCCTTTTTGTATAGTTTTATATAAAAGATGAATGTTTCCAATATTATGGTCTAATCTATTTCCTATACCTCCTAAATAAACTATTTCTTCTGGTTTAAACTCTAGTGCTTTATTTAAACAAAGTTCTGTATCAACATAATCTTTATCACATGGATATTTTTCTATTATACTTCCCTTTAATTTAAAATAATCTAAAACACTACTATCTATAGAATCTAAATCACCAATTATATATTTAGGAATATATCCTTCTCTATAAGCTATATTTGCTCCACCATCTGCTGCTATTAGCATATCTGCATCATCTATATGTTTTTTTATTTTACAAGATGATACTATATCTCCATTTACTAATATAACAACTTTCATATTACTTTCCTATAGCTAAAAACTTTTTAACTGTTTCTTCTATGTTTTCAGCTCCAAATACAGCAGAACCTGCAACTAATATATCTGCACCTGCATTTAAAACATCCTTTGCATTATCTAGTTTTACTCCACCATCTACTTCTATTTCAATATTTAGATTTTTCTCATTTATAATTGATTTAATTTCTCTTATTTTATCAAGAGCTGATGGTATAAAGCTTTGTCCTCCAAAACCTGGATTAACACTCATAACTAAAATCATATCTATATCTTCTAGTACATATTTTATAGTACTAATATCTGTTGCAGGGTTTAGTGCTATTCCTGCTTTAATTCCGTGTTCTTTAATTTTTTGAATAGCTCTATGAACATGTTTTGTTGACTCAGCATGTATACATATAATGTCAGATCCAGCTTTTGCAAATTCATCTATATAAGCTTCTGGATTTTCAATCATAAGATGTACATCAAATACCATATTGCTTTTATTTCTTAATGAAGATACAACAAGTGGTCCTATTGTAATATTAGGTACAAAATGACCATCCATAACGTCTATATGAAGATATTGTGCTCCTGCGTTTTCTACTTTTTTTACATCTTCTATTAGATTTGAAAAATCAGCTGATAAAATTGATGGTGCTAATTTCATTATCTATTCCCCCTTTTGTTTGTCTCAAGTTCTTGAAGTATATTTATATATGCTTCATACCTTTCCCTAGGTATAACCCCATTTTCTACATCTTCTTTAACTGCACAACCAATTTCTTTATTATGCATACAAGATGTAAATTTACAATTCCCTAACTTAAACTCTTTAAAAACATACTGAAGATCACTTGGTTTTATAAAACTTAAGTCTATAGATGAAAATCCAGGAGTATCTACTATATAAGTATCCTTTGATATTTCTATTAACTGTGCATGACGAGTAGTATGTTTTCCCCTACTTATTTTTTTACTAAGCCCTCCTGTTTCCATTACTACATTTTCTTGTACACTATTTGATATAGTAGATTTCCCAACACCTGAAGGTCCTGCAAAAACTGAAATTTTACCTTTTAATCTCTCCTTTAATTCACTAAGACCTTCACCTGTTAAAGCATTTATTTTTAAAACCTCATATCCTATTTTTTCATATATAGCTTTAGCATTTTCAAATTCTCCCTCGTCTAAATCTGCCTTATTTAAACATATTAAAGAGTCTATTTCATAATGTTCTATTGCCATAAGAACTTTATTTAAAAAAGTATAATTTAAATCAGGATTTTTTAATGCAAAAACAACAACCGCTTGATCAACGTTAGCAACATTTGGTCTTATAAGAAGTGATTTTCTTTCATGTATTTCTTCTATGGAACCATGTAGTTCATCTATCATATTAATAGATACTTTATCTCCAACAAGTGGAGTAAGTTTAGATTTTCTAAACTTACCCCTTGCTTTACATTCTATAACTTCACCTGTTTCAATTTTTACATAATAAAAACCTGCTATTCCTTTTACTATTACTCCTTGGTTCATATACATCTCCTTTTATTATTGATTTTGCGGCTTTTTGTCAGTTTTATCCCCTTGATTTGAATTACTTTCTCCACTTCCATTTTCTGGTTTAGTATTTTCATCTTTATTTTGATCCTCTTTATCCTCGTCTACTTTATCGTTTGTACCGCCTTCATCCTTATCTTTTTCTTCAACTTTATTAATAATAATATCTATTGAACTTCCTTTTTTCACAGAAGTTCCACCTGATATAGTTTGTTCTAAAACAACGTTATTAGGATATGCTGGATTTGAACTATATCCTATACTACCAATAGTAAGGCCAGCATTTTTTATAGCACTTTTCGCCTCATCTAAAGTTTTTCCAACAAGTGAAGGAACCTTTGAAAACTTAATTTCTGGACCCTTACTAATAACAACATCTATTTTACTTCCCTGTTCTACTTCAGTTCCTTCTTTTTCAGATTGCTCTATTACAAGTCCTGCTCCTACATCTGAGCTATATTCTCTAGTTACATCTCCAAGTAAAAGATTTTTCTCAATAAGCTGTCTTTCCGCTTCTTCAACTGTAATACCCTCTATATTTGGAACCTGTACTGTTTCTTTACCTTTACTTATTGTTAAAGTAACCTCACTTTTTTCTTTAACAGGCATTCCTTCTGCTGGGTATATATCAACTACTAATCCTGCCTTCTCATCACTTTCTACTTCTTTTGTTTTAACAACAAGCTTTCCTGCTGCAAGTTTTTGAGTTGCCACTTCCTTAGTTTCACCTATTACCTTTGGAATTATAAATTCTTTTGGAGTGTTTCCCATCCACATAGCAAAGGCTCCAACTATTCCTAGTATAAATAGTGATAGTCCTATTACAGTTCCTACAATAGCTTTTCTTCTTTTTCCTACTTTACCCTTAGACTTTTCCTTAAGCTTTTTCTTTCTTTGAAATTTATACTTATCTTCCTCAATATCCTCTTCAACTTCTTCTTCAAAGTCCTCAAAATCATTAATTATATCTTCATCATCTATAATTTCTTCTTTAGGCTTATTGTATTTGCTTGTATCTATTTTCATAGTTCTATCATTCATAGCTTTTTCAAGTTCCTCTAAAGGTATTATTCTAGTACCTTCAATTTCTGAAGAAAAAAGTCCTACTCTTGTATTAGGAGATTTTTGAACTATATTAATATCATTTATCATATCTGTTAGATTTTGATATCTTTTTAAAGGATCTTTTTGTGTACACTTAACACATATATCACAAACACCTTTTGGTATACCTTCTTTTATTTCACAAGGATTTTTTATTTCATCTTGTATATGTTTAATTGCAATAGATATAGGACTATCTCCTTCAAAAGGTAGCTGTCCTGTTAAAAGCTCATACATAACTATTCCTATAGAATATATGTCTGTTCTATTATCTGTAAAGCTTCCTTTAGCCTGTTCTGGAGAAACATAATGCACTGATCCTAAAACTGTTTTAGTATTTGTCATTGTAGATGCTGTAGATGCTCTAGCTATACCAAAATCTGCAACTTTAACTAATCCTTCTTCTGTTATAAGTATGTTTTGTGGTTTTATATCTCTATGAACAACACCATTTTTATGTGCATGCTCTAGTGCTTTTGCGATTTGCTTTATTATATCAAGGGTTTCTTTGTAATCAAGGCTCCCTTTCTTTTTAATATAATCTTTAAGATCTATTCCCTCAACATACTCCATTACAATATAGTTTAGTCCATCTTCATTTCCTACATCATATACATTAACTATATTTTGATGTGAAAGACTAGCTACTGCTAAAGATTCACTTCTAAACTTTTTAAGAAAGTCTTCATCACTCATATATTCTGGCCTTAAAACCTTTACAGCAACATATCTATTTAAAAGTTCGCACTTTGCTTTATATACAAGTGCCATACCTCCGTCTCCAACTTTTTCAAGTAAAGTGTATCTATTTCCTAATTTTTTATTAATATTATGCATCTTTCTCCTCCTTTCTTGCAATTACAATGGAAATATTATCTTTTCCACCTCTTTCATTTGCAAGATTTAAAAGACACTCTGCTTGATTATCATTATTTTTAACTATTTGAAAAATTTCATCATCACTTACGTGTCTTGTTAATCCATCACTACAAATAATTAAAATATCACCACCAAGCAAGTGTTTTTCATATGTGTCTATAACTATATATTCATCTGTTCCAACTGCTCTTGTTATAAAGTTTTTCATAGGATGTATTTCTGCTTCTTCCTTTGTAATTGCTCCTTTTTTCAAAAGTTCATTTATATAAGAGTGATCTTCTGTAACTTGGGTTAAGTTGTTATCTCTTAAAATATACGCTCTACTATCTCCTACGTGACCTATATATATATTATTATTATATATAACAGATAATGTAATTGTTGTTCCCATACCCTTTAAGTTATTATTATCTAATGCTTTTTTATATATTTTTTTATTTGCATCTAAAATACAATCTCTAACAAGCTCATCTATATTAGAATATGCATGAAAATTATTTTCTACGTACATTTTTATAGAGTTTACCGCAATCTCACTTGCAACTTCTCCCCCATTATGTCCACCCATTCCATCGGCTACAATTAAGAGACTATAATTATCATTTTCCAAAACTAAAATACTATCTTCGTTTAAATCTCTTACCATACCAGTATGGGTAATAGCTTTAACTTTCATTAAACCACCTCATTAGTCAAGCTTTTCTATATATTGCCTTCTTAGCTGTCCACATGCAGCATCAATATCACTTCCAAGCTCGCGTCTTACAGTTGCATTTATACCTCTACTTTCTAGTATTTCTTTAAAAGATGCAACTCTTTCTTTTCTTGATTTTTTATAATCCCTTTCCTTAACCACATTTATAGGTATTAAGTTTACATGACAAAGTATTCCTTTTAAAAGGCCACATAACTCTAATGCATTTTCTTTTAAATCATTTACTCCATCAATTAAAGAATACTCAAATGTAATTCTTCTATTAGTTTTATTAACGTAATACTTACAAGCATCCATTAATTCATCTAAGCTATATTTTCTAGCTATAGGCATAATATCACATCTTAATTTATTATTAGGAGAGTGAAGGGATATTGCAAGATTTACCTGTATATTTTCATCTGCAAATCTTTTAATCTCTGGAACAAGTCCACAAGTAGATACTGTAATATGTCTCATTCCTATGTTAATTCCATCTTTTGAATTAACTAATTTTAAAAACTTTAATACATTATCATAATTGTCAAATGGTTCTCCTGTTCCCATTAAAACTATATTAGATATACTCTCTCCTGTATCTTTTTCTACCTTTAGTATTTGCCCAAGCATTTCTCCTGCTGTTAAATCTCTATTTTTTCCCCCAATTGTTGATGCACAAAATGTACATCCCATTCTACAGCCTGCTTGAGTAGATATACATATAGAGTTTCCATGTTTATATCTCATAAAAACACATTCAATTATATTTGAATCTACAAGACGCATTAAATATTTTCTAGTACCATCTTCCTTTGATTCATTAACGCCTACTATATCCATATTACATATATATACATCATTTTTCAACTTTTCTCGAAGTGTCTTTGAAAGGTCTGTCATTTCATCAATATCTTCAACCCCTCTATGTATCCACTTAAATATTTGCTTTCCTCTAAATGGTTTTTCTCCTATTGATTCTAAATACTGTTTTACTTCATCTAAACTTAAGTTTCTTAAATCTAATTTTTCCACTTTATCACCTTTTTCTTATAAGTTTTGCAATAAAAAATCCATCTGTATCATTAACTCCTGGAAGAAGTTTAACATACCCTTTTTTAGAAGTTTCAATATTAAAAGGTATTATGCTTGAAATATCTACTAATTCAAAGTTTTTGTTTTCACTTAAAAATTCACTAATAATATTTTCATTTTCTTCCTTAGTTATTGTACATGTACTATAAACTATTTCTCCATTAACCTTTACATACTTTGATGCATTATATAAAATTTGTTTTTGAATATTTGTAAGAGAGTTTACATCTTCTTGTTTTATATTCCATCTTATTTCTGGCTTTTTTCTTATAATGCCAAGCCCTGAACAAGGTACATCTACAATAACCTTATTAGCATAATCAATATATTCTTCCTTTAAAATAGTAGAATCTACTAGTTGTTCTTTTATTATATTAATACCAAGTCTTGTTGCTAAATCTTTTATAAGTTTTAACTTGTGCTCATGTATGTCAAAAGAATTAACTTCCCCTTTATTTTTCATAATCTCTGCTAAATATGTAGACTTACCCCCTGGAGCTGCACACATATCTATTACAACATCCCCTTCTTTAGGAGATAATGTTAAAGCTGCAAGCATTGAACTTTCATCTTGTATTGTAAAGTACCCTTCTAAAAAGTGTTTATCCTTTTCTATAAAAGATAAATTTTTAACCTTTAAAGAGTCTTTTATAGCCCCATCTTCTACTATACATCCTTTTTCTAGTAAAATGCTTTTTAGCTCTTCCTTTGTAGTTTTTAAGGTATTTACTCTTATAGTTAGCTTTGGAGCTTTATTGCTTTTTTCCATAATATTTATAGCTGTTTTTTCTCCAAAATCCTTAATAAGCTTTTCTACAAACCATTCCATTTGAGAGTATTCAACAGCAAGTTTTTGTATTTTATTTTGTATTTTTATATTATAAAATTCCTGTTTATTTCTAAGTATATTTCTTAAAAGAGCATTTACAAATGATGAATCTTTTTCATTTTTAACCTTTGTAATATCAACATACTGATTAACAGATGCAAAGTCTGGTACTTTAGTTAAAAAATATATTTCATATATTGCAAGTCTCATACAACATAATGTCCATAAAGGAATTTTTTTAAGTTTTGTTTTGGAAAACTTTTTTATAATATAATCTATTCTTTTTTTCCATCTAATTGTTCCATATAATATTTCTGTTGCAAAACCTCTATCTGAAGCTTCAAGGTCATAGTTTTTAAAATAATAATTAAGCTTTAAATTTGAATATGAACCTTTACTTTCTATGTCAAATAAAGTTTTTACAGCAACAAGTCTTGCCTTATCCTCCATAATTCCTCCATTTAAAAATAATTTAGTTTAATTTCTAATAATTATTATATATTTTATTATAACTTTTTACTATAAATATAATACCGAAAGGCTAAAAAGGGTAAAACTGATACCTCAGTATTACCCTTTAGATTAATCGTTATTTCTATTATAAATAGCTATTAGTCTAACAAGTTCTAAAATTGATGTAAGTGCTGCTGCAACATATGTAAGTGCTGCTGCATCTAACACCTTTCTAGATCCTTTTACCTCATCTCTACTTAATATTCCATTTCTCTCTAGTAAAGCAAGTGCCCTACTACTTGCATTAAATTCTACTGGGAGCGTAACTACTTGAAAAGCTACAGCAGCAGTAAAAAATATTATACCAAGTAATATTAATTTAGACATTGTAAAAAACATACCAGCTAAAATTAAAATCCAAGAAAGATTTGAACCTATATTAGCTACTTTAAAAAGTCTATGTCTTATCATAAGTGGTGCATATCCAGTGTTATGCTGAATAGCGTGCCCAATTTCATGTGCTGCAACGCTTATTGAAGCTAATGAGCTTCCATAATAAACATCACTTGAAAGTCTTACAACCTTTGAAATTGGATCATAATGATCAGATAGTCTACCTGGTGCTACTTCTATAGGAATAGAGTATAAACCATTACTATCTAAAAGCTTTCTAGCAACACTAAAACCTGTTTCTCTACTAACAGATTCTACTTTTAAATATTTATTAAAAGTAGATTGAACTTTTATTTGTGCATAAATAGTTAGTATTATAG
This sequence comes from Bacillota bacterium, assembly GCA_023389275.1. Classification (GTDB taxonomy): domain Bacteria; phylum Bacillota; class Clostridia; order Clostridiales; family Caloramatoraceae; genus Clostridium_AB. Next base: position 34,003 of record JAEWEN010000119.1, read on the forward strand.
CAGGAACTATAATAATATATGTTGGATCAGGATAAAACATATAAACTCACCTCTATTTAAATATTTCTCCACACTTTAATGCATTTCCATTTAAGAAGCTAGCTACATCTAGTTTTTTTCCCCCAACTTTTTGAAGCTCTTTAATTAGTATAGCCCCATTTTTAGCTTTTACTAATATTCCTTTTTTATCAGCTTTTATTATTTCTCCAAATTCCCCTTTAAAGTCGCCTTTTTCATAACTTGCTGACCATATTTTTATTAAAACATCATTATAATAAGTGTAAGCTCCTGGCCAAGGTATAACTCCTCTAAAAAGATTATAAATCTCTTTAGCATCCTTTTCCCAGTTAATATGACCTAATTCTTTACTCATCATATGTGCATATGTAGATAAGCTGTCATCTTGCTTTTCACCTTTTATATTTCCACTTTCAATTTTTCCTAAAGCCTCTATTAAAAGTTCTCCTCCAATATTCATAAGCTTATCATGAAGCTCTCCTGCTGTTTCATTTTCCTCAATATTGGTTTCTCTTTTTAAAAGCATATCTCCAGTATCTAATCCTTCATCCATTTGCATAATTGTAACTCCAGATACCTTATCACCATTAATTATACTCCAATTTATAGGAGCAGCTCCTCTAAGTGATGGTAAAAGTGAAGCATGCACATTTATGCATCCAAGCTTTGGAATCTCAAGTATTTCTTTAGATAATATTTGTCCATAAGCAACTACAACCATTATATCTGGATTTAAAGATTTTATATATTCTATAGTTTCTCTTTCTTCTTTTATTCTTTTAGGTTGAAGAACCTTTATATTATTTTCTAAAGCTACTTCTTTAACAGGAGTAGGCTGCATTTTTTGTCCTCTACCTTTTGGTTTATCTGGTTGCGTTATAACACATAAAACATCATGATCCTTTACAATACATTTTAAAGAATGTGCTGCAAAATCAGGTGTTCCCATAAAAACTATTTTCATTTTATCACCTATTTTCTTACTACTTTATCTACAAATAATGTACCTTCTAAATGGTCTAATTCATGACAAATAGCTCTTGCTAAAAACCCTTCACCTGTTAAAGTTATGTTTTCTCCATTTTCATTTTGAGCTTTTACAGTTACTACGTTTGGTCTTTCAACCTCTTCAAAAACTCCAGGTACGCTAAGACATCCTTCGTCTCCTGTTTGACTACCAGATTTTGATGTTATTTCAGGATTTATAAGTACATGAACCCCTGTTTCGTCTCCAATATCAATAACAACTATTTTTTTAAGTATTCCAATTTGAGGAGCTGCAAGACCTACTCCTTCTGCTTCATACATTGTGTCTAACATATCTTCTATAAGAATTTTAAGTTTATTATCAAAAACATCTACTGTTTTAGATTTTTTTCTTAAAACGTCCTCACCTATTTTTCTAATTTCTCTTAGTGCCATTTAAAGTCCTCCTTATATTAATGTATACGGGTCTATGTCTATTATAAAGCTTATACCTTTATTTTGCATATTTTTTTGTATTAAATCAAGAACTTTATTTTTAATACTGTCTATATCACCTTTAAATATTACATGCCATCTATATTTATTTTTAACCTTTACAATATGACAAGGAGAAGGTCCTATTATAGAAATATTTCCCAAATCTTTTTTTATTATAATACTTAGTCTTTCCATTTCTTGTTTTAGCATATTTTCATTTTCACTTGTAAAAACAACATGCATTAAACTTGAAAAAGGTGGATAGTTAAGAAGTTTTCTATTTTCAATTTCTTTATTATAAAATCCATCATAGTCATGATTTTTAGCATGTTTTATAGAAAAATGCTCTGGATTATATGTTTGAATAATTACCTCTCCTTTTTTATCTCCTCTTCCAGCTCTTCCTGAAACCTGGGTTAAAACTTGAAAGGTTTTTTCACTAGATCTAAAGTCTGGTATATTAAGTGTTATATCAGCAGATATTACTCCAACTAATGTAACGTCTTCAAAGTCCATTCCTTTAGATATCATTTGGGTTCCTATTAATATATCCTTATTTTTATTTTTAAACTCTTTATATAACTTTTCATGCTCACCTTTTTTCCTTGTAGTATCAACATCCATTCTCATAATCTTTGCATCACTAAAATACTTTTGAACTTCTTTTTCTACTTTTTCTGTTCCAACTCCAAAATACTTTATATATTTACTTTTACATTTAGGGCAAATATTTGGTATAGTATATTCTTTATTACAATGATGGCATTTAAGTTTTCCATAGCTACTATGATATGTAAGAGTTACTGTACAATCTTCACATTCACAAACATATCCACAGCTTCTACAAGATACAAAGGTAGAATGTCCTCTTCTATTTAAAAAAAGTATTGTTTGATTTTTTTCTTTAAGGTTATCCTTTATACCACTATAAAGTTTTCTACTAAACATAGACTTGTTTCCTAGCATAAGCTCTTCTTTCATATTAACTACTTCTACATTTGGCATAGGTATATTTTTAACTCTTTTATCTATTTTTATTAAGTTATACTCACCAATTTTTGCTTTATAATAAGATTCTATAGAAGGTGTTGCAGAACCTAGTACTAAACATCCTTTTACTTGATTTATTCTAAACTTTGCAACATCATGTGTTAAGTATCTTGGGCTACTTTCTGATTTATAAGAGTATTCATGTTCTTCATCTATTATTATAAGTTTTAAATCTTTAATAGGTGAAAATACAGCTGATCTTGCACCTACAACTACCTTATATTCTCCACTTTTTATTTTTTTATATTGATCATATTTTTCAGAATCATTTAGTCTACTATGAATTATTGCAACAGTATCTCCAAATCTTCCTTTAAACCTCTCAACTATTTGTGGAGTTAAGGCTATTTCTGGAACTAAAACTATAGCACCATAATCTTCTTTAATAAACATTTCTACTAAATTTAAATATACTTCTGTTTTACCACATCCGGTTACACCATGAATTAGGCTTATATTTTTTCCATATTTAAAATTACTAATTATATCTTCTATAGCCCTGTTTTGATCATTTGTAAGTATAGGCTTTTTATAAACCTCGTATTGCTTTTCTTTTTTGCTTACTTCTTCTAAATGTACACCTAATATGTTTTTATCAACTAATGATTTTATAACAGAAGTAGATGCTCCAAAACAGTCTAGCAATTCTTTTTGTGTAAATATATTTTTATTTAAATTAATTATTTTAGATATAACCTCTACCTGTTTTTTTGCTCTTTTATTTTTTTCTATAAAATCCTTAGCTAAATTTATATCTTTAATGCTATATGTGATTATTTGTTTAACTGTTTTTTTAGGTGGAAGCATTAATTTTAGTGCACTACTTAATGTACAAAGATATTTTTCTTTAATATAATAGGCAAGGTTTAAAAGAGACTGACTTATTACTGCTTTATCTTCTACTATTCTTATTATACTTTTAATTTTCCCACCTTTAAAATCAGTATTATCTTTAATATCTACAACATAGGCTTCTGTTTCACTATTATAATTTCCAAAAGGTACTATAACACTTGAACCTATATTAATAAAATTTTCTAAATCTAAAGGTATATAGTAATCAAATTCCCTATCTACCTCTCTTGCAGAGTTAGACATTATAACAGATGCTATTTTCAAATAATCACCTCCTAATATCCGTAAAAAAAAGCGCCTTAGCGCTTAATTTTAAGTATTTCATCTAATATATTATTTGCAACTTCATATTTTGAAAGTATTTCATATTCTTTAAAACTATTATTTGTTATAATAGTTACTTTGTTATTATCAACATCAAAACCTGAATCTTTCATAGAAACATCATTTGCAACTATCATATCTAGATTTTTATTTTTAAGTTTAAGTTTTGCATTTTCTAAAACATTATTTGTTTCAGCTGCAAAACCTACAACAATTTTACTGCTCTTATTTTGTCCTACTTCTTTTAATATATCTTTATTTTTTTTAAAAGATATATTAATTGTTTCATCAGACTTTTTAATTTTAATATTACTTACCTCTAAAGGTGAATAATCAGCAACTGCAGCAGATTTTATTATAATATCAGATCTGTCTATATTGTTTATAACAGCTTTATACATTTCATCTGCACTATAAACATTTATAGTTTCAATAAATCTTGGAGGATTTATTGATGTTGGTCCTGTAACTAAAATTACATTTGCCCCTCTATCTCTAGCTGCTTTTGCTATAGAATAACCCATTTTACCTGATGATTTATTTGTAATAAATCTAACTGGGTCTATATCCTCTCTTGTAGGTCCTGCTGTGATTAAAATATTTTTCCCTTTTAAATCTTTTTTATCATTTAAAAGCATTTCAGCATATTCAACTATAACCTCTGGAGATTCCATTTTTCCTTTTCCAACATCTCCACAAGCAAGTCTACCTGAAAGAGGTTCTACAAAATGATATCCATATTCTTTTAAAAGATTAATATTTTTTTGAACTATAGGATTTTCATACATAAAAGTATTCATAGCAGGGGCTATAACAACAGGAGCTCTAGTTGCCATAACTGTTGTTGAAAGCATATCATCTGCTATACCATTTGCTATTTTCCCTATAATATTAGCTGTTGCAGGTAATATTAAAAATAAATCTGCTTTTTTAGCAAGGGAAATATGCTCAATATCAAATGTGTAAGGTCTTTCAAACATATCTGTTACAACAGGGTTTTGACTTAAACTTCTAAAGCTAAGCTCTCCTACAAACTCTGTAGCTGACTTTGTCATTATAACATGAACATCTATATTCTTTTTTTTAAGCCTACTTACAACATCTAAAGCTTTATAAACAGCAATTCCTCCAGTTACTCCTAAAACTACAGTTTTCTTTTTGTCCATTTACTATTTAATTCCTTCGTATAATGATTCAAATGTTAATTTTCCTTTATTAACTTCATTAACAGCAATAGTAACTGGTTTAGTTGATTTTATATTAACTAACGGTTCATCTCCGTCAATTATTTCTCTAGCTCTTTTTGAAGCTATTACAACTAAAGAATATCTATCTCCTGATTTATCTAAAAGGTCTATTATTGGTGGGTTTATCATTGAGTTACTCATAATTAGTTAACCTCCTTAAAAACTTGTATATTATTTTTCGCTCTGTGTATTTTACACTTTTCAGCTATTATTATACTTTCTATTTTTTTAACCGCTTCATCAATAGTATCGTTTATAACAGCATAATTATACTTTTCAGCAAGCTTTATCTCACCAGTTGCTGCACCAAGTCTTTTCTTTAAAGTTTCCTCTGTTTCGCTTCCTCTACCTACTATTCTATTTTCAAGCTCTTTTAGTGAAGGTGGCATTATAAATATATATACTCCATCTTCAAATTTCTCTTTTACATTTAGAGCCCCTTGAGTATCTATTTCAAGTATAACATCATAGCCTTTGTTTAACATATCATCTACATAAGCTTTAGGTGTACCATAGTAGTTACCATACACATTTGCATATTCTAAAAATTCATCTTTCTTTATCATGTCTTCAAACTTTTCTTTTTCTGTGAAAAAATAATTAACTCCATGAACTTCTCCATCTCTTGGAGTTCTAGTTGTACAAGAAACAGAAAGTTTTACATCCTTATTTTTATCTAAGAAAGACTTACAAATCGTTCCTTTTCCCGTACCTGATGGTCCTGACAGAACAACTAGTATTCCTTTGCCCATTTAACTTCACCCTATCTATATCTTTTATTCTTCATGATCTTCGACTTCAACCTCTGCATCTTTAACAACAAGTCTATGTGCAACTGTTTCAGGTTGAACCGCTGATAATATTATATGATCGCTATCTGTTATAATTACCGCTCTAGTTCTTCTACCGTAAGTAGCATCAATAAGCATTCCTCTATCTCTAGCTTCTTGAATTATTCTTTTTATAGGTGCTGATTCTGGACTAACTATAGAAACAATTCTATTAGCAGAAACAATGTTACCAAATCCTATATTTATTAACTTAATAGACATTTTTCTTCTCCCCTTATTCTATATTTTGAATTTGCTCTCTTATTTTTTCTATTTCACTTTTTATATCTACAACTGTTTTTGTAATTAAAAGATCATTAGCCTTTGAGCCTATGGTGTTAGTTTCTCTATTCATTTCTTGAATAAGGAAATCTAGTTTTCTTCCTATAGAATCACTACTATTTTCTAAAGTATCTTTTAATTGTACTATATGACTTTTAAGTCTTACAATTTCTTCAGTAATATTGCATTTATCTGAGAAAAATGCAACTTCATTTAAAAGTTTAGTTTCATCTATCTCAACATCTTTTAAAAATTCTTTAATTCTTTGAGATATTTTTTCTCTATATTCTTCTACAATACTAGGTGATCTCTCTTCTATTATAGACATCATAGATAAAATATTTTCACATCTTTTTAAAATATCTTCACTTAACTTAACTCCCTCAGACTCTCTCATTTTTATAAACATATCAAGAGCTAAATTTAAAGAAACCTCAAGTGCAGAGTAAACCTTTTCTAGGTCCTCTTCTTTTCTTTCAGTAACTATAACATCAGGTGCCTTAGCTATAAGTGAAAGTGGTATATCGTCTTTTAGACTTAGTAGATCTTTAATATGTGAATATGCTGAAAAATATGCCTTAGCCATATTATCATCTACATTTACTGTTGTATTATTTTCTAAGACACTTTCTTCGTTTATGTAAACATCAATTTTACCACGTGATACTTTTGATGATATTAGCTTTCTAATTTTGTCTTCTAAAGAATTAATTGTTCTTGGAAGTCTTATATTAATATCTAAGTATCTATTGTTTACGGATTTCATTTCTACATTAAAAATTCTACCATCTACTTCTTCATTTCCTCTTCCATAACCCGTCATGCTTTTTATCATTAATTTCACCTACCGCCATTGTATATTATTTCGTTTTGGCCATTTAGTTTATTTTTCGCCACTTTAAAGCATTTTCCTTCTAATTATACATAATTACTAATGATTTTATCAAGGCTTATTTATATATAAACTTCTCCACTGCATATAAATTCTGCTGGACCTTCCATAAAAACTTTACCTTCTTTATATTCTATTATCATATTTCCTGAATAAAGCTTTGCATTTACCTTATTTTTATTAATACCTCTTGTTATTCCACTAACTACACTAGCACATGTTCCTGTTCCACATGCAAATGTAATTCCTGCTCCTCTTTCCCATGTTCTAACTTCTATGTTTTCTTCATCTATATATTTAACAAAATTAACATTTGTATTTTCTTTAAACAAATCTAACTTTTCTATTATAGCACCATACTCTATAACTTCACTAGGGTTTATTTCATCTACATATACTACTGTGTGAGGAACCCCTAAAAACATAGTTGTTGCACTATACTCTTTATTATTAACAACTAGCTTATATTCTTTATTATCTTCATCTCCTATAAATGGAATATCTTCTTTATTATAACTAAACTCACCCATATCTATTTTTATTCCACATACCTTATTATCTTTAATATTAAGATATGCAATTAATATACCTGCACCTGTTTCTATAGATATTTCTTCTTTTTTTACTATGTTTTTCTCATAAACATACTTTGCAAAACATCTTATACCATTTCCACACATACTAGCATAACTGCCATCTGAGTTTATTATTTCCATTTTAATATCAGCAATTGAAGATTTATAAACTACTAAAAGACCATCTGCTCCTACTGAAAAGTTTCTATTACAAACTTTTTTAGCTAAAGAATATATATCTACTCCTTGTATATCTTTTTCTTCTACAACTATAAAATCATTTCCAAGTCCATGCATTTTTGAAAATCTCATATAATAATCCTCCTATATAATAAGGGTAAATTCTCCTATCTAAGTTGAAGTTTTTATATTATTATATTACTATAACTGAAATTAGTTAAACATACAAATATATTTTTATGGAGGTATTATATGCCATTTGATGGATTTTTTACAAACAGTCTAGTAAAAGAACTTTCT